>JAOPYL010000181.1 GCA_025964625.1 Actinoallomurus sp. | reverse complement strand
GTTCATCGCCAAGACCGATCTCGATCTCGCACCGCCATAACCCCAGCCATTAAAGATCTCTAGATTGTCAATCGTCTAGCTTGGCGCTTCGTTCCGGCCGGTTATCCACAGCACGCACACAGGCATGGACGCACCGGTCGCGCGAACCCCATCATGGCGGGCATGCCCAACGGCGGGTCCGGCGCCTGAGTAGGCACGAGCCGGTTCTGCCGTTGGGCCCCACCTTCATGAAAGGGGCTTCACATGCACGGGGGCCTGCCCTTTATCGGGTTCAGCACCATCGTCTACGGCGCCGTCGGGCTCGCCGTGATCGCCGGAAACGCGGTCACCCGATTCCGGAGGCACAAATGACGCCAACCCTCACCGTCATCGTCCCGGCTCACAATGAGGAGACGGGGCTTCCGGCGACACTGGAGGCCCTGCTCCGGCAGACGGTCCCGCCCGACGAGATCATCGTGGTCGACGACGGCTCGGCCGACCGCACCGGCGAGGTCGCGGTGGCCTCCGGCGTGACCGTGCTGACACCCCCGGCCAATCTCGGCAGCAAGGCCAAGGCGCAGAACCACGCGCTGCCGCACTGCGATACCGACCTGGTGCTCGCCGTCGACGCGGACACCGTGCTCGCACGCGACTACATCGAGAAGATCAAGCCCGCGTTCGCCGATCCGAGGGTCGTCGTGGCGGCCGGAAACGTCCAGACGCGCTATACCCGCACCATCTGGGAGCGCGGGCGCTCCATCGAGTACCTTTTCGGCTTCCACTGGCACCGGCCGATCCAGAACAGGGCGAACAGCCCGGTCGTCTGCTCCGGCTGCTGCTCGGCTTTCCGGCGCGAGCCGCTCGTCGCCTTCGGCGGTTTCCCCGAGCGCACCATCGTGGAGGACATGGACTTCACCTGGTCGATGCAGATCGCGGGCAACCGGGCCGTCTACGTCGGTGACGCGGTCGCATGGGCCGCCGACCCCGAAACCCTGACCTATCTGCGGAAGCAGGTGTGGCGCTGGATGGCCGGCTTCTTCCAGAACGTCCGGCTCCACCTCGGGAAGATGGTCACCCGCAAACCCATGCTGGCCGTGTGGATCATCCTGGCGCTGGTGGAGGTCTTCACCGCACCGCTGTGGTGGGCCACACCGCTCCTGCTCACCCTCGGGATGCACAAGCCGGTCGGCCCCACCCTGGCGTTCTGGCTCGGGCCCGAACTGCTGTTCACCGTGCCTCCGCTGATCTACGCGGCGCGACGGCGGAGGCTGCCGGTGTTCCGGGTGCTGGCGAACATCCCGTTCGTCTACCTGATGAAGGCCGTCAACGTCTACTACGCGTGGAAGGGCCTGGTCGTGGAGCTGATCCTGGTCCCGCTCCGCCTCTCCCAGGGCCTCGTCGTGTACGAGAAGGGACGCGCCTGCACGCCGCCCGCACCATGACGCCGGTGAGACGAAATCCGTGCTCGCCTCACGTTCCGTCCGGCGACCCCTCGCCGCGGAACGTGCGGGCGACGCCGGTTCCCGCCGAGCGTGGATCGACTCTCCTCGGTCTACTCGCCGGACGCGTCGCGGGCGGCGATCGCGGCTCCCCTGGCACCGGCCATGTCCAGGTCGGGGACGAGCGCGAACGCCGCGACGCGGGCCTGCTCCTCGCGGAGCACGGTGTGCTCGCTCACCTTGCCCAGGAACCACTCACGGAACCGCGGCCCGGTCTCGACGACGCCGCCGCCGATGAAGTACGCGCTCGGGTCGGTGAAGTTGGCGGCGATCGTGAAGAGCCGCCCGAGCGCCATCGCCTGCTGCTCGAAGACCTTGAGCGCCAGCGGGTCGCCGTCCTCCGCGTGGGAACGGACCAGCTTGGCGGCGTCCGCGAGCCCGACCGCACCGAGTTCGTGCCCGTCGAACCTGGTCAGCCAGTAGGGCAGCAGGTTCTTCACGATCCCGGTGAGGGATGCCACGCTCTCGGCGTCGCCGCCGAAGCCGCAGTTGCACACGGGCAGCGGCTGGCCGTCCTCCAGGAGACCCTGCATCGGTATGTGGACGTGGCCCAGTTCGCCGGCCATCCCGGCGGCGCCCCGCACGACCTGCCCGGCCTCGACGACGCCGCCGCCCAGCCCGGTGCCCACAATGGCCGAGATGGACGAATGCCGCACCGCGTCGGCTCCGAAGTGCGCGTGATGGGCGTAGAGCGCCGCCGCGTTGCCGTCGTTGTTGTAGACGACGGGCAGCCCGAGCCGGTCCTCGAGCGCGCTGCGGATGTCAAAGCCCCACCATTCCGGTTGCGGGAAGTTCGTGGCGCCCTTGGAGGAGATCACCCCGTCCGCGCTCGCCGGGCCGGGCGTGTCCAGCCCGACGGCACGCACCTGCGTCCGTGCCGTGGCGGTGACATCCAGGATCCCCTCCAGCGCCTCGGCGAGGGCCTCGACGGCCACCTCAGGACCCTCCTGGACGCGGCTGGGGGTCTCCACCAGGCGATCCACGAGAAACTCCCCCGACGCGTCCAGCACCGTGGCGTTGTTACAGGTGCCGCCATTGTCCAGACCGACAACAACCCACGTGTCCGGCATTCTTCGCTCCTCTTCAGGCCCCTGATGGTATGGCCGCTGGGCGTCGACGCGGACGGTCCTGCGCTCGGGGGCGCCGGTGAGCATAGCGGGCCGGGCCGGTGCCGCAGATCGGCCATGGCCCCCCACATGTGGACGAGCCGATGGGACACCGCCTCCCACGGCTGGCGCGTGGCCGGAGGCACGTACCGCATCATGGTGGGCGCGTGGTGGCGGCCACACGGGCGCCCGGTCACTTCTTGCGCATGACCTCCGGCTCCTGACGGCGGAGCATGCGCGCCACGAGGAAGGACAGGCCCACCACGAGGAGGACCATCACCCCCATGTCCAGCGCCCAGATGCCGGCCTGCTGCTTCCACAACGGGTCCGGCGGGTCCTTGATGTGCGGGATGAGCTGACCGACGTTGAGCGTGGCCGCCATGGCGGCGAGGGCCCATCGTGCCGGCACGAACCAGGAGATCTGCTCCAGGACAGGCTTGCCGTCCAGGTGGACCAGAGCCCCGCAGAAGACGACCTGGACCAAGGTGGAGAGCACGAGCAGCGGCATGGTCATCTCGCTGGTCCTGACCAGCGCGGAGATGAGCAGGCCGAGTGTCATCGCGGTGAAGGACAGCAGCGCGACGGCGAGCACGAGCTCGGTCATCGGTGTGGTGAAGACTCCCTTGTCCTGCGTCTTCACGCCGAGCATGGCGACCATGGTGAGCATCACGCCCTGACCGATGGTGATCAGGCCCAGGACCAGCAGCTTTGACGCGAGATACGCGGACCTGGATAGTCCGACCGCGCGTTCTCGCTGGTAGATGGGGCGTTCCTTGACCAGTTCGCGTACCGCGTTGGCGGCGCCGGTCAGGCAGCCGCCGATGCACAGGATCAGCAGCAGGTTCGCCGCGTTGCCGTCGCTGTTCGGCGGGCCCAGGAGGTCGCCGGTGGGGACGACGCGGGCCAGCAGGCCCATCACGATGGGCAGGGCCACGGTGATGCCGAGGAACATCGGATCGGCGGCGATGCTCCGGACATAGCGGCGGATCAGCGTGCTGAGCTGCTCGGGCCAGCTCTGTGCCTTGGGGGGCGGCTTGAAATTCACCGGACCGGCCTGGGCGACCGGCTGGACCAGCTCGGCCTCGACGTACTTCTGGTGGGCCGGAGACTGAAGGTACCGGCCACCCCAGTCCCTGGAGGGGTCGTCGAACGCCTGGAAGACATCCGCCCAGTCGTCGAAGCCGAGGAAGGGCAGCGCCTCCCCGGGCGGCCCGAAGTACGCGATCCTGCCGCCCGGGGCCATCACGAGAAGCCGGTCGCAGATGTCGAGGTTGGCGACGCTGTGCGTGACGACGGCGACCGTCCGGCCGTCGTCGGCGAGGCCGCGCAGCATCTGCATCACGGACTTGTCCAGGCCCGGGTCGAGACCGGAGGTCGGCTCGTCGAGGAACAACAGCGACGGCTTGGTCAGCAACTCGAGGGCGACGCTGACGCGCTTGCGCTGGCCGCCGGACAGAGCCGAGATCTTGTTGTCCCTGCGGTGGTCGAGGCCGAGCTCCTTCAGGACCTCGTCGACCCGGGCCTTCCGCTCGTGCTGGCGGGTGTCGTCGGGGAAACGCAGCTCCGCCGCGTAGATCAGGGCGCGCCGCACGGTGAGCTGCGTGTGCAGGATGTCGTCCTGCGGTACCAGCCCGATGCGCGAGCGCAACTCGGCGTAGTCGCGGTAGAGGTCACGGCCGTCGTAGGACACCGTGCCCTGGTCGGCGGGCCGGAGCCCGGTCAGTGCGCGTAGCAGGGTCGACTTGCCGGAGCCGCTGGGACCGATGATCGCGACCAGGCACTTCTCGCCGAGCGGGAAGGAGACATGGTCCAGCAGCACCTTGTCCTTGTCGACGATGACGGTCAGGTCGTGCGCGCTGAGGCTGACCGCGCCCGTGTCGACGTACTCCATGAGGACGTCGCCCACCAGGTGGAAGGTGGAGGGACCGATGCCGATGATGTCCTGCGGGCCGATCGGCGACCGCTCGACGCGCTGGCCGTTGACGTAGGTGCCGCTGCGGCTGCCCACGTCGACGATCTCGTACGTGCCGCCGGCGGATCGCAGCTCGGCGTGCTGACGAGACACCCGCAGGTCGGTGACGACCATGTCGTTCTCAGGCGCCCGGCCGATGCGCAGGACGTGCGCGCCGCCCAGATTCCGGATCTTGGCGGGCTCGCGGTACTGACCGCTCATCGTCCGCACGATCGGGGACCGCGACGCCGCCCCGTGGGTCTGCTCGTAGCCGGCGGGCGTGCGCGGAGCGGGGCCGGGAGCCGCCGGATGGCCGGGATACCCACCGGGCCGTCCCGCCACTGACGGCGCCAAGGTCGCCGCCTGGCCGGAATACGGGCCCGGCTGCTGGGGCGGCGGGTACACGGGTCCGGCGCCACCGGTCCGCGTGGGCGGCTGCTGGAACCGGCCGGGCGCGTCCTGCCACGGCGGCGGGTACGGCTGCCGGGGGAGGGCGGGAGCGGGCGGCTCGGACGGCTGTATCCGCGTCGCCGGCGCCTGACCGGCGCGGAAGGCGACCGGCACACCCTGCTCTGGGTGACCGAGCCGCACCTCGCTTCCCGGCCCCACGATCACCCGCTGGACTCGCCGGCCGCCGTCGTACGTGCCGTTCGCGCTTCCGAGGTCCTCGAGAATCCACTGGCCGCCCTCGAACCGCAGGACGGCGTGCACGCGGGAGACGCCGTCGACGCCGACGACGATGTCCGAGCCCGGATCCCGGCCCACGCGGTAGGAACGTCGTGGATCCAGAGCAACCGAAACGCCGTTGCTCTCCACGACAAGCTGAGTCACAAATTCGCCTTTCCGGTTGCTGCCCGAGAGGCCCATGTGAGTGGCTCGCCGTGGAGCCCATCGACTGGTCCGCCGGTAAAGAGTAGGGCCTGGCACACAAGGCGGCAATGTTTCAAAAACCGGGTAAGTAACGCTTATGACCGCCGACTCAGGCACACCGGGCCGGACGGCGTGAGCGGTAAGCCGGAGTGAGAGAGTGACGGCATGCGCGAGCCTTCGCCGTGGCGGGCAGCCCGGTGTTCTTCCCGCTCGCCCGGGGAGTCGTCGCCGACGTGGTCCGTGATGGCCGACCGGCCGGCGGCCACGGCCGTACTCCGGTGGCATGAGGAGCCGGCACTGTTCCGCCGCTTCGGTGACGGGTAGACCGCCTACCGGCAGGTCGTACGCGCCTGGCCGCCGCACCGCCGCCCGCGGCGTCCGGGCGAGACCGGCCGGTGCCGACCATGATCAATAAATGGAATGCTTTAGCGCTCAGCGGGATGTAGTCGATTTCACAACTCGGCTGATTTGCCCTCGGGGCCACGATCGTTGATCATTGGGCGAATGTCCCTGGCTTCCCAACTGTCCCATGACGGGCTTGCGGATAGCGCGGCCAGGAGATGACCGCCACTCTTCAGCCGGCGCGCCCGGCCGACGCCATACGGACACGATCGGTTCGCCACCAGCGGTGGTTGTTCCATCCCGTCGTGGCCGCGACGGCGGTTGCCGGCATTCTCCACCTGCTATGGGCCCTGTTCCTGGGGGACGGCGGCGGAGACCTCGCGGCGCAGAGCGCGTGGGCGGAGTTCGCCCTCCGGCATCCGAGCTCGGCCTACGACCTCGCGTGGTACGGCGGCATGCATCCCGCCTCCTACAGCATCATCTCCCCCTACCTGATGGCCCTGCTGGGGGTCCGTACGACCGGGGTGATCGCCGGCACGCTCTCGGCCGCCCTGCTCGCCGTGCTCCTCATGCGCTCGGGGATCGGCCGTCCGCTGGCACCGGCGCTGTGGGGGGCCTTCTCCCTTTCCTGCAACGCGGTGTCCGGACGCGTGACGTTCGCACTCGGCGTGTTGTTCGGCCTCGCGGCCCTGACCGTGGTGTTCTCGACACGCGGCCCCCGCGCCCCGCGGGCCGTGGCCGTACTCGCGCTCGGCGTACTGGCCACGCTCGCGAGCCCGGTGGCCGGGCTCTTCCTGGAGGTCGCCGCGGCCGCGCTGTTCCTCACCAGACGGCGCCGCCCGGCGTACGCCCTGGCCGCCGGGCCCCCGTTCGTCGTGGCGATCTCCTCGCTGCTCTTCCCCTTCAGCGGCGTGCAGCCGTTTCCCTGGTTCCTGGTCGCGGCACCGGTCGCCAGCGCCGTCGCCCTCGCCTTCTACGCACCGAAATCGTGGCGGAGCGTGCGGGCCGGCGCGGTCGTCTACGCCGCCGGGACCATCCTCACCTGGATAATCCCCTCGCAGGTGGGCAGCAACGTCGACCGGCTCGCCCTGCTGTTCGGTGGTGCGATGCTGCTGGCCGCCGCCATGGAACGAAAGATCGTCATCCTGTACGCCGCGTTCGCGGCCACCGTCATCTCCCAGGTGGCCAGGCCGGTCTTCGACGTCGTCACCACGGGGTCCTCCGGCAGCCGCGCGGGGGCCGTGATCGCCGAGTTGCGGCAGGTGCGCGCCGACCAGGGCCGGGTCGAGGTGGTGCCCGAGCGGACCCACCTCGAGGCATCGGAGTTCGCCCCGCAGGTGAACCTCGCGCGCGGCTGGAACAGGCAGGCCGACGTCAACCGGAACCCGCTGTTCTACGACGGAAGCCTCACCCCGGATACGTACCATGCCTGGCTGCGGCGGTGGGCCGTACGGTACGTCGTGCTGTCCGACGCCCCACCGGACTGGGAGGGGATCCGGGAGGCGCAGATCGTCAGCAACGGCCAACCGTGGCTGCGGCAGGTGTGGCACGACCGTCACTGGCGCCTGTATCGCGTCGCCGACCCGGACCCGCTCGCCGATCCCCCGGCGACCGTCGACCGCGCGGACGACGGCGAGCTGGACATCACCGTCCCGGCCGGGGGCTGGGTGCTCATCCGGGTGCCCTGGTCGCCGTGGCTCGGCGTTCTCGGCGGAAGCCCGGGGTGCGTGGCCCGGGCGGGCGACTGGACCCGGCTGTACACCCCCGCGCCCGGCCGCTACCGCCTGGGCGGCACGTATCAGCTCCCCCGCGGGACCCCCTGCTGAGGCCGGGTGGGGGCACGCGGGCCCCCTCGGTGGCCGGTGCACCGTCCAACCACCGATCGGCGTTGAGGCGCCGGTCCTGAACAGAGGTGCTCGGCGGGCACGGGTGGGCGACCGGGTGGGCGACCGGGTCGGCGCGCCGCCTGATCGCGGCCGGCCGCGCCAACGGGAGCGTCAGCGGCCGGAATGGGCGCTGAGCCAGAGCAGAGCCGGGGTCAGCTCACGGTTCCACACGCTGAAGTGATGCCCCCCGGTGGGCAGGGTGATGGAGGCGACACGCATCGGCGCGTGTACCAGCGCGACGAACTGCAGGGTCTGCCTGTAGTCCTTCTCCCCGACCTTGCTGGTGGTGACGAGGACGTCGACCGGCGGGGCGGGCAGGTGCCGCAGCCGCCAGACCAGGTCGTTCTCGTTCCGGTACGTCCGGCTGCCGCCGTACAGGTCGCCGGTGGTGAAGTCCTTCAGCGCGTTGTAGTAGCCCGACAGCGAGATGGCCGCGCCGAAGCGGTCCGAGTGGCGCATGGCGAGCTTGAGCGCGCAGTAGCCGCCGGTGGAGTCCCCCAGCGCACTCCACGCGCCCGGCCCCGGGGCGGTGCGGTAGGCCGTACTGATCGCGGCCGGCAGGTCCTGCGCGAAGAACGTCTCGGCCAGCGGGCCGGCCGGGACGTCGGTGCACTCGGTGTCGCGAGGCGGGGTGAGCATGGGCCGCATCATGACGAAGATCATGGGCTTGATGCGGCCGGCCCGGATCTCCAGAGCCGCCGTCTGCGGGAGGCGAAGCCGCGTGATGAGGTTCTCGGCGTTGCCCGGGTAGCCGGTGAGCGCGAGATCCACCGGAAAGCGCGTGGTGTGGTCGTGGAAGTACTGCGGTGGCAGGTAGACGTAGGCGCGCGCGGTGATCCCCGAGCGCTGGCCGTGGATGGTCACCGCCTCGAGCCGTCCTTCACCGACGGGTAGCTGGTGCTGCTGGACGAACGAGTCCTGCACGGGTACCAGGGGCCGGCCGTCCTGGTTGCGGGCGAGCGCTCCTCCGGTGGACCGCAGGGCGGGATCGCCGGTGTCGCCGGCGCCTGCGGACACGCCGAACAGATCGCTCCACGACCCGTAGAACGCGAAGTAGGCGTTTCCCATCGTGAGCAGGGCCAGCAGCAGGCACACCTGGCAGGCGGCGAGCAGGCCGATCCGGGCCGCCGGGCCGGACGCGCGGGGCGCGAACCAGATGGCGGCGATCAGCGCGGACAGGGCCACCGCGCTGAGCAGCACGATGAGGGGGGTGCCGGTGAGACTCATCGCCTTCAGCTCTCCGCGCTCAGCCGCTGGTTGAGCCACGTCAGAACAGCGGGTAGATCCCGCTGCCAGGTCGGGAGGGCGCCGCCACCGGTCAGTTTCAGCGTGCCTCCGCGCATCGGCGGCCGGATCAGCGCGGCGAACTCCCGTGCCTGCGCCTCGTTTCCGCCGCCGGTGATCGTGAGAAGGTCGGCCGGCGGAGACGGCCGGTGCCGCAGTCGCCAGACGAGGTCGTTCTCGTCGCGAATGGCCGTGCTGCGCCCGTACAGGTCCCCCGCCGGAGCGTTGTACGCGGCCGCCGCGGACGCGCCTGCGGTGAACCGGTCGCTGTGCCCGAGCACCAGCTTGGCCGCGCAGTAGCCTCCGGCGGAGTCACCGAGGACGCCCCACCCGCGACCGTCCCGGGCGACCCGGTAGCGCGCCGCGACCGCCACCGGCACGTCCTGCGAGAGGAACGTCTCGTCCTGCCGGCCGCCGGGCACGTCGACGCAGCCGGCCGGGCTGACCATGACGTAGACCGTCGGCTGGACGCTCCCCGCGGCGATCCGGCCGGCGACGACGGCCGGCAGGCGGAGGCGGGTCATCAGGGCGCGGACGTCCGGGGTGAGGACCAGCACGACCGGGAAGCGCCGGTTCCGGTAGGCCGGCTGGGAGTACTGCGGCGGCAGGTAGACGAACGACGCCGCGGAGAGCCCGGTGCGCGGTCCGCGGATGACGATCGAGTCCAGGCGGCCGTCGTTCGGCGGGACACTCCGCGACAGCGCGTCGCGCGCCGGCCGGATCGATGCGGCGGGACTGACGGGTGACATGGCGGCATGTGCGGAACCGCCGACGACGTTCGCCTGACTGTTGTCCGTGCCCAGGAGGTCCGACCAGGACGCGAAGAACACGAAGGAGGAGTTGACCATCACGAGGATCGCGGTCACCAGCACCAGCTGGGTGCCCGTCATGAGCCCGGCCCGGAGCAGGACCTGGCGCGGTGTGCCGTCCCCGACCCGCGGCAGCAGCCGCACGCAGGCCACGACCGCGGCCGCCGCCAGCAGCGCGACCAAGACGACGAACGGACCGCCGGTGAGGCCCATCAGGAGGCCTTCCCGGTGCCGGCCAGCGAACGAAACCGCGTGCGGCGGACCCGTGCGACGAAGCGCCGGAGCGGGCCCTCGACGAGGACGAAGCCGATCAGCGGCACCGTGACGCCGACGATGGTGCCGGTGGCGATGTCCTCCGGGTCGGCGCCCGCGAGCAGGAGGGCGAGCGCCATGACGGCCCACACGGCCGTGGCGATCAGCCCGAACCGGCGGCCGACCAGGAACAGGCCGGCGGCCGTGGCCGCCGCGACCGCGGCGTGGTCGCTCGGCGCCGGCAGGTCCGCGGAGTGCACGACCAGCCCGTGGAAGGCCGTCCACCGCGCCGTGGGCATCTGCTCGATCGGCTGGTTCACCACCACGGCGGCGATGACGCCGACCGGGGCCCAGAGCGCGGCGGCCATGACGATGGCCCGGTCACGGCGGGCCGTCCACCAGGCTGCGCCGAGCAGAATGGCGAACGGCGCCAGCCCCGCGGTCACATACCCGGCCGCCGCCGTATGGAGCCAGTGGCCGGACGCCAGATGCTCGCTGAGCATGACTTCTCGCCTCGATGCGTTCACTGGTCCCTTAGCACACGAAAAGGCCCTGCCTCGGGCCCTTTGTCGTAGCAAGGCCCTGCCTCGAGCCCTTTGTCGAAGCACTCTAGACCGGACCGGGTGAGCGACGGCTCAGCGCATGGTTAGCGCCGCGCTCACCTTCGCCCGGGCGACGCGACGCGCATCGCGGCGGTCGTTCCGACGAGGAGATCGAGTATCCGCGGCTGCCGCCGCGCGGACCCGCACGGCCGGTCTTCGCCCTGCTCCTGCCTTAGCCGACCTCGTAGCGATAGCCGCGTCCGCGCAGGGTCGCGATGCGCAGCGGGTCCTCGCCGTGCTCGGCCAGCTTGCGGCGGAGCGCGGAGACGTGCACGTCGAGCGTCTTCGTCGGGCCGAACCAGTTCGTGTCCCAGACCTCGTCCATCAGCTGCTCGCGGCTGACCATCTCCCCCGCGCGGCGCGCCAGCGCGGTCAGCAGGTCGAACTCCTTCGGCCGGAGCTCCAGCTCGGTCTCGCTGACGAACGCCCGCCGCGCCGCCACGTCCAGGCGGAGCGCCCCGACGGCGACCATGCGGTCTTCGGGCATCGCCTGATGCCGCCGCAGATGCGCCCGCAGACGGGCCATCAGCTCGGTCAGCCGGAACGGCTTGGTCAGGTAGTCGTCGGCCCCGGCGTCCAGCGCCACCACGACCTCGAACTCCCGCGACCGGGCCGTCAGCACGACGATCAGGGCCTGCGGCAACTCGCTCCGCAGGCGCCGGCACAGGTCAACGCCATCGATGTCGGGCAGCCCGAGGTCGAGGAGGATCAGGTCCGGCGCGACCTCCCGGGCGTCCTCGATGGCGCGTTGGCCGGTCGCCGCCAGACGCGCGATGTACCCCTGGCCGGTGAGGGCGTTCACCAGCTCGGAGCCGATCGCCGGATCGTCCTCCACGACGAGTAGCCGGGTCATGGATCTCCAGACCTCCAAATACGTGCGCGTAATCGGCAAGACCCTACACTCTGTAGGGTGATCGTCCGCGAGCGAGTGAGCACGTTCGCCTCCCACCGGTGCACGCCTCTGGTGGTGGTGGCGGTCGCGTACGCGGCCGCCCAGCTCATCGCGGTCACGGCGCGGATGAGGCTCGGCTGGGACGAGACCGTCTACCTGAGCCAGGTCAGCCCGCACATCCCGGCCGCCTTCTTCAGCCCGCCGCGTGCCCGCGGGATCACCCTGCTCCCTGTTCCGGTGGTCGCGGTGACACCGTCCCTCACGGCGCTGCGGGTGTACATGACGGCGCTCTCGTCGGCCGGCCTCGTCGCGGCGTACTGGCCGTGGACCCGCCTGGTCCGCCCCGTCACCGCCGCGCTGGCCGCCCTGCTCCTCGCGAGCCTGTGGGTGGTGCAGTTCTACGGCAACGAGGTCATGCCCAACCTCTACGTCGCGTACGGCGCCGTCGCGGCCGCGGGCTGGTTCGCGCACACGGTACGCGCCCCGGGCCGCCGGCCGCCGATCCTGCTCGCGGCGAGCCTGGCGTTCGTCGCTCTCATGCGTCCCAGCGACGCGGCATGGCTCGCGCTGCCGCTGGTCGTGGCGGCCGCCTTCGCCGGCCGGCGGCGCCTCGCCCTCCTGGGCGCGATCGCGCTCGGCCTGGCGGCGGGAGCGATCGAATGGATCGGGGAGGCCTACCTCAGATTCGGCGATCCCATCCAGCGGCTGCGCGCCTCGAGCCAGATCGAGGGCGGCCTCGGGTGGCACCCCGCCGGCATCCTGATGGAGCTGCGTTCGCTCAACGACTCGCTGCTGTGCAGGCCCTGCGGCAGCACCTGGCACGTCTCCACGCTCTCCCTCTGGTGGCCGCTGGTCCCGGTGCTGGCCGCCGGCGGTCTCGTGCTCGCCGCGCGCGAGCGGCGTCTCGCGCTGCTGGCGCCGCCGACCGCCTGCGGGGCCGTGCTCGGGGCCTCATACCTGCTGTTCGTCGGCTATGCCGCACCGCGTTTCCTGATTCCGGCGTACGCGCTGCTGGCCCTCCCTGTCGCGGAGCTCCTCACGGCGGTGGCGGCGTTCGGCCGCAGCCGGTGGCGGATCGCGACACTGGGCCTCGTGGCCACCGGGCTCGCCTTTCTGGCGATCGGCCAGCAGGTGGTCCTGGCCCGCATGGTCGCGTTCGAGAACACCTCACGCCAGGACTACGTGGTGATCGCCACCCGGCTCCACGATCTCGGACTGCGCCCGCCCTGCACGCTGTCCGGGGACGAGGCCCAGCCGCTGGCGTTCTACGCCGGCTGCAGATCGATGGAGACCGGCGACAACCCGGCGGTCACCGACGCCAGGCTGGCGTTGGAGGCGCGGGTGACCCGCTTCGCCGACGTGGAGCGGACCGGTGGCCGGCCCCGCTACACGCACGGCTGGCGCCGGTCCGCGTTCACCACGCCCGCCGGACACCACTGGCGCATCTTCATGCCCGCACGCCCGGCGGCCGCGCCGCGGGGCTGATGACCGGGCGGCGACCCGCTCAGCCATTGCCGAGGAGCTTACGGAGCATCTCCTCGTCGTCCGGGCCCAGGCGGGTCAGGAAGCGCTGGAGCACCGCCGCCCGGTCGGGCTCCCGCCGGAGGACCTCGTGCATGAGCCGGGCCGCGAGTTCGGTGGCCTCCTGGGCCGGCAGGTAGGCGCCGCGCCGGCCGCCGGCGTCACGGACCACGAGGCCCTTGTCCCACAGGCGCCGCAGAATCGTGTGCACCGTGTTGTAGGCCAGGTCTCCGCCGAGCTCGACCTGGACCTCGGCCGGCGTCAGGGGCCGAGCGGTGGCCCACAGCGCGCCCAGAACTTCGGACTCGAGCTGCCCCGCGCCTCGCCGCATTCCGGCCATGCCAT
>JAOPYL010000179.1 GCA_025964625.1 Actinoallomurus sp. | reverse complement strand
GCCGACGAGCTCGGCGACCTCGGCGGCCGACACGTCTCCCTGGGCGGACCGGACCGCGTCACGTACCCGTTCCAGCGTCGGCGCGGAGTGGCCCTTGGGCAGGCTCGACGGCAACGCCGCCGGCCCGCGCAGCAGGCCGTACAGCGCGTCCACGTCCGCCTGGTCGGCATGGTCGTCCAGCGTGGTGAGCCGCTCGCGGAGCTCCTGGTAGGCGGTCAGCCGATCCCGGAGCGTGGCGAACCCGAACGGCTTGACCAGGTAGTGCACCGCCCCGAGCTGCATCGCCGTGCGTACGCTCCCCACGTCACGGGCCGAGCTGATCACGATGAAGTCCGGAGGTGGCGCCTCGTCCGTCGCGGCTCGGTCCAGGACGCGACGGATCACGTTCAGCCCGTTGTCGTCGGGCAGGTAGATGTCGAGCAGGACGAGGTCGGGCCGGAGCTCGGAGACGGCGGCGAGCGTCTCGGCCGCGCTGTGCGCCCGGCCGAGCACCGTGAAGCCGGGAACGCGCTCCACGTAGGCGGTATGGATCTTGGCGACGTGGAAGTCGTCGTCGGCGACCAGGACGTCGATCATCGGGCCGTTCCCCTCTCCTCGACCGCGGCCGCGGTCCCCCGGCCACGGTCGGGAACGGCCGGCCCGCCGGCCCGGCAGGCGGTGTCCGGGAGCTCGACGGTGAAGGTCGCGCCGGGCCCTTCGTCGACCCGGATCCGGCCGCCGATCCGGTGGACCAGCCGGTGCACGATCGCCAGGCCGAGCCCGCGGCGGAGCACGTCCGACCCCGGCTTGGTGCTGTAGCCGTCACTGAAGATCGAGTCGGCGTGGCCGGGCGGGATGCCCGGGCCCGTGTCGGAGACCACCATGGTGATGCCGTCATCGTCGACGAGCCGTACGGTGACCACGGCCGGGGTCGCCTCCTCACCGGCCGGTACGGGCCGCGCGGCGGCGTCGATGGCGTTGTCCACCAGGTTGCCCAGCACTGTGAGCACGGCCTGCACGTACGACGGGGAGTCGCCCAGCCAGGAGTCCTCGGTGAGCGTCAGGGTGACGCCACGCTCGGCGGCGACGACCGACTTGGCCAGGATCAGCCCGACGACGAGGGGGTTGGCGATGCGCTCCCGCACCGACTCCGACAGGGCCGCCTCGGCACCCTGCGCGGTGGTCAGGTACGCGAGCGCCCCGTCGCGGTCGTCGAGCTCCAGCAGCCCCGCCACGATGTGCATCCGATTGGAGAACTCGTGCTGCTGGGCGCGGAGCGCGTCGGTCAGCCCGCGTACGCTGTCGAGCTCCCGCAGCAGCCCGGACAGCTCGGTGCGGTCCCGCAGGGTCACCACGGCGCCCAGCTCCCGGCCGTGGAGGGACACCGGCCGCCGGTTGACCGTCAGATAGTGCTCGTCGGTGAGCACGGACGCGTCCGGACCGCCCTCGGCGCCGACCAGGAGGTCGCGCAGGCGCCCCGAGGGCATGACGTCCTCCAGCCGCTGCCCGAGCGTCGAGGTGCGCAGCCGCAGCAGGCGCCGCGCCTCGTCGTTCACGATGGTGACCCGGCCCGCCCGGTCGAAGGCGATCACACCCTCCTTGATGCCGTGGAGCATCGCCTCGCGCTCCTGCAGGAGCTTGGCGATCTCCTCCAGTTCGAGGCCGAAGGTACGCCGTTTCAGCTGCCACGCGAGCGCATAAGAGGCGGCGGCGCCGAAGGCGAGCGCGAGGCCCATCCACAGCCCGAAGGCGGGAAGCTCGCTCCACAGGGCGTTGGAGACCGCGTGCTCGCAGATACCGACCGAGACCTCGCCGACCAGGGGGCCGGATGGCCCGTACAGCGGGGCCTTGCCGTTCGCCGAACGGCAGAGGCTGCCCTGGTCGATGCCGACGTGGCCGCGTCCGTCCGCGGCGATCAGGGGTTCGTTCACCGGCTTGCCGATCAGGGCGGGGTTGGGATGGGAGTGCCGGTTCCCGTTGAGGTCGAGCACCACGATGTACTCGGCCCCCGCGGCCCTGCGCATCCGCTCGGCGGTGTTCTGGACCAGGTCGGCGGAGTCGCCGTACTCCATCGCCGACTGGATCTCCGGGGTGCCCGCGGTGGTCTGGGCGATGGCCAGGGCGCGCTGCCGGTACTGCGAATCGAGCTTGGCCCGCTCCTCATGGGCGAACAGCGCGAAGCCGACCAGCATGCTCATCACCAGAATCGTGAGCTGGCTGGTCAGGATCCGGGTGGACAGCTTCCGGCCGCCCGTGGGCCACATGCGTCGAGTATGGCAAGCCCCCGAGCGTCAAACGCCTCTTATGTCCGTTTCAGGAGCGTAATCACAATGCACAAAACAGCGAGAAAGGCTGAGATCCCGCATAACGTACACAAGGATCGCGCCGGACGGTGAGACGTCCTTAACCTCTCCGCAACATGAACGCGGGAAGAGGAGCCATGAGTCAGCCAGACGCGACACCGCCGATCGAACTACGGGGCGTCACCAAGCGATTCCGCACCCCGGACGGTTCCGCGTACACCGCGCTGCGCGATATCGACATGGTCGTGGAGCCCGGCGAGTTCTGCGCGGTGGTCGGCCCCACCGGCTGCGGCAAGTCCACGACGCTCTCGCTCATCTCGGGCCTGGAGCCGGCCAGCGAGGGCACGGTGACGATCGACGCGAAGCCGGTCACCGGGATCGACCCGCGGGTCGGCTTCATGTTCCAGCAGGACGCCGTCTTCCCGTGGAAGTCGGTCCTGGCCAACGTCTCGGCCGGACCGCTGTTCCGGGGCACCGCCAAGAAGGAGGCGATCGAGCGGTCACGGGACTGGCTGCGGCGGGTGGGCCTGTCCGGCTTCGAGGGGCACTACCCCCACCAGCTGTCGGGTGGCATGCGCAAGCGCGTGGCGCTCGCCCAGACGCTGATCAACGAGCCGCGGATCCTGCTGATGGACGAGCCGTTCTCGGCCCTGGACGTGCAGACCCGGCAGATCATGTCGGATGAGCTGCTCGATCTGTGGGAGCTCACCCGGCCGTCGGTCGTCTTCGTCACGCACGACCTCGAGGAGGCCATCGCGCTCGCCGACAAGGTCGTTGTCCTCACGGTCGGCCCCGGCAGCGTCAAGGACGTCTTCCCCATCGACCTTCCCCGGCCGCGCCGCGTCCAGGAGATCAGGTTCGAACCACAGTTCGTGGAGCTCTACGAGCGGATCTGGGAGTCGCTGCGCGACGAGGTCCAGGCGGCGTACGCCCGCACGGCCGGCTCCGCCGGGGAGGCCGCATGAGTACCAGCGCGCACGCAGACCAAGGAGCCACGACCGTGTCCGAGTCCGATGCGACGTACTCGCCGCCCGTGCCCACTCCCCCGCCCGCACCGGCTCAGCGCGCGCCGAAACGCAACCGCCGCCGGCAGGCGATGATCCTGGGGATCCAGGTCGCCATGGTGGTCGTCGTGCTGGGCGCCTGGGAGCTCTGCGCCCGGCAGAAGTGGATCGACACCTTCCTCTACGGCCAGCCGACGGGCGTGTGGCACCAGCTGGTGGACTGGTTCCAGAACGGTACGCAGGCCGGCTCCATCTGGCAGCAGTTCGAGGTCACGCTCGAGGAGGCGGTTCTCGGATTTGTGATCGGCTCGGTCGCCGGCATCGTGCTCGGCGTCACATTGGGCCGGGTACAGATCCTCGCCGCGGTCTTCGGCCCGTTCATCAAGCTCTTCAACTCGATCCCGCGCATCGTGCTCGCCGCCATCTTCGTGCTGTGGTTCGGCCTCGGCATGTCCGGCAAGGTGGCGACCGCGGTGGTGCTGGTGTTCTTCATCGTGTTCTTCAACGCCTTCCAGGGCACCCGTGAGGTCGACAAGAACCTGATCGCCAACGCGCGGATCCTGGGCGCCTCGGCGTGGAAGGTCACCACGCAGGTCGTCTTTCCGTCCGCGTTCACCTGGATCATCGCAAGCCTGCACGTCGCGTTCGGCTTCGC
>JAOPYL010000126.1 GCA_025964625.1 Actinoallomurus sp. | reverse complement strand
ACCGCCAGATCGGCGAACACCTCTTCCTCGCCGAAAAAACCGTCAAGAACTACGTCTCCAACCTCTTCACCAAACTCGACATGCGCCGCCGCACCCAGGCCGCCGCCTTCGTCGCCCAGCTCAAAGCCGCACAGAGGAAGCCGCCGGCCGGTGAATGACCCACCCACTCCGGAGTGGCACCACCGGCGCCCGCGGGCGTAGCAGAGACGAAGGTCCTTTCGCCGACGGACCTGGACGGAGAAGGGCGGATTCGGCCGGGACCTTCGCCTCTGCTCCCGGCCGCTCCGCCGGGGCAGCATCGAGGCATGAGACTCGACGCCAGCGGGCTCGAGGTCCTCGACAGGGAGGACTGCCTCGCCCTGATGCGGTCCGTGACGCTCGGCCGCGTCGTCTTCACCGACCGGGCGCTGCCCGCGATCCAGCCGGTCCACTTCGTGCTCGACGGCGACGATGTGATCATCGCGGCGACGCCCGGGTCGAAGCTGGCCTCGGCCACGCGGGGCACGATCGTCGCGTTCGAGGCCGACGCCTTCGAGTCCGACACCCGCTTCGGCTGGTCGGTGACCGTGATCGGGCAGGCACGAGCCGTACGCGTCGCCACAGAGATCGAACGTCTCTCCCGGCTCCCGCTACGGTCCTGGGCACCGCGATGCCACGACTACTTCATCCGCATTCGCGGCGACTACATCAGCGGGCGGCGGATTCATCCGACCTACCTGGAGGCGACACGATGACCTCCACTCTCGAGGAACGCCCGGTCATCGAGGTGATGTCCACCGACGTCCTCACCGTCGCGGCCACCGAGACGCTACTGATGACGTGGGAGCTGATGCGCCAGGGCGGCTTCCACCACGTGCCGGTCGTCAGCGTCGACGGTCACTGCATCGGCGTCCTCGACGCGGAGACGATGGCCGCCGCCTGGGACGGCGGAGGCCCCGACCGGATGCGCAAGCCGGTCAGCACCGTGGTCGCGCGGCGCCCACTGCCGCACGTCGGCGAGCAGGACTCCCTCGCCACGGCGGCGCGGACGATGCTGGCCGCACAACTGGACTTCGTGCCCGTGACCGACGGGGATGAGCGACTCATCGGGCTGGTCACGGCCCGGGACCTGATCGCCACGGTGGCCGGCCAGAGACAGCGCGCGACGGCCGCGCACGTCAACCGGCCCCCGCTCTACCGGATCGAACCGGTGCTTCCCAGCAGGGATCCGCCGGCAGCATGATGCCGCCGGGCTGAAACGCGCGGGCCGCGGCTGACCGAGCGGTCGCCGCGCGCGGATCGGGCTTCCGGGACGGCACGGGCGAAACGTTCATCGGACGGGCTGAGCGGAGGGTTGACCGGCCGGCTCCACGAGCCGAATGAAAGGAGGTCGGAATGACACGGCAGATCGCCTTCGGGGTGGGGTCTCCCTCAGCCTCCCTCCTCGAGGAACGCATCCTCCAGTTGGAGACCAAGGTGGCCCTGCTCGCGCACGCCGTTCAGGCCCTCGTACACCAGCTTGACGACGGCTCCGAAGAATAAGCGCGGACGCGACCGCGGAGCCGCGGGTCGTTCCCTGCCGGCAGTGCCGCCCAGGACCGGACCGGGGAGGTCCGGCGGGCACGACTGGTCAGGACTTCCCGTCACGCTCCAGTTTCAGGGCCAGAGTGGGACAGTCCACGACCGCCCGCCGCGCCAGCGGCAGCAGCCGATCCGGCACCGGCCCCAGGATTGGATAACCCCACTCGTCCAGGCCGATCGCCTCGGGCAGCAGTTCGGCGCACAGCCCGTGCCCCGTGCAGGTGATCGGGTTGACCCGCAGTCGCCAGGCCATGGCTACCCCCTCCCCGGTATCGGCAGCAGACCGGGCCGCCGGGCTGCCAGACAGCGACCCGCGCGCTCGTGAAAGCTCAGATGCGACCCGAAGACCTGCAGGGCGCTGGCGGCGAACCGTACCGCTCCGTCGGGATGGCGGCAGGCACCCCTGCCCGCGATGACCGACAGCCGTTGTTGGAGCCGCCGGTACACGGACGCGTCGGCCTGGCAGTTGGCGATCGCGGCGAAGTCGGCGGCGATCGCGGGGAGCCCGAAGACACATGGCCCGCATTGTCCGGCCGTCTCGCTGGCCAGCCACGCCAGTACCCAGGCCGACTCCGCCACTCCGCACGCCCGCGTCGGCAGCGCGACGATGATGCCGGGCCCGAGTGCCGCGCCGGTCGCGGCGAACGCGGCCGGGGTGGTGGGTGTGTGCACCAGCGGCAAAGGCAGCCAGGTTCCCCCGTATCCGCCGGCCAGCACGGCCTGGAGCTGTTCGGAGGGGCCTCCGGCCATCCGCAGCAGGTCCGCGACGCTCGTGCCGAGCGGTGCCTCGATGACGCCCGGTGCGGCCACCGCGCCGGTCACGGTGAACAGCGCGGTTCCGGGTGCGTCCGGGCTGCCACAGGACCGGAACCATTCGGGCCCGTAACGGGCGATGAGGGCGATGTGCGCGTAGGTCTCGGCGTTGCTGACCAGTGTCGGCCGGCCGTCGACGCCGCGTTCGTAGGGCCGCGGGGGTGTGAACGCCGGCTTGGCCTCACCGCCGTTGATCCAGCTGACCAGCGCGGTCTCCTCGCTGGCGACGTACCGGCCGGGCACGCCGCACACCCGGATCGGGACGGCCGTCAGGCGGGCCTGTTCCCGTTCGGCGACCGCCCGTTCGGTGTCGGCGGCCAGTCGGCCTCCGGCGTGCACGCAGACGACGATCTCGCGGGCGCCGACCGCGTGGGCGGCCAGGGCGGCGCCGTCCAGCACCAGATGCGGTGCGACGGTGAGCAGCAGCCGGTCCTTGCCGCTGGCGGGTTCGCCTTCGGCCGCGTTGACGACCACCACGGCCCGCCGCCTCGAGGCGGCCACCGACCGCATCTTGCGGGCGGTCGGAAACGCTCCCCCGCCACGCCCGGTCAGGCCGGCCTCCTCGACGACCTGGATCAGCCGCTGTCCGGCGTGGGACCGCGTCGTGGTGCCCGGCAGCGGCGGCGGGCCGTACTGCGTCAGGTGATCGCTCAGGCCGGCCGCCCGGCCGAGCGCGTGGTATCCGGCCAGCAGCCGGATCGTGGACGCTGTCGTGGCGGAGGCGGTCATCCGCCATCTCCTTCCGCCGGGGCGCCCGTGGCGGGCGACGTGACCGCGACCGGCTTGGGCAGCAGGCTTGCCGGGGTCCCCGAACGCTTCGCCCAACCGGGTTCCAGCGGGCCGCGCACCGTCCAGACCCCGATGCCGATCACGACGATCAGGGCGGTCAGGCCGGCTCCGAGACGGAAAGCCTGGTTGTCCTGGCCGCCCTCGGCGAGCCGCCAGCCCACCGCCGCCAGCACCAACGCGCAGCAGATCCCGGCGAAGAACAAGAAGGCGGAGGTGCGAATGTCGGAGCCGGTGCCCAGAGCATGGACCAACGCGATGACCCAGCAGGCGTACGCCGCCCAGTGCAACGCCTTCCACCAGCGGAAACCGATCCTGGTACGGAAAAGGCTCGTCACCGTCAAGACCACGAGCAGGTCGAACGCGAGGGCGCCCAGCCCGAGCCAGATCGGCCGGTAGGCGGAGCCGAACGGCACCACGGCGTCAACCACGCCGACCGGCGCGTAGGAGTCGGCGAGCGTGGTGACGATGTGCACGGCGAGGAAGCCCAGGCCGGCCAAGGTCAGGTTACGGTGCAGCCCCGCGATCACGAAGCGCGGCACCCGCCGCCCGCCGACCCGGATCGCCGACGTCACCCCCAGCGCCAGCACGATCGTCAGGAACAGCAGCGCCACCTCCCCGGTGGCGCGGGTCGCGTACCAGAGGGCGCTCATGCCGTCGCTCCGAGCGGCTCCGCCGCGGGCCAGCCCGCCACTGTCACGGGCGTGCCGTCCAGCCGGACGAGCCGCGCCGGCAGACCACAGCGCACGAGCCATGCATCGGCTCCCTGCCCTTTCACGACCGCCGCGGTCGAGGCGGCATTCGCGTCGACGCAGCTCGCGGCCGCGACGCTGACCGCACGCCAGCACGAGCCGGCCGGCGCGCCGGTCGCCGGGTCGATGATGTGGTGCAGCCAGCGGCCACCACGCCGCCACCGCCGTACCGTGACCGACGAGGTCGCCAGACCGCCCTCGGTGATCGCCACGTCCTGCCCCGGGTCGGCGGCCCCGGCGCGGTGATCCTCGGCCACCCGGATCCGCCAGCCCCCAGCCGGTGGCGGCCCGCTCACCGCAATGTCGCCACCGAGGCTGACCAGCACACCGCACCCGGCGTCCGCCGCGGCCCGCGACGCCGCCCGGTCCGCCGCGAAGGCCTTCGCCGCGGCGCCCAGATCGAGCGTGACGCCGCGAGGAACCCGGACCACCTGGCCGTCCAGCTCGACCACGGGCCAGCCCGCGACCGGACGGGGCGCGGTGCGTGGCGCCGTGCCACGGCGCAGCACCTCCGCCAAGTCGCGGTCGTAACCGGCGGCGATCAGCGCACTGCCCACGGTCGGGTCGACCGCCCCGCCGGTCGCGCCGGCCACCTTGAGCGCCTGTGTGAGGGTCTCGGCGAACAGCGCCGAGACCCTCACCGGCCTGCCCTCCGCGGCGTTCAGCCGGGACAGTTCGGAGTCGGGGCGGAACCTGTCACAGGCGTCCCCCATCGCCGTGATCTCCGCGTCGAGCGCACGCCGCGCCACCCCCATGCGCCGCGCGTCGGTGACCAGGAGACGCGCCGTCGTCCCCCACATCGGGAAGCTCACGACGTCCTCCATCAGGAACCGCCCGAGGTCACGTGCGTGCTGCTCTGCGTCGGGAGGGGCGCCGCGCTGGGCGGGGTCAGCGAGTAATGGTGCTTTGGCCTCCTCGCCGACGGCTCGGTGCCCGGAGCCGGGTGGCGCGGCTCCCCCGGCGTCTGCGGCTCCGTATCGGGCTGCGGCTGCGGCTGCGGCGTGGTGGCGGGGGGCGAGGTGTGCCGCTCGACGGCGGCCTGGCCCGGCAGCAGGTGAGCGAGCCCCGCGCCCAGCACTCCGGAGAGTACGACTCCCGTGGCGACGGAGCGTCGCGTCCACCTGCCGACCTGCGCCATACCGGCGTCACGGCGCCTCCGCCGCGACCGTTGCAGGTTGTTCATCCTTCGCTCCCCCTGTCTGCGCCGATGCCCTTCGTGACACCGGCTGGGTTCACCGGCCTCGTACGCGGCCCCCGCCCGGTCGGTTCAGTGCCTAGTGATGAGGCCCGGACGCGTTTCCGGACGACGTGGCGACCCCGTGCCAGGCCGCCCGGGCTCCGCTGTCCCCGATCCGCGCGACCTGCACGCCACTGGCGACCGCCCCCACCACGGCGACGACCGCCGCGCCGGCGGCCAGATATTTCGACCAGCTCACGCCGCGGGAGGCCGCAACCCGGGCGGCGACCAGCACGGCCAGAGCCAGCCAGAGCAGGGCCATGAAGGGCAGCAGGCCATCGGCCATCGACGTGTGCCGCTCCACGAACGCCGACGGCTGCACGTGTCTCTCCAGCAGGTCGCCGGTGTGGGTGGCGAGCGGGACCGAGATCAGCGCGACCGTCGCGACGGCCAGCGCCAGCGGCGCGTACCTCGCGCGGGCCGCCGGCCAGACGGCCACCACGAGCCCGGACAGGGCCGACAGCGGCACCAGGACTACGACCGCGTGGACGATGAGCGGATGCGCGGGAAGCCCGAAAATGGTGGAAAGCATGATCGTCTTTCTAGGTGGGGGCGGTACGTGGCTACTCTTGCGAATCATGTGCGTGCGTGGGGCTAGGAGAATGTTCGGAACTCGTTCAGATGTGCCGGGCACCCGTAGCGTGAGACCGTGACCGAGACCCCCGTTCGCATCCTGATCGTCGAGGACGACCCGGGCATCGCCGGTTCGCTGAAGCGCGGACTGACCCGCGCCGGCTACACGGCCGAGACCGTGAGCACCGGCGCGGAGGCTCTCGCCGCGGACTCATGCGACGTCGTGCTCCTCGACCTCGGCCTGCCCGACGGCGACGGCACCGAGCTCTGCGCCACCCTGCGCGGGCGGTCCGACGCCGCGATCCTCGTGATCACCGCGCGCGGCGAGGAGCCCGACCGGGTGGCCGCGCTCGACGCGGGCGCCGACGACTACATCGTCAAGCCATTCGGCTTCGCCGAGCTGATGGCCCGGATCCGCGCCGTGCTGCGGCGCAGCAGGGTCACCGACGCCGCGCTGCTCAGCCATGGTTCGCTCACGATCGACACGCGCACGCGCCAGGTGAGCCAGGGCGGGCAGGAGGTCGTCCTCACCCCCACCGAGTTCGACATCCTGGAATGCCTCGCCGCGGATCCGGGGCGCGTGGTGACCCGGCAGGAGATCCTCGAACGCGTCTGGGACACCCACTGGTACGGCCCCACCCGGGTCCTGGACGTGCACATCGCGGCACTGCGCCGCAAACTCGGCGACCCATCGGCGATCCTGACCGTCTACGCCCGCGGTTTCCGGCTGGGAGACCCGCGGTGACCAGCCGGATCCTCGCGGCGCTGCTGGCGCTGACCGGCGGCCTGCTGCTCGGCGCGCTGTTGCCGCTTGGCTTCGCCATGGCGCACCAATATGACCTCGACTACCGCAGCGGCACGCTCACCATCGCCCACACCCTCGCGGCGGCGGCCGAGGAGAGGATCGCGGACCGGGAGAAATCCACCGTGCTGCCCCGGACGCTCGCCTCGCTTCGCAAGGAGGACGAGGGCGGCCCCGAGCTTGCCGTGGCGGTGGTCGACGATGAGGGCCACGTGGTGGTCGGAAAGGACACCGGGCTCTACACGCCGGCGCGCGCGGCCTCCGGGCTGGCCGGCGTCAGCAGCCTGACCCTTACGGGGGACCGGCTGCTGGCGGTCGTGCCGGTCAACGGGCACACCGAGAAGGTGGCGGGGACCGTTCTGTTGTCGCGGCCGCTGGCCCCTCTGAACGACCGCATCATGCGGCTGTGGGCGCGGCTGGCGGTGGACGCGCTCCTCGCGGTGGCCGCCGCGATCGCCCTGGCCGTGGCACTCGCCCGATGGGTGGGACGGCCGCTGCGCAGACTGGAGCTGGCCGCGGAGGCACTCGGAGCCGGAGAGCTCGGCGCGCGCGCCGAGCCGCCCAAACGGCCCGCCGAGGTACGCCGGCTCGCCGAGCGGTTCAACGTCATGGCCGCCCGGCTCGAGAACCTGATCTACGACCACCGGACGGTACTCGCCGACGTCTCCCATCAGCTTCGTACGCCCCTGGCCGCGCTGCGGCTGCGCATGGAGCTGCTCTCCGAGGAGACCGCATCCGACCCCGCCGAGTTCGACGCCGCACTCGACGAGCTCGCGCGCCTGGCCCGCCTCGTCGACGGCCTGCTCGCCGTCGCGAGGGCGGAGAACACCACCGCCTCGCCGGAACCGATCCGCGTGGCCGCGTTGCTCACCGAACGGGCCGAGGCGTGGCGGCCCGTCGCCGCCGAGCGGGACGTGCGGCTCTCCGTCGAGGCGCAGGACCACCTCACTGCGCTGGCCGCGCCCGGCCATCTGGAACAGGTCATCGATAACCTCATCGACAACGCCCTGACCGCCGCGCCGCGCGGTGGCCACGTACGGCTCGGCGCCCGCCGGTCGGGCCACCGGACCCGCGTCACCGTGGCCGATGACGGCCCCGGCATGACCGCGGAGGCGATGAAGGAGGCGTTCCGGCGGTTCCGCACCGGCCGGGCGGCCGGGACGGGACTCGGACTGGCGATCGTCCATCGCCTCGTCACCGCCGACGGCGGCGAGGTCAGCCTTTCCGGCGGCCCGGGGGGCGGTCTCACCGTCACCGTGGACCTCCCGGTGGGCCGGTAGCCCGGCCGGAATACGGGTGGGTTCCGGGCTGTCCGCTGCTCACCGGGTCCGGGCGGGGTGCCGCCCGGGACCACCTGTCAGACCGTCACCTCGCGCGGAGCCGGTCCCGCTGGGGAAGCACGGTGTAGACCGGGTCAGAGGCCGAGATCATCCCCGCGTCGAAGACGCCGAAGCGGGTGAACGCCGACCCGGTCAGCAGCGCCACACCGGCCGCGGCCGAGATCAACCGATTACGCCATCCGAGCACGGCGGCGACGGCTCCGGCGGCGGTGAGCGCTTCCGCCGTCCGGGTCAGACGACCCGCCCTGCCGGTCCGGTACGCCTCGGCGACGATGCCCATTCGCCCTCGCATGCGGTGAGCCGCCAGCAGCTCGGCCACACTCCCGGCCACCGCCAGGCGGCGAGCCGGCAATGCCTCGTCCAGAGGCGCCGCGAGCAGACCGAGGCCCCCCGCGGCCACGGCCGCGGAAGAGACGAACAGGTACGGCAACTCGCGATGGCCCTCGTGCCAGGCGGGCACCGCGGTGTCCGCGAGCAGCACCCCGGTGTACGCGGCGACGCCCGGCCCGATCAGGGCCGCGGCCATCGCGCCGGCCGTACCGACGTGCGGCAGACGGCCGGTCACCGCGGAGAAGGCGGCCGCTCCGCACGGCGGGCCGTACGCGGACAGCAGCCATGAGCCGACGCTCATCGGCGAGCTGAACTTGAAGACGCGCAGCATATTGATGAAGCGCTCGGGCCGGCCGAGGTCGTGCACGAGCGCCACCCCGCTGATGACGATGGCGACGAAGGAACCGATCCGGGACACGCGGGCCAGGCGGTGCCGGCCGCTCAGCTCGGCGCCGGCGGCCAGCACCGAGGAGGCTCCCGCCAGACCGCCGAGGTACAGGTAGCCGCCGATGTCGAGGGTCCGCCAGGTAGGAGGCTTGATCACCGGCTTGCCGTAGTAGGAGGCGAATTCCGCCTTGGGGACCACCGGCCGCTCGGCGCCGCCGCGACGACGTCTGCGTCCGGCGGCGACGCCGGTCAGAGCATCCCGGGCGTGGTCGTCCTCGCTCATGGGCGTCTCCCCACAGAAGCGATCAGGCCGGCGCTCAGGAGGCCGGCGGCGGCTATGACGGCATGACGCCACATGGCGGGCAGATCGAGGGTCGTGGCGATCGGGTCCGGAGGCAGTCCGTAGACCTCGGGGTCATCGAGGAGCAGGAAGAAGGCTCCCGCGCCGCGGATGCCGTTGTCGGTGTCGGCGAGGTAGAGGCGGGCATCGGTGATACCCGCGTCGTTGAGCCTGGCGACTCGCGCGTCGGCCCGTTCACGCAGTTCGTCCAGGGGGCCGTACTGGATCGAGTCGGTCGGGCACGCCTTGGCGCAGGCAGGCTCCAGGCCGTCGCCGATCCGGTCGTAGCACAGCGTGCACTTCCAGGCCCGCCCGTCCTCCTTGCGCTGGTCGAGCACGCCGAACGGGCAGGCGGGGATGCAGTAGCCACAGCCGTTGCAGACATCCGCCTGGACGACGACCGTCTCGAACTCGGTCCGGAACAGCGCGCCGGTCGGGCACACGTCGAGGCAGGCGGCAACGGTGCAGTGCTTGCACACGTCGCTGGACATCAGCCACCGCAGGTCGCCGGGCTCGCCCGGTGTCATCGGGGTCATCGGCGCCGTATCGGGCGGGGTGCTCAGCGGCGGCACCGGCCCGGCGTGTTCCACGCCGGGCTCCTGCCAGGCGAGAGGCTTACGCTGCTCGATGAAGGCGACGTGCCGCCAGGTGTTCGCGTCGAGCTTCTCGGTGTTGTCGTAGGACATGCCGGTGAGGTTGAGGCCGTCCTCGGGCAGGTTGTTCCAGATCTTGCAGGCGACCTCGCACGCCTTGCAGCCGATGCACACCGAGGTGTCGGTGAAGAAGCCCATTCGCTGCGCCATGTCAGACCTCCGTACCGGTTTGCTCGGTGATGCCCGCGCGCCGGCGGTAGTCGCGGACGAAATCCAGCAGGGCCGGTCCGCGCGGTCGCCGCCCGGGGCGGATGTCGCAGGCCAGTGCCTTGGCCTCCTGGATGTGCGTGTTCGGGTCCAGGGACAGGTGGATCAGCTCGTTCGCGGAGTCGCCTCTGGTGTAGCCGTTGAGGCCCCAGTGGTACGGCAGCCCGATCTGGTGCGTCCGCCGCCCCTGCACGGTCAGCGGGCTCATCCGCTCGGTCACCAGGACCCGGGCTTCGATGGCGGCCCGCGCCGATACGACGGTGGCCCAGCCGAGGTGGGTCAGGCCACGTTCGGCGGCCAACTCCGGCGAGACCTCGCAGAAGAACTCCGGCTGCAGCTCCGCCAGGTACGGCACCCAGCGGGACATGCCACCGACCGTGTGGTGCTCGGTGAGCCGGTAGGTCGTGGCGACGTATGGGAAGACCTCCGCGCCCGGGCTCCCGTTGCTGGGCTGGTAGCGGTTGACCGGATGCTGGATGATCTCCCGGGCCGGGTTGCGCTGCGTCCCGTACAGCAGATTCGTGAACGGCGACTCCTGCGGCTCGTAGTGCGCCGGCATCGGCCCGTCGACCACGCCGGCCGGGGCGTACAGCCACGCCTTGCCGTCCGCCTGCAGGGTGAACGGATCGACGCCGGAGATCGCCTCCGGCCCCCTCGCGTCCGGCCCCGGCCGGTAGTCCGGTGGCGTGGTCGCGGGGAAGTCGGGGACGTCCGGTCCGGTCCATCTCTTCGCCGCCGGGTCCCATCGCAGGTACGCCTTGCGCTCGCTCCAGGGACGGCCGTCGGGGTCGGCGGACGCCCGGTTGTACAGGATCCGGCGGTTGGCCGGCCAGGCCCAGCCCCACTCCGATGCCACCCAGTCCTGCTCCGAGGCGGGCTTGCGGCGGTCGGCCTGGTTGACGCCGTCGGCGTACACGCCGCAGTAGATCCAGCACCCACAGGCGGTCGAGCCGTCATCGCGAAGCTGCTCATAGGAGCTCAGCGGCTCGCCGTCCGCGTCCCAGCCGTTGATCTCGGCCAGCACGGCCTCCGCGGACGGCTCCCCCTGCGCCCCCTCGGTCGGATAGTCCCACGTCAGATCCAGGATCGGGCGGTCCATCTCGTCGTCGGAGCCGGCCAGCTTGGCGCGGATCAACCGGCCCAGATGGTAGGTGAACCACAGGTCGCTGCGCGCGTCCCCGGCGGGCTCCACCGCCTGGTGGCGCCACTGCAGGAGCCGGTCGGTGTTGCTGAAGCTCCCCGACTTCTCGGTGTGCGCCGCGGCGGGCAGGAAGAACACCTCCGTGGCGATCTCCTTGGTGCGCATCTCGCCGGTCTCGATCTCCGGGCCGTCCCTCCACCAGGTCGCGCTCTCGATCAGGGAGAAGTCGCGAACGACGAGCCAGTCGAGCGCGGCCATGCCCAGGCGCTGGAACTTGGAGTTGGAGGACCCGGCCGCCGGGTTCTCCCCCATCAGGAAGAACCCCTTGCAGACCCCCTCCAGTTGCGTCAGGACGGTGTCATAGGTGCTGTGGCTGCCGGTCAGGCGGGGCAGGTAGGGGAAGCAGAAGTCGTTGTCGGCAGTCGCGTGCTCGCCCCACCATGCCTTGAGGAGACTGACCATGTAGGAGGGCATCTTCGCCCAGTAGCCCTTGCTGGCCGACTCATCCTCCAGGTACGCGGCAAGGTCGACGTCCTGCTTCGCGTGCGGCATCGGGATGTAGCCGGGCAGCAGGTTGAACAGGGCCGGGATGTCGGTGGTGC
>JAOPYL010000134.1 GCA_025964625.1 Actinoallomurus sp. | reverse complement strand
AGGAGACCTCTCATCATGTATCCCCAGCCCGGACCGTACGCTCCCCCGCCCGCCCGTAAGCGCTCCGGCCTCAAAGGCTGCCTGATCGTCGTGGCCGCGGTGTTCGTAGGCATCGTGATCCTCGGCGCGGTCGGCGCGGCCATCGGCGGCGGCACCAGCGCAAAGTCGCCGGTCGCCACACCGGCCGAGACGCAGTCCGCGGCGGCAGGTCCGGCGAAGAAGCCGGTGAACGGTGTCGGCCGTGAATACCACGACGGCAAGTTCGCCTTCACCGTCACCAAGATCAAGAAAGGTGTTCGGCAAGTCGGCGACCAGTACGTCGGCAAGACCGCCCAGGGCCAGTTCGTGCTGGTCTACGTCACGGTCGCCAACATCGGCGACCAGGCCCGCACCTTCGACAGCGGCAGCCAGAAGCTCAAGGACGCGGAAGGCCGCGAGTTCAGCGCCGACACCGAGGCCACCATCGCGATGGGCAATGAGAGCAAGGCGTTCCTGGAGGACATCAACCCCGGCAACGGCGTGCACGGCATCCTCGTCTTCGACGTACCGAAGGGCATCAAGCTCAAGTCCCTGGAACTACACGACTCCCCCTTCTCCGGCGGCGTCACCGTCCCTCTCGGCAGCTAGCAAGATCCGTACTCGCGAGTATTAATTGCAGTTACCGATCTATAGCGCTCGGCAGGTGGCTCGAAATAACTATGCGCCGCCCACCCGCTAGAACTACACATGGCCTCCAGTCAGACGGTTTTTGTCCGGACTGTGGCGTATGCCGCATACCGCGCTGACAGTCGGCGCAGGAATGTCGGGCCCGCGACATACATTCCCTCTGCACCTTCCGTGATAAGTGGACTCGCGCGGACTTATCACACCTAAAGTTGCCAAGGAGAATCAAATGACCTGGACCATTCCTATCGGTCTGCGTGGAAACGCGGAGATCATCCGGCTGTCGGCCAGCCTTCTGGACCGCCGCGAAGGCGATTGCCGCCGGTTCGCGGCGGTGAAGGCTCGCCCGCAGATGCACGCGGATCACTTTGAGAGAGCGCGCTACGCCCCATGGGAGGACTTCCCACTCGGCATCGTGATGCGGGCGCTCGACGCGGTGGAGTTCGACGCCGCGGATCCCGACGAGGCCATCACCGTCGCAATCGAGGAGAACCGCTCGCCGGTGCATCCGGGTGTCGCCGCCTGGATCCGGCATGCCGTCCACGGGTACCTCCGGGCATCGGCGCAGCTGATAGCCCAGGGACTGGAACTGGTTCCCGAGCGCAACCCGCGCGTGGTTCAGCACGTCACGTCGGCGATGGAGGCGCGAATCCTGACGGCCTGGGGTCGCTGGTACGCCTCGGCTGACGGATCGGTACGGGAATTCCGGCGGATCAGGCTACGGCGCCCGAGGGGCGCGCCGGACGCGCCGGCGACTCTCGCCATGGCGTTCATCACGGCGACCGGCCACCGTGCGGCCGGCAATGTGTACGGCGACATCCCAATTAGCGTTCGGGCGGACGACGGCCCCTCCGAGCGTGTTCGTCTCGTCGAGATCGGCATCACCGACGGCGTCGCGAAGGTCCTCGTCGACGCATCGCCTGAGAAGGTGCGGCAGGCATATCTCGATCGTGGCCGGGATGCCGCGACCCGCCTTCAGGACGGCAATGGTGCGATGCCGGGCAAGGATTGCGCCCAGTGCAAGGCGCACGCTTCCTGCGACGCACTGCCGCACCTACCCGGCCTGCTTGGTCTGTCGGACCGCGGCACGCATCGCCGCACGTGGTCGGTCACCGTCGGCCGGCAGTACCGGATCTGCCCGGCCCAGGCCCACCTGCGCAGCCTGCACATGCCAGGGGATGAGACCGACAGCTCCGCCGTACGCCGCGGAGTCAACACCCATGAGTGGCTGCGGGCGGCGCACTCGCGTTTGCCGTCTCGGCCGTGCACTGCGGATGATCTTCCGGCTCCCGACGGCGCCGACCTCGGGATCGCCGGAGCCCTCGAGATGGACCGCGAAGACTACCGCGAGATACGCCCGTACCTGCTGCGGCATCTGGACGTGTGCCCGCTGCGCGAGCGCGGCCAGGTTACCGAGCTGGCCGCCGAGCCGAAGCTCGCGGTGTTCGACCCCGATGCCGACGTAGTCGTCATCGCCAACCCGGACCTGTTGCGCCGCGTCGACGGCCTGACGGTGTACCGCGAGCAGAAGACCTCCTACCTGCTGCGCACGCTACGGGCCGCCAACGCCCTGGAGCAGGTCCCACAGATCGCGCTGGCCGTCTGCCTGATCGCCGACGGCGCTTTCGGCGACCGCGCCGGGCGGGTGGAGCTCGAACGGCTGTCTCCCGAGGCGTCCGAGGTCATCGCGTTCGACGCCGCCGATCCGGCGACGGTCGTCGCCGCCCGGCAGGTCGTCACCGGCCTGGTCCGCGAATGGCACCGCGACACCGAGTTCGTCACCCGGCCCAGCGACACATGTGGGGTGTGCCCGGTCGCCCGCTGGTGCACCGACGCCGCCATCGTCGACGGCCCGACGATCCTCGTCGACGGCGTGCTGATCGACCGCCGTACGGGCGAGGTCCTAGCCGCCCCCGATGGCATTAGCCCGGCGGCCGAAGGCCTGGTCACCGAGATCAACGAACCCGCCCATGACGACGAACCACCCTACTGAGGAGACGACCATGACAACTCCCCTCGACCGGACGGTCACCGCCGCTATCAGGGCGGGCTACGCCTGGAGCGTGCGCCACGACCAGCCGCGCGCCTGGCGGGAGGTCGCCCGCATGACCGGTGTCATCATGCGAGCCGCCGGGCCGGGCAACGGGCCGGTCACCCCCACCGAGCTGGTCGCCCGGCTGCAGCGCCCGCTGGGCGACTGGCTCCCCGGCGCCGCCGCCGACGAATCACTGGCGGCACTCGTCGTGCTCGACGACTCGGGCCGGCTCAGCGACGCCACGTACGAGGTCGGGTGCGACTACACCATCGAGCTGCTCGTCGGCCAGGAGGATCCCGGCGAAGACTGGCTGCCCAGCTGGCGGGTCCACCGGGCCGAGCAGATCGAGCGCGCGGCGTTTCACGCATTGCGCCGCGGCAGCGATGACGACTACACGCGGGGGCGCCGGTTCCTCGTCGAGCACCCGGCCGGTGACGGGAACGAGGTGCTGGCGAAGCAGACCGAGCTCGGCCTGCCGCCGCTGGTTTCCTTCAAGCCGATCCCCGATGACCGACAACATCGCGGCTGGTGGTGGGCATGCCCTCTCTGCCGATGGCCGATGCGGATCCGCAGCGGACACGTGAGTTGTAGCTTCCCGCGCCACCGCGCGGCCTATGCACTGCTGTCGGCCGACGGCCGGCTTCCGCGACTGCAACCGCTGGAAGGCGCGCCGCGGCGGGTGCGGGCACAGCTTGTCGAAGGCGCCGTCTATGTCGACGAGTCCGTCTGGCGATACATCGTGGTGCCCGGCGTGGTGGAAGTGCGGCTCTGCGACCGGCTCGGCCGCCTCCCCGGTGTCGACACGCTCCTGTACCCGTTCAAGGACCGTTACGACATCCAGGTACTGCCCGATGACGGCGGCTGGGAAATCACTCTCGATGTCAAGGACTTCGCCTCGGCGCGCTCGCTCGCGAACAAGCTCATCGAAAAGCCGGTGGCGGCGAAGACCCTTGTCCTTCCGCAATACCGGAGCAATCAGGTCATGGAGCTGCGGCGCCTGCTGCCCGGCATGGACGTGATGACCGAGAGCGGCATCTACGCGAAGGTCCGTCGACTCGGAGGTACCCGATGACCAGTTCTCCCAGAGCAGTACGGCCGCTGGTGGTCTCCTGCTCATTGGCCCTGGCCGAGGCGTACTTCCCGCGCTCTGATGGCACGGTCTCCACTGATCACGCTCAGCTTCTGCTGAGCGGCCGGATCGACACCTGGCCCGGCTACTGGGGACTCGCCGATCCGGATCGGCAGCGTGTCGCGGACTTGCTCCGGCACCGCCCCGACGAGCTGGCCAGCGCCGAGGCCTTCGGCAAGGCACTGCGGACCCTGACGGCAGCGCGGCGACTCGACGGCTACCACGTCACCGACGCAGACGCGGTCGCCCCTGATCACGGAATGAATCCCGTCGCTTTCGCCGACCGCCTTCTCGCCCTGCTCGGCGAGCTACGCCGGAAATCGGCCCCGCGGCTCAATCCCGCGCAGCCCGGTCGCTATCGCACAACGCTGCGGGTCGTGAAGCACGGCCACATCAAGGAAAGCACCCGGGCGGCCTACGACCTCACGGACATATCCGCCCAGCCAAAATCGGCGCTGCCGATCACCGATGCCCCTCGCGCTGACAAGGTGGAGTTCGGCATCGACGAACTACTCGCCATGGCGGAGCGCATCGACACGGCGCGCGGCGAACATCATCGGCACGAACGGCTGAAGGAGATCTTCGACCGGCTCCAAGACACTCGCGGCCGCCCGGTGACCGACCGGCTGCGGATCACCGCCGGCGTGATCCAGAATTTCCAGGCACCCACCGGCACGGGGAAGTCCGTGCTGCTGGAGGTCCTCGGAACGCTCGCCGGTGAGAAGCACCTGCCCATCGCACTCGTCGTACCGAAACGGGCGACCGCGCTCCACTTGGCGTACCGGATCGAGAACAACCTCGGCCGCTTGGAGATCGACGCTCGGTGCACACCGTTGTTGTCCCCCGCCGGGCTGATGGCGGACGCCGAGAAGGCGGCCACCAACGACCCTGACGGCTTCGGCGCGTGGGCGTATGAATGCCTCGGCTACGGATGCGCGCTTGCCGCGTCCGCAGAGGTCGACGACAGCGCCGACACATGGAACCCCGGTGACGAGCCCTGCCGCGAACTGTACGAGGTGCGCGCCGACGGACAGCGTGGTGGCCGTCACGCGTGTCCATGGCGAACGACTTGCGGAAAGTTCCGCCTGATGCGGGATGCGATGAGCGCCGACGTGATCGTCACCGCCCATCAGACCTTCTTCTCCGGCATGATGCACCTGCCGCTCGGCACTGCTGCCGCCACCACCGACCGAGTCGGGGTGGAGGAGTTCATCCTGCGCCGTTGCCAGCTCGTCCTCGTCGATGAACTGGACCAGTTCCAGGCATCGGTGATCGACAAGAGCGCACGGCACCTCGTGCTCGCCGACGGCCGCCGCGACACCTCACTGAACGTCCTGGACACCGAGTTCCGGAACGCCTTCGGGCAGGCGCTGCCAGAGGTGGACGGCGAGGTTCGCCCCACACTGGCTGACCTGCGGTTGCTCGCCGAGGGCTACACGGCCAACCTGGCACACGGCTGGCTTCCGCCCGTGCGCCCGCACCGCCCCGGCTGGCGTACCGACCACTGGCTCGTGCCTCGCAGCCATGACGGATGGATCACCGCCCGGTTGCTCGGCATCCCGGACAAAGGCCGCGCCGTCACCCCGGACGAGGTCGAAGCGCTTCAGCAGCTCTATCCAACACCGGACGGCCGCCCCGTACCCCCGCTACGGCTCGCCGGACTCGACGACGACGAAGCGGCGAGAACCGAGATCGCACAGGTGCTGACCGCGATCGCCGACGGCTGCCGCGACCGGATCCTGCCGCTGCACCGGGTCCGGCTCGGTGAGATCCTCACGCCGGTGATCGACGACGACGCCGAGCGCGGCCAAGTCGTCGACCGCATGATCCGGCGCGCCTACCTGGAACCGTTGCGGCGCAAACTGTCGGAGTTGTTCTTCCACACGTCGCACCTGCGGGCCGTGGGAGCCGACTCCGCGGAACGCATCGCTGACGCCCTCGGCGGATTCACCGGCTGGTCCGCGATGCCCGCCAGCCCCCTCGGACGCCTGTTCCTCGCCTTCCAGGAACGACTGGACCCCGAAACGCCCGAGCAGGCAAAGCTCTCGGTGGCGGCGTTCGGCGGGGATCCCCACGCGTACACCCTCTACCTCGGTGAGCTCACCGCCCGAGCGCACGCCGGGGTGCCGCGCGCGGTGCTCGGCCTGTCCGCCACCTCGTACTTCCCCGGCGCACCTCACCACCACGTGCATGTCGAACCGACCTGGGCCGTCGCGGACACCGACCCGACCGGTGTCACCGTTCATTCCGCTATCCAGGAGAACGCAGATGGCCAGTTCGTCCGGGTGTCCGGGGTCCAGGGGGTGCAGCGCACCACCCAGACCAAGAACCTCGGCGAGCTCCTCTACCCCGACCTTGCGACCAAGCTCGACCGGCTCGCCGAACAGTGCCGTGATCGCGGGCACCCGGGACGAGACCGGATCCTCGTCGCCACCACCTCGTACGCCGCCACCATGGACATCGCCGAGGGCATGGTGCGGGCTGGCGCCCCACGCGGGGCCATCTGCGTAGCGGCCAGGCCGGACGAGCTGGCCGACGCCAAGGACCCGCGTTGGGACGTGCTCCCCACGGATCAGGTCGAACGCTTCCCCGCCACCTCCGCACGCATCCTCATCGCACCGCTGGCCGTCGTGGAACGCGGCGTCAACATCCTCGACGGTGACGTCTCGGCACTCGGCGCGATCTACCTGGTGGTACGGCCCATCCCGATCATCGATGAGCCCGCACAGCTCCTCGCGCACATCAATCACCGGCTGTGGGCCGAATCCCTGCAGGACCGATCGGCAGGCGCCGAACCACTCGATGTGCTTGAAGGGCGCATGAAAGACGCCGGTCTCTATTTCGCCGAGGTCGTGCGCTCGGCACAGTTCTTCCGTTCGCTCCCGGACTGGGTGCAACACGGAGTCGTCGCCGAGATCATCGTCGGCCTCATCCAGTTGGTCGGCCGAGCCCGCCGCGGCGGCACTCCAGGCGACGTACACCTCGTGGACTACGCCTTCTTCGACACCAGAAGCCGGGCCGACCTACCCAGCCTGATCCTCCAGCTCCGCCAGAAATGGGAGAACAACGGCCAACTGGAGCGGCTGCTCGACCTCTACGGCCCGACGCTCCGGGCCTTCTTCGACTTCGCCGAACGCCACAACAAGCTCACCGCCCTCTCAGGAGATTGACCATGCTCATCACCGCCGCCTTCCGAATCCCTCGCGAGCTTGTCGGATCCCTCTGGGTCTATCCCCTTCCCGCCCGGTTCCTCGACGAGTTCGGCAGGCTCTCCGAACGCTGGCAGCAGAAGAATGAACACGCCAAAGCGCCTTACGCCTCGCTGGCGACCGCCCTTTCGGCGGTCACCGGCCAGCCCGTGCGGCTGCTTCCGAGAACCCGTTGGAACGCGGGCGACGTAATGCTCATCACGACCCGGCCTATCGACCCCGTCATCCTCAGCACGGCCGTACGCGTCTGGGAACGGCTGGCCCGTGGCGAGGACACCAACATGCTCGGGCCGCTGCTCGACGGCATCACGTCCGGACCGCAACCCATTGCCGACGTCCTCGACAACCCGGTTCGCGGCCGGGTGGTGGCCGAATCCTGGGTGTTCGACGTGCTCGGGTGGGTCATCGCGGAGCGACTGTCGGCGCAGCCGATCGCTTTCGATCATGCCGAGATCCCGTTCGAGATCGACACCTCCGGAACCCTCGTCGCCTGGCAGAACCCGATTACTAAGCCCCGCAGGAAAGGGTCCGACGCCCGCGCCCTGATGAAGATCACCCCGCAGATCAAGACGCTGCCGGGACTGGAGGACCTCATCTGCACGCTGGACGTCGGTCTCACCCGGCTTGAAGAGAGCCTCTACCAGGTCAAGAACGTGTGGATCGACCATGGCCGCTCCACCGGTGGAAGCGCGCTGCTGCGACTCCCCGTCACACGGCGCAGGACCGGTGACGGCTGGGAGACGATCTTCCGGGACTATAGCGGCGATGTCGTCGCCGCTTGCGGACTCGACCCGCTTCCCTGGGGCGAGAACGTACTGGCCGAACATCCTGACCTCGTACGCGCCGGCCGCAGCGTCAACGATCAACACCCGATTGGCGTCGGTGTTGGCCCGCGTACATACCGGCAACTGGTCGCCCACGCCGAACAGGTCCTGGGCGCGCGCCCCGTCTGTTACGAACAGGCGGCCGAGGACCGGATCGGCATGAGACCTCGGCCCGTTCGGGTCCTAGCCAAGGCCGTCGCGGACCGCCTCGCCCCTGATGTGCTCGATGCCGCCCTCACCGCCGCGGGCTACGAACGGCTGCGCCTCGTGCACCTGTCGGCGTCAGCGCCGGCCCGTGAGCGGGTCCGCCGCGAACTCGCCGAATACCGAGACGCCGGTACGCCTCTGGCCGCGGAGCTGGGGATCGTCCAGCCGTTGACCGCCAAGGCCGAGGTCGTCGTGTACGACGTCGCCGATCTGCTCGCGCATGACAAGGTCGATCGGTCCGAGCTCCTCACCCGTGCACCGCTGCTGAAGCGTGAAGACGGCGCGCTGGTGCTGGCTCTGGTCGAAACGGAATACGCGCCCGAGATGGTCATCCCCGAGGACGCCAAGCGGCCGCTCCGCCGTACTCTCGCGGAGCTCGGGGTCGCCTCGCAGTTCCTTGCCATCCCGCCGCACGCCATGGAGGAGGCCATCGCCGAAAAGGAGCGTGACTATCCCGCTGAGGCCGCCCTGAAGGACCTCCTCATGCGCTGTGCCGGACTGACCGATGACCGCATGGCGAAGTCGGTCTCGCTGGAGCCGTTCCCCCTCGCCGGTGACACCTGGCTCGTCGGGGTACACGTGCGGAAGCAGAGCGCCCCGCGCAGGGGTGCGCGTTCGCGGCTCGTCGCCACGATGGTCGCCGTGCACGCCGCCCTGGACAGCCCATGGACTTTCCACCTGTATGTGCCGGGGCGGGGCTGGCTCCGTGCGCCGGAAGGGCTCGCCGCGTTCCACAACGGGCAGATCGGGGCGGAGATCGGCAAGCAGACGAACGCCTTCGCCGACCTGCGTGAACGCGTCGAGCGAGCTCTCGCTCAGCTGCACGACAAGCGGCCTGTGCCGATCGTGATGATGGTCGACGGGGACGCGACCCGACGCATCTGGAGCGGCCTGACCGATCTCCACCTCAAAACCGGTGCGCTGCCCGGCGACAGCCTGCCCTGCGCCGCGGACATCGCCGTCGTCAGGGTCGGTACCGACGACACGGCGGTTCCCCGGCCAGTCCACCGCACGGAGGGCAACCAACCACGAACAGACCCCGCTCAGCCGGCGGCCCCTGGCAACCAGCTCTACGTGCATACGGGCGACGACGGAACGCGCAGTTGGTTGCTGGCCAAAACATCCAAGACGTACTCAGCCGGCATCGAGGGCCGTTGCGGCGCCCTCTACACCCGCTTCACCCTGCCGTCCAACCGGATGAACCTGCAGCGCAAGCCCTGGCACGCTTTCACCGGCACCGAATTCGTGGTCGCTCGGTCCGGGCCGTTCGGCGAGGACGTGGTGGCCGCCCTAACCGCACGGCTCTGCGCCCAGCCTCTGTCTTGGGACGGCCGTACCCGCTGGCCCGTTCCTCTCCACCTCGCCCGCATCGCCGACCAAACCCATCCCGGAACCACGGACGAATCCCAGCACGGAGCTTGACTTAGCTCGGCAGCCCGCTCACGTCAAAACGTAGGCCTCCCCTATCGTCACGTGGCCGCCGGCGGGATCATGATCCTGGCGAGAGTCACGACCCGGCATCTTTGCTCGATTTTAATCGCGACTTGGTGTCAGATTGATCTGCTGTCGGAACTCCCGCGTGATCGGCGGGGGCGCCGTCACTCGCTGGTGGTGATCCTGACACTGGTGCAGGCCGCGGTGGTCGGCGGCGCGACGACGTTCGCGGCGATCCGGTACTGGATCGGCGCGGTTCCCCAGCATGTGCTCGCCGACGTCCGGGCACGTCAGAGCCCTCGGACCGGGCTGTATCAGGCGCCGCACCCCGACACCGTGTGCCGGGTGCTGGAGCAACTGGATCCCGCCGAGGTGGATGCGGCCTACGCCCGCTACCGGACCGCACAATTGGCCGATCTGTATGACACCGAGGCCGGCGAGCCGGTCCCGGTGACCGTGGACGGCAAGTCCCACCGGGGCACCGCCGACGGTGAGCACCGAGCCCGGCACCGCATGGCAGCGATGCTCGCCGAAAACGCCATCACCCTCGCCCAGCTGGACGTGGACGGCAAGAGTAACGAGATCACCGCGTTCATCCCGCTGCTGGACCAGATCCCCGACCTGAACAACATGGCGATCAGCGCTGACATGATGCACACCCAGCGTGAACACGCCCGCTACCTGCACAAGCGGGGCGCGTACTTCGTGCTGCCCGTGGGCGGGAACCAACCGGGTCTGTTCGACCAACTCGACTCCCTCGGCTGGAAGGACGTCCCGGTCGGCTGGACCACCTACGACCGTGGCCACGGCCGCCAGGAGATCCGCACCATCCAGGTCCGCCCCGCTCCCACAAGCGTCAAGTTCCCCCATGTCAAGCAGGTGTTCCTGATCGAACGACACTTCTGGGACCTGACCGGCAGACCCCTGTCCTGCCAGGCCGTGCTCGGGGTCACCAGCCTGACCGCTCGTCAGGCCGGCCCCAGACGCCTCGCCGAACTCGCCCGCGGCGAGTGGGCGATCGAAAACCGCAACCATTACGTCCGAGACGTCACCCTGGGCGAAGACCGGTGCCGGGTCCGCACCGGCGCACTGCCCTCGATCCTGGCCGTCATGCGCAGCCACGCCATCAGCACGCTACGCCTGCTCGGCTTCACCAACATCACCGAAGGAACCCGGTGGGCCCGCGACAATTTTGAACACCCGCCGATCGCCCTTGGTCTCAACATCTGAGAATGCGGTCAGCCCTGCGGCGAGCGGTTGCAAGTTCGGGCGCCACAACCGGTCCTGGAATGCGGCCTCGGCGACCACGGTCACCCAGGGCTCGCAGCAGTAAGCCGAGGACTTCGAAGAACGCGGTGGGTCTGCCAGTTGAGCGAATCATCGGGGCCTCGCTTGATGGTCGCGCGTACGGTGGATATGGGTCGGGTCCCCGAAGCCGGTGAGGTACAGCGTGATGCATTTCGTGCAGGAGAGCGAAGGCGCTCGTGTACGCAGGTTCCGCAGACGTGCTGGTCTGACTCAGGCTGAACTCGGTGCTCGTGTCGGCCGTACTCAGGGCTGGGTGTCATTGCTGGAGAACGATGAGATCGTCCTGGACTCCGTGAGGTTGATCAACACGATCGCGCGGGAGTTGCGGGTGCATCCGAACGAGCTGACGGGCCGGCCGTACCGGCACGGCCGCACCCCCGCCGAGGATCGCGGGCATGCCTCGATCGGGGAGATCCGCCGGCAGGTCCAGCGGTATGACCTGGGTTCGGACTGGGATGGCCCGGTCCGGAACGTTGAGGAGCTCACGGATGCTGTCGCCGAGTTGACCGCGTTGCGGCAGAGGGCCAGTTATGTCGCTTTGGGTGAGAAGGCGGCTGCGGTGCTGGCCGAGTTGCAGGCCGCCACCGATACCTACACCGGGCGGGATCGGGAACGCTGCTTTGGGTTGTTGGCGGTGGCGTTCCGGGAGGCCGACGCCTTCGTCTACGGGTTGGGTTATGAGGACCTGTCGGTCCTGGCGACCAGTTGCGTTCGGTGGGCCGCGGCTCGCTCCGGCGACCGTTATCTGGTGACGGTCGGGGACTACCTGCGGGTGCGGGAGCTGTGGTCGACCGCTTCGTGGGATGACGCGCTGTCGGTCATCGACAATGCGATCTCCAGCCTGCAGGAGCCTTATGATGCCGGTGATCCACCAGCATTGGCGGTATGGGGCGGGCTTCAGCTTCGGGCGAGTATCACTGCGGCCCGCAAGATCGACGCCGATGACGCCTACACCCGGCTGCAACTGGCGCACGAGGCCGTCGACCGGCTCGGCGATGACGATCGCAACGACTATTACAAGCTGGTGTTCACCCGGGCGAACGTGGCCATCCATGATGTCGCGGTGGCGGTCGAGCTCGGTGACGGGGTGGGGGCCGTCAAGCGGGGCGCTACCTTGCGGCTTCCCGCCGATATGCCCGCGTCCCGCTCTGGCCACCACTACCTGGATTTGTCGCGTGCGTGGCTTCTTTACGGGAATCGGGACCGCGCCTTGGCGGCGATGGAGAAGGCCGAGCGGATCGCGCCGGTGCTGGTGCGCAATCATCCGATAGCGCAAAAGACCGTTCGGGCGCTGCTGGACGCCGAGGTGCGCGGTTACCGTGAGCGGGTCCGGCGCCTGGGCGCCCGGATGAACGTTTTGTAGCTGGCGCGATCCGGCCAACTTCATCGATATTAACGCCGCTGATATTCGACACTGTCACCGCACGTACGGTCACGCTCGTAATTCAGAACGTGGTTGAGGTGGTGACGGGCACGGTGAGCAGCAGGCGACGCCGAGGGCGGTGCGAGTGCTGGGACCTGCCCGCGGAGGTTTCGATCGTCGGCAAGGTCCGTGAGATCACCCGCGCCATCCTGGCGGCCTGGGGTCTCGCCGAGTCCATTGATGACGTAGAGCTTATGGTGGATGAGCTGGTCGGTAACGCTGTCGTGCACGGGCAGGGCCCGATCCGGCTGCTGCTCCGCCTGGAGCCGGCAACCGCGGAACGTTCGTCCGATCAAGCGCTGGTCTGCGAGGTCACCGACACCAGTCCGGTTATGCCGAGACGAAGCGGCACCCCGGCGCGGAGAGACGATGAGGACGGCCGTGGCTTGTGGATCGTCGAACACCTCGCCGAGGCGTTCGGTGTTCGTCCTACCGAGTGCGGCAAGGTCGTGTGGTTCCGATATGGCCTCCACACCGAACGGGCGCCATCGTGACCCGCCGCGAACAATCGAGACTCCCCTGCCGCTGTGTCCCCGTGCCGGCCGGGGCGATGGGTCCGTGGCGGCGCTGGTCGCCACTTCGGAATCAAGGCGCTTGGAGTCTGCTGGCGCCGCTACGGACACCGAAAAGGGAGGTGTCACCATGGCTTTAACAGCCGTGATCTTGGACTGCTACACCGTCGAGCCGAGCGGCCTGGGCGTCCCGCCGTATCTGTCGACCTACGCCCGCGCCGCCTACGGCGCTCTGGCAACGGCCTATCCGGGCGCGGATGTCTGCTATCTGAGTATTGATGACGTGCGCTGGTGTTTGTCCGGCGGCACGCCGGGCGTCGCTGCACCACTGACCGACGCGCTGACGTACTCGGCGACGACCAACCGCGAGCAGGCGTTGAAGGTCCTCGCCGACGCCGAGGTGATCGTGGTGATCGCCGGTGACGCGGTCCCCTCGGTTCACCTTCAGGCCGTCAACGGATCGGTTGAGGAGATCACCCGGGCGCTGGCGTGCGCGCGTGGCCGCCGCGTGCTGCTAGGTCCGCTCAGCAGCTATGTACTGGCCGACCCGGTCACCTACGGGGGCCTGTTCGACGCGGTGCACACCCATACGATTACCTCCGGCGACGTACTGCTGGGCAGCCGGTCCGCGGCATCGTATGGGCGGCTAGCCGCCGACCGCCACCCCTTTGAGGGGCTGATCAGCCAACTTGCGTGGCGGCCGGTGGCGGAGATCGAGCTGTACCGCGGCTGCACCCGCCGCCGCTTCTGCTCGTTCTGCAACGAGCCCATCAAGAGCGCCGCCGTCGCCTTCCGCGACGTCAGCGACGTCATTGCGGAGGCGAAGCTGCTGTATGCCGCCGGGATGCGGCATCTGCGGCTCGGGCAGCAGACCTGCTTCTTCTCCTATATGAACCGCGACCCTGCCGCGATCGATGACCTGCTCGCGGGAATCAGGCAGGCATGCCCGGACCTGGAAGTGCTGCACATCGACAACGCCGATCCCCTCGCCGTCGCCTCCAACACCGGGCAGAGGATCGCTCGACTGGTCGCCCAGTACTGCACCGAGGGCAACTGCGCGCCCATGGGGATCGAGAGCTTCGATCCGGCGGTGATCCAGGCCAACGCGCTGACGTGCACGCCGGAGGTGCTGCTACGGGCGGTCGCCAACATCAACGAGGCCGGCGCCGAGATCGGGCCGGGCGGGCTGCCGGTACTGCTGCCCGGGTTGAACCTGATCTACGGGCTGCCCGGCGAAACGCACCGTACCCATTTCGAGAACCTCACCTGGCTGGTGCGCATCCTGGACGAAGGTCATCTTTGCCACCGCATCAACGTCCGCCAAGCCCGCGCGTACCCCGGCACACCGCTCGCGGCGATGACCGAAGCCACGCCACCGCCCTCAGCGGAACATTTCCAATCCTGGAAGGCGGACGTGGCGCACGTGTTCGACGAGCCGATGAAACGCCGCGTCTACCCGGCCGGGCGCCGCATCACCGGGCTGCATTCCTTCTTCGTCACCAGCCGCGGTACCTGGCATCGGCGGCTGGGTTCGTATCCGATCCAGATCATCGAACGCGGCACAACCCGCCCCCTGTATGAGACCGCCGACATGGTGGTCACCGATCACGCGCCCCGCTTCATCTACGGAGAACGAAATGATGTCCCTGACCCGACCAGCGCAGCGTAGCCACCGGTACGGCCGCGTGCCTGCGACCATGCATGCCGGGGTGTTGGTGCCGTGGGCGAACACCGTGGTGGAGACCGAACTGCCCGCCCTCGCCGAAGGCGCCGTAGCTTGGCATTACGCCCGCCTGGTGCCTGCCAGCAGAGACACGGCGCTCACCGATGACTTCCTCGCCGGGCTGATCGAGGCCGTACCCGGCGCTGTCCATCAGCTGTCGAAGCTGCCGCTGGACCAGATCTATCTGGCGTGCACCTCCGCCGCGTTCACCCGCCCGGATCGGGTGCGGGACATCGTCATCGAGGCCGCGGCCACCATGCCGGTGCCGGTGGTGACCGCCTTCGACGCGCTGGTTGGGAGTCTGCGGCGTATCGGTGCCTCCCAGATCGCGCTGGCCACCCCGTACCCCGACGAAGTCACCGTGTGTGAAGCGGCACAATTCGAGGCCGCCGGCATCGGCGTGCGGGCGCTGGGCAGCCTCGGCCTCGCCGACGGCTACGCCCACGTCCCCACCGACCAGGTGGCGGCCCTGGTCACCGACCTCGGCAAGACATCCCTCGCCGAGGCGGACGCCGTCGTACTGTCGTGCACCGGCTGGCCGACCGGCACTGTCATCAGGACGCTGCGGCGGCGGATCCGCAAGCCGGTGATCTCCTCCAACCTCGCCATCGCCCAGCACGCTCTCTGCTCGACCCGGGAACGCCGATGACACCGACGACTTTCACTGCCGGACTCGCCGACACGCTGCTCGGCTTCGCCACCGTCGCGGCCAGGCAGAACGATGTGAAGGCGGCAGTGGAGGCCAATCACGACGACAACCGCTGGTGGCCGAGGTATGTGGCGGACCGGCGGGTCCGGATGGCGGTGGCCGGCTGGAGCACGCGGGTGTCTTACGCGATGATCGACACCTATGCAGGCGTGGTGAAGACCGCCGACGCGTGCGGCTGGGACACGCTGACCGGCATGAGCGACGCCGAGCTGGCCGACCTCGTCCGCCCGCTCGGCCTGGCCGAGGCCCGCATCCGCTACCTGCGCTCCCTCCAGGCTTTCCTCACCAACCCCGACGTGATCGGCGGCGATCTGCTGACCGTTCCCGCCGGGCGGCTGATTTCGAACTTCGCGGCTCGCGTCGACGGCGCCGCGTTCAAGGTCGCCCAGTGCGCTGCCTTGTACGCCCGTGGCTATCACTGCGGCATCATCCCCGTCGACTCCGGAATGATCACCCTGCTCGCCCCGTGCCTCGGCATCACGCTGGAACCTGGCCCGGCCGCACACGAGCGGATGCGGTTGCTGCTGGAAAGCTGCGCCGTGGCCGACGCCGAGGCATACGGGGACCTGGTCGCCGGCCACGGTTACCAGGTCACCATTCCCGGCGGCGCCGCCCCTACCTGGTGGCTGCACCTGGTCCTGATCTACTTCAAACGCTTCTACCTCAACCGGCCCACCAACCCGCGCCTGTGCACGCTGCGGCCGGTCTGCTCCCAGGTCCTCGACTGCGATCACCTCGCGAAGGATTAGCGCTGATGGGTACGCTCGGGGTGATCGGTAATATCTCCCGCGACATCGCCGTCTACGCCGACGGCCGTCGCCACGAGCTTCTCGGCGGTGCCGCGCTGCACGTCGCGCGGGCCGCGTCCGCAGCAGGGCTGCCCGCCGCCCCCATCTCCGTCATCGGTCACGACCTGACCTGGATCCGCGATGACCCGCGCCTGACCGGCCTGGATCTGGACGCAGTCCGGGTCACCGGCACCTCCTCGTGCGTGTTCCGCATCGCCTACACCGACGACGGGACGCTGGACGGCATCGAGTGTCAGTTCGGCGCCGCCTGCGCCCTCACCGACCATGTCCTCACCATGACGGGCCGCTACACCCACCATCACGTGTGCTGCCGCCGCCCGCTGGACGTCGCCCGTGTCTTGCACCGCCTGATCGCCGCGGAGCTGGCGTTCAGCGTCGACTTCCACCTCGCCAGCGCGGGCCAGCTCATCCAGGCCGCGGCCGAGGCGCTACCGCATGCCAGCGTGGTGTTCGTCAACGCTGCCGAGTTCACCACCCTGGCCGCCCACATCGAGCCGTCTCACCTCGCGGCGGTCATCGTCACCGACGGACCTGGTGAGGTCACCCTGCTCCAGCACGGGAACACCACGGCCACGGCACAACCGCCTCAGACACCCGCGGTCGAGGTGACCGGGGCCGGCGACACCCTCGCCGGGACCTTCCTCGCGCAGCTCGCACACGGAGCCAGCGCCGAACAAGCCCTGCGCGCAGCCGTCACCGCCGCCACCCAGAGCACCGAACAAGTCGATCTGAGCATCGACGCCAACAGACCCCATCGGTGAAAGGGGGCAGAGCCGTGGCGGTGTACTACGTCGCGCACCGGCTGTTCGCGGCACACGACCGGGCCCTCGGCGCCTACATCGCGCACCGGCTCGCCGAGCGAGTGGGAGCTGAGGCGGTATTCCTGCCGTTCTGCGACACCGACGAGGAAAACCTGGTCTCCGACCTCAAAGGCCAGCGCCTGTACGAGTTGGACCGGGCGCGGCTGCGCCGCATCGACGGGATGATTGCCCTCCTGCACGGACCCAGCCTGGACGACGGCGTGTGCATGGAGATCGGCTACGCCACCGCCCTCGCCGTCCCCGTCATCATCCTCACCACCGACTTTCAGACCTACGGCCCAACCGCCGACGGGCCGACCGTCGCGTTCTGCGACCCCCTCCTCGAGGCAGTCGCTCCCACGATCGTGCGCGAACACCGGCTTGCTCCGCCTAGACCGACCGACGGGCCAGACCGCTTCGCGGTGTTCTTGAACCAGAACCTTCAAACCCTTGCGGCTGCGGCCGACCGAGCCATCGAAGCACTCCTGGCGGCCAGTCCTGCCGATCCGCCGTCCCCGCCGCACGCGGCCAGCGGGCAACGCCTGGCGTTCATCGAACCCTCCCCCTACCTGCCCGATGGCCTATGGCCCGACATCGCCGATCACCTACACGCCGCTGGATGGACGGTCCACACCGCGACACGGCTCAACGACCACCAGAACCCCCGCAAGGCCGCCCGATCGGACTGGGAGGCCTTCCGCCGCGCCGGCCTGACCGTCGTCGACGTCCGCGGGCCAGAGACCCCGCCGGGTGCCGCGCTGATGATCGGTGCCAGCTCCGCCACCGGCCAGCCAGTGCTGGCCGCCGCCCCCGATGGCGCGTGGACATTCGCCGATGGCCGCGAACCGAACTGGAGGAACCTGATGATCCAATACGCCGTCCACGGACGGTTCACCGACATCGGCGAGTTCGCCGACCTGGTAGCCCCACGATGACACCCGACGTGGTGGCCTGGGCCACGGAATACGAAGTCGTCGTATTAGAGGGCTGCGACGGAGCAGGCAAGACCACCCTGGCAGTCGCGCTCGCCACCGGCCACGACTACACGATGGTGCATGCCGCCCGCACGCCCGAGGGGGTAGATCTGGCCGAGCGGTACCGCACGATCCTCACCTGGCCGGGACGGCTGGTACTGGACCGCAGCTTCCTCAGCGAACTGGTCTACGGGCCGCTACGACACGGCCGATCCCGGCTCACCCCGACCGACGTCGCCGACCTCGCGGCCATCGTGACGGCACGCGGCGGCGTGTTCGCCCATCTCACCGCAGCCCCCGAGCAGATCACCGCCCGGCTCACGGCCCGCGACGGCCATCCCCCCCAACTGGCAGAAATCCGTTCTCTGATTGCCGGGTACACCGAGGTGTTCGCCTGGCTCGCCAGCCGCGCCCCAGTCATCACGGTAAAGGCGCCGCAGCCGCCTAACCCCACGCAGCACCGCTACCACCGTGGCCACACCGCGAACCTTTGGTGACCGGGCGGGTCTACGCGCGGCTCAGGGCGTCGAGAAGCAGATCCCACGGATAGGTGCCCGCTGTGTACCGCTGATCGCCATCAAGCACGCTCACCCCAGCCGTTCGCAGCGTCTCGATATTGGCAGCGACGGCGGGATGAGCGGCCAAGGCGTCATTGATGTACGGCATCGTGATGATCGGTATGTGCTTACCAATGGCCTCATTGATCAGGCCAAGCGCCAACGTGTCGCTGATCCCGGCACCCCACTTGTTCAACGTGTTGAACGTCAGCGGCGCCACCAGCATCGCGTCGGCCGGCGGTAGCACATCGGGCTCAGTCGGCAGTTTGTAAGAGCTACGCACGGGATGCCCAGTGAGCTCGGCCAGCCCCTCGACATCAGCGGCGAGCCAACCGGCCGCGGTTGGCGTGCAGATCAGACAGACGTCATAGCCGCGGTCCTGGGCTCCCTCGATCAGAATACGGACGTGCCGCACCGGCGGGGCAGCGCACGCGATCACGTACAGGACACCATCACTCACAGAGACGACCGTTCCTCGGTCTCATCGCCATCACGGGCCTTGACCAGGACGCCATTGGGCAACCGGTGATACGCGCGCGCGGCATTCTTGACCATCTTGGCCTCGATCTCACCTTGCAGATCGGCCCCGACCATATCAGCCAGCCCCAACAGGTAAATCGCAGCGTCAGCCAGCTCCTCCCCCACGTCAGGCCGGTTTTTGCGCCAGGCGTCGAACGCTTCGGCGATCTCACCCTGCAGCAGGCAGAACTCCAACGGCACGTCAGTGGTGTTAAAGCCCTTGATGTGCTTGTTCTCCATCACGAGCTTTTGCGCTGACCGGACGTCCACCGCTCCCCCTATCCTGCGCTTCCCACAAGGGACTCAAGTGACCGATGATGAGCCCGAGGCGCCACAGGCACCGAGCCTAGCGGTGAGGCCCCACGCGACAGACATGATCGCCAGACTCGTTGTCAGATTCCCGCCAGGTTCGGTGTGCGTGTTCGGCAGCACGAGACCGCGGACATCGCGGTTCAGCAGCGGGCGAGGTTAGCCACGGCGAGGATGATCCCTCACCCGAGCAGCGTGCCGCGAAGACCGATCCCCCGATGACTGCAGTGACTAGTAGGTAGCCCGCCGGTGCGAGGCTGATCTCCCCCATACCGACGAACGCCGCGCGGCCCGCGCTTCTGGTTCAGCACCTGCCGGACCTGTTACTGAACTTCAATGGGTGATGTCGTCACGGTGGTCCTGTGGCGGCTGGGACGAGGCCGGTCTCGGTGAGGCATCCGCCGATGAGTTCGCTGCGGGCCGCCTGCCTGGAGCACTCCCTCGCTGCGGCGCTCGCTGCCGCCGCAAGGGGTCGGGCGGTGGACTGGTGTATCGGTGCACGCCTTGCTCCGTACGCCTCCCATGCCTGGGTCCAAGCCGACGGACGCCCGGTCGGCGAACCGGTCGGCCCGGACCGGCCTT
>JAOPYL010000129.1 GCA_025964625.1 Actinoallomurus sp. | reverse complement strand
CTCCCTGCCGATCAACGCGAGCCGCTCGGTCCCCCAGACCCGCGGCACCCGGCCGTGAGCCTCGGCGAAGCCGAGCGTGGCCAGCCACTGCAGCTGCGCCAGCAGGTCGTCGATCTTCTCGCCCTTGTCGCCCGGGTCGCGTGCGCGCAAGCCGGTAGTGTCGGCCCTCGTACGGGCCCTCGTCCTCGCTCCACATCTGCAGGCAGATCTGCAGCGTCTCCTCCAGCCGCTCGTGTTCGGCGGCCCCGCTCGGATACGTGAAGTCCGAGACGTGCAGACCGATCTCCATCGTTGCTCACTTTCGTGAGAGCGTGTACTCATGACTGCAGGGGGCTTGCGTCACGTAGTGCAAGCTGGCTCTCATCAAGGGAGTGAACTCGCTATCTATCGCGGACGAGAGGTGGACCGATGACGTCGCAGAGCACGACGGGCCGTGCGAACCAGAAACTGCGCACGCGCGCCGCGATCGTGAAGGCCGCGGCCGAGCTGATCCGTACCGGCCGCGAAGTGACCATGCCCGAGGTCGCCGAGGCGGTGCTGGTCTCCGAGGCCACGGCCTACCGCTACTTCCCCGACCTGGTCAGCCTGCTGCGGGAAGCCATCGCCGGGCAGCTCCCCACCGCGGCCGAAGCGCTCGCGCCGGTTCCGTCGAGGAGGACACCTCCAGGAGGAGAAATGTTCAGACCCCGCCTACCGGCGCAGACTGCTCGTGCCGGCCGTGTGCTGCACGAGCCTGTTGATCGCAGGCATGGACGTGACCGCCGTCAATGTCGCGCTCCCGGCCGTCGGCCGCGACCTGAACGCCCCGGTCAGCGGCCTGCAATGGACCATCGACGGCTACACCCTGGCGGTAGCCGGCTTCCTGATGCTCACCGGATCCACCGCGGACCGGATCGGGCGGCGCCGGGTGTTCCAGGCCGGGCTGGCGCTGGTCGCCGCGGGTGGGCTGATGACGGCGGCCGCTGTGATGCTGACCGGGGTCGCCCCGACCACGGGCCTTCCGGTCCTGCTGGCCGCCTATGTGGTGTTCGGGGCCGGATTCGGCCTGGTCAACGCCCCGATCAGGAACACGGCCGTCTCCGGCATGCCACGTGCGCAGGCCGGCGTATCCGGGGCGATCTCCTCGACGGGGCGCCAGATCGGCAACTGCCTCGGGGGTGGCCGTCCTCGGCTCGGTCGTCACCGCGCACGGTTCGGCCCGCGGCGGGTTGACCTCGGCGAGCCACATCGGCTGGTGGGTCCTGGCCGGGTGCGGCGCCCTGATCGCGGCCCTCGGCATCCTGACCACCACCGGCTCGTCCATGCGGGCGATGTCGATGATCAGGCGGGCAAACTTCGCTGGATCGACTGGAAGGATTCAGTGAGTCTCTGTCTGGCGGTGCCACCGGATGGTCAGTGCTCGACGTCCGTACCGTACGGTGCCACGTGCCCCCCGAGGCCACAGGAAGGAGGCCCGGCCCGATATGCCGAGCGTCTACTGCACCAAGTGCGGTCACCCAAATCCGGAAGGTGCCCGCTTCTGCACGAATTGCGGCACGCCGCTCACCCGGGGTGTTCCGCCGGTGATGGGCGAGCCCGGCGATTCGACGTCGACGATGTCACTGAGCGCGATTGAAGCGGCCGCCGAAGCCGAGCAGGGCGAGGAGCCGGCGGCCGATCAGATGGGACTCGAGGCGCTCCCGTCGAACACCGCCCTCCTCCTCGTCAAACGAGGACCGAACGCCGGAAGCAGGTTTCTCCTGGACCGTGACACCACCACCGCGGGCCGCCATGCCAAAAGCGACATCTTCCTCGACGACGTGACCGTGTCTCGCAGGCACGGCGAGTTCTACCGGCGCGGCGCGCAGTTCTCGGTACGCGACGCCGGCAGCCTCAACGGCACCTACGTCAACCACGAGCGAATCGACGAGGCAGTACTGTCCAGCGGCGACGAGGTCCAGATCGGCAAGTTTCGCCTGGTGTATCTCAGCAACGCGCTCGATCGCGTACCCACCCCTTCGTCTCAGTCGGAGCGCCGTTCCCGGCGTGGCTGGTGGGGGCGATGGCGGCGGTAATCGTCTATTACTGCAACGGCACTTGTCCTGGTTCGTAGTGGATCGTGTGTGTGGTTGTTGCAGAGGTGGATCGGCTGCATGCGCGGATCGCGGGCCGGTTCACGCGCGCCGAGCCGCGTGAGCGGGTGCGGGAGTATGTGTCCGGCCTGGTCGCGGGGCTGGAACGCAAGAACGGCTGAACGCTGGCCGAAGATGCTGGTGCGGCGTCGCCGGATGGATCACAGCCTGGTGGGTAGGGACGAGCATGAACCGCGATGCTGTCATCCGGATAGCGGTGATCACTTCGAGACGCCGCAGGTTGGCTACTGGCCCGGAGTGTCAGGCCCCATAGGGACACCGGGCCGTAGACCGCTTGCATGAGCGCGTTGCGTGAAGAGCTCCACGATCTTGTCGACCAGCTGCCCGACGAGCGGCTGGCTCCGGTGCTCGCGCTCGTGCGGGAAGGGGTTAGGCCGGGCCGACGGGCTGAAGCGGTTGCGACTCTGGAGCGGATTCGGGGGCGGCTGCGCGGTGTGACCGGGGTCGATGAGGAGCTGGATGGGCTCCGGGACGAGTCGCGTGGCTGAGGCTTATCTGGTCGACACCGAAGTGTTCCTGCGCTGGTTCATCGACCAGGACGGTTTCGAGCACGCTCGCGAGATTCAGCAGGCTTTGTCGACGGTGCGGTCGCACTGAGACGGTTGATTTCGCCCGAGTCGAGGTAGCCGGTGTCCTGCGGAAGAAGGGCCTGCTGGCAAGACGGCTGACCCGGGAGGAATTCACGGCGGCGGTTCGGGTCATCGATGATCTGGGTGTCGTGGTACATGAGATCACCGCCGACCGGTTGGAGCAGGCGGCGGATCTGGCGGCTCGGGCGATGCTGCGGATGTACGACGCGCTGTTCGTGCAGCCGGCGATCGAGCGGAAGCTTCCGCTGCTGACCGCTGATGCCAAGCTGTGCAGTGCGATGAATGGGACGGCCGAGACCGACGGCGGTATTGCGGCGCGTTCCCCTCCAGGGGGCCGTCTGATGTGAACTTTGCGTTACACGACGTGTCGCCTGTTCCGGTCATGCCGCCCGACGCCAGAATTCCTGGGTTATCCCCTGCACAAGGAGTGGTCCATGCTCAGGCGCTCGCGGCTGTTCGGCCGGAAGATCCGGGTCACCTTCAGCCTTCCCATGGACGAGCCGCCCGGCGTCGTCAGTGTCGTCGGTGACTTCAACGGATGGGAGC
>JAOPYL010000120.1 GCA_025964625.1 Actinoallomurus sp. | reverse complement strand
CATCCGGAGCTGGCACACGATCCGGAGTTCCGGACCCGCTTTGCTCGTGAGATCGCGCTGCTCGGGAAAATCCGTAGCGCCGGCACCGTCAGGGTGCTCGCTGCTGACGCCGACGCCGCGCAGCCATGGTTCGCCACGGAGTACGTCGCAGGGCCGACGCTGGAGGAACAAGTACGCGGCGTGGGCCCCTTGGCGGGGGATGATCTGTACGGCCTCGCGTCGGGCCTGGCCGAGGCCCTGGTGGCGATGCATGCTGCCGGTGTCGTTCACCGGGACCTGAAACCGGCCAACGTCATCTTGTCGCCCTCCGGTCCGCGGGTCGTGGACCTGGGCATAGCGCGGGCGGTCGACGAGGCCGGCGTGACCCGTACGGGCGTGCTCATCGGCTCGCCGGCATGGCTCAGTCCTGAGCACTACCGGGATGACGAGGTGGGCCCCGCCACGGACGTGCATGCCTGGGGGCTCCTGGTGGCATTCGCCGCCACTGGCCGGTTGCCGTTCGGCTCCGGCCGTCCAGATGTTCTGGCGGTGCGCGTACTGCGCGATGAAGTCGACCTGACCGGCCTTGATCCTGAACTGCGTGCCATCGCGTCCAGGGCGCTCTCCAAGGCTTCGGAGGAACGGCCGTCCGCTGCCGAGTTGCTCGCTTCCATGACCCAGGTATGGCGTCGTCGGACGGACACCGAACCCAGCGACCTCCCGGATGCCGATGCCGCCACCGTGCTGATCCAGCGCACCTGGGTGATGCCGAACGTCGAAGACCAGGTCTGGACACTGGCGGCCCCGTACGCCAGGCCCGGGCTGGGGAAGCGTCGGCGGCGACCGGCGCGGACCCTGATCGTGGCCAGTGCCGTCGTGGTGGCCGCGGCCGCCGCCGCGGTCACGGTCGCGCTCGTGCCTTCGCGCGGCGCCGAGTCACTGGGGCGGTCCCACAACAGACATGTGGCCGGTGCGCCGATGTCCCCTTCTGTCACCGACTCGAACCCCGGCATCGGGCCCAGGACTCCGACACCGCGCGATTCGGCTTCCGCGGAAGCGCCGTTGCAGGGTTCCCGGATCTCGATCGGTGCAGGGATCTCAGCCGTTGCCCCGACCGGATGGAGTGTCCGAAGTGGCACCGACGGCGTAGGCCCCTACGTGTGCCTTCTTATGCCGGGAGTTCAGGACAACTGCATGAGAACCGGAGTCCTCATCGAGTCGTGGACCGGATCCGGATCGAACGACCAGCCGAACCTCAGCGATCCGGAGGCCTGGACGGGTGACGTCGACCCCTCCGCTCTTCCCCATCAGTGCTTCAACCCGAACAGCAGCAACATCACCGGTATCACCTCCGAGACGGTGGACAGCGCCCGCTTGCGCAAACTCGGAAGCCGATCGGCGATCTTTCGTGAATACCACATCGCCTGCGGTCCTTCTTTCTCCTTCCACCCGCGAATCTGGTGGCTTCCCACGACGCGGCTGATGATGACCGTGGTCGCACTGCCGGACCGTTATCAACAGACGGTCGACGGGATCGCCGCATCGATCCGCTTTGGTTAGCCTTGGATTGGATCTGCCGACTGGATCCTATTTGTCATTGGCCGCGGGATCGTTATGTCCGGTTGGCCGCATCGTGGCCTCTTGTTACTAAAGTCCGCTCGGCAGTTGACGACGGACCTTAGGAGTCCAATGCGACGCATGAGACGTACGGCCTGCGTGGCCGCGGTCGTGGCCATGGCGGGCGGCCTGCTGGCCGGCGCCACCTCGACGGCGACGGCGACGGCGACGGCACCGAGCCAGCGGGGCGCCTGCGCGCTCGGCAACGGGATCAAGCACGTGGTGGGCCTGCAGTTCGACAACGTCCACTTCACGCGGGACAACCCCAATGTGCCCAGCGACCTGGAGCAGATGCCTCACCTGTTGTCGTTCCTCAAGAGCAACGGGACGCTGCTCAGCAACGACCACGACGTGCTCAGCCACACCGCCACCAACGTGCTGTCGGCGCAGACCGGTCTCTACCAGGACCGGCACGGGGCCGCGCAGTCGAACAGCTTCAAATACTTCAAGCCGGACGGCAGCACCAGCACCGGCGTCTCGTTCGCCTACTGGACCGACCCGTTGTACGACCCGGCAACGACCACCCCGTCCGACACGACGTACAACATGATCTACTCGGCGGACCGGGCGAAGAACCCCACGGGCCGCAACGTCAACACGCCGGCGCCGTGGGTGCCGTTCACGCGGGCCGGGTGTGACGTCGGCGAGGTCGGCGTCAGCAACACCGTGCTGGAGAACACCGCGACCGACGTCCCCACCGTGTTCGGGCCGGACTCCCCGCAGGCCGCCGAGGTCAAGTCCAACCCCGCCCAGGCGTACGCCGACGTCGTCGGACTCGGGATCCACTGCGCCAAGGGCTCGGCCACGTGCGCGAAGGGTCAGGTCGACAAGCTGCCGGACGAGACGGGCGGCTACCAGGGCTACCAGGCCCTGTTCGGCAACGCTGAGCTGGCACCTGCAATCCACCCCGGCGGGCCGGTCACGAGCCTGTCGGGTCAGGCCATCTCCGACGGCAAGGGCCACGTGGGCTTCCCGGGCTTCGACGCGATGACCCCGGACAACGGCCTCGCGTACGTCGCCGGCATGCAGGAGCACGGGGTGCCGATCACCTACGCCTACCTGTCCGACGCCCACTCCGACCACGTCCACGGCACCGGCGACTTCGGTCCGGGCGAGGCGGGGTACGTCGCGCAGCTGAAGAGCTACGACCAGTCGTTCGCGACGTTCTTCGACCGGCTGCGTCACGACGGGCTCACCCCGGCGAACACGCTGTTCGTCGTGACCACCGACGAGGGCGACCATTTCGTCGGCGGGCCGCCCTCACCCGCGGGCTGCGACGGAATCAAGACCGCCTGCACGTACGACAAGAAGGGCGAGATCAACGCCAACCTGACCGGGCTGCTCGCCGGCCAGACCGGTGACACCACGCCGTTCGGCATCCACGCCGACCCGGCACCCTCGCTCTACGTCACGGGCAACCCGGCCCGTACCGACGCCGGAGTCCGCCGCCTCGCGCGGCACACGGCGCGGCTCACGATCACCAACCCGCTGACGGGACGCACCGAGAAGATCACCCAGCACCTCGCCGATCCGGTCGAGGAGAAGATCCTGCACTACGTCAGCGCGGACCCGGCCCGTACGCCGACGTTGACGCTGTTCTCCGGTGAGGACGAATACCTCTACGGCGGATCCGCGAGTTGCGGGAGCTCCTGCGTGAGTGAGCCGCCCGCGTACGCCTGGAACCACGGCGGCGTCTACCCGGACATGACCACGATCTGGATGGGGCTGGCCGGGCCCGGCGTACGCCACCTCGGTACCGATCACCAGACCTGGGCCGACCAGACGGACGTCCGCCCGACGACGCTGGCGCTGCTCGGCCTGCACGATGACTACCCGGTCGACGGCCGGGTGCTGGCCGAGGACCTCAACGCCTCGGCACTGCCGCAGTCGCTGCGTGCGCACCGCGAGACCCTGCTCCGGCTCGGTCAGACGTACAAGCAGCTGCTCGCCGGCCCCGGACGGTTCGGCCTGGACACCCTTGCCGCGTCGACCCGGGCCCTGGCGAGCGGCAGTGACACCGGCGACAGCACCTACACGTCCATCGAGAACCGCCTCGTCCAGCTCGGCGCGGCGCGCGACGCGTTGACGGCGCAGATTCGCCAGGCGCTGCTCGGGGCCGCCTTCGACGGCCGGCCGATCGACCAGAACCACGCCCAGGGGTTGATCCGGGAAGGCCAGGCGCTGCTGAGCGCGGCGCACCGGCTGGCCACTGCCTGACGTGACCGCCGACCGGCCCCCGGCCACCCACTGAGAGCCGAAACGGCCCCGCCACCGGATCGGTGGCGGGGCCGCGGCGTGTCCGCCAACCCCGCGAGGCCAGATCTACCACCAGGAAGCTGCGGCCTGATCCCTCTTGCCTCCCCCGGCGTCCGGAGAGACGATCGGTACTGACTGACGAATCAGTAAGGAGTCGCCCGTGTACGACGTCCTGGTGATCGGCGGAGGGCACAACGGCCTCGTCGCCGCGGCCTACCTGGCAAAGGCGGGGCTGCGAGTGTGCGTCTGTGAGGCGCGCGAGGTGGTCGGCGGAGCGGCGGTGAGCGAGCATCCGTTCGGGCCCGACTACACGGTCACGTCGCTGTCGTACGTGGTGAGCCTGCTGCCGCCCGCGCTCGTACGCGACCTGCGGCTGGACCGGCACGGCTATCACGTCTACCCGCAGGGGCCGTACTTCGCGCCCCGTGCCGACGGCGGTTACCTGCAGCTGCCCGACGATCCGGCGCGGCGCCGCGAGCAGATCGAGCGGTTCTCCTCCAAGGACGCCGCCGCCTACGAGCGCTGGGACTCGTGGATGGGCGAGCTCGGCCGGATCCTGGGGCCGTTGCTGGAGCAGATCCCGCCGAAGCTCGGCTCGCGGAAGCCGGCCGACCTCCTCCGGCAGGCCGCGCTGCTGCGCACGCTACGGGGCGTGAACGTGCGCTCGGCGGTCGACATCACCCGGGTGCTCACCGACAGCATCGCCGACCTCGTCGAGGACTTCTTCGACTCGGACGCGCTGCGCGGCGCGCTGTCGGTGTCCGGGGTGATCGGCACCTGGGCGGGCCCGCGCTCGGCCGGCACGGCGTACGTCATGCTGCACCACCACGTCGGCGAGACCGCGTGGGGCTTCCCGCGCGGCGGCATGGGCGGGGTGACCCAGGCCCTGGCCGCCGCGGCCCGCGAGTTCGGCGCGGAGATCCGCACGTCCTCGCCGGTCGCGCGCATCGGCGTCTCATCCGGGCGCGTCACCGGGGTGACGCTCGAATCCGGCGAGGAGCTGCGGGCCCGTACGGTCGTGACGACCGCGCATCCGGCCATCTCCTTCCTGCGGCTGCTGGACCGCCGCGACCTGCCGGAGGACTTCGTCGCGGACATCGAGCGCTGGAAGACCCGCAGCGGCACCGTCAAGATCAACCTTGCGGTCGACCGGCTGCCGGAGTTCGCCGGCAGGCCCGGCTTCGACCCGGAGGTGCACGGCGGCACGATCGTGCTGGCCGAGTCGCTCGACGACGTCGAGGGCGCGTTCCAGGACGCGGTCGCCGGGCGGCCCGCCACGCTGCCGTTCGCCGACGTCTGCATCCCGAGCGTGTTCGACGACTCCCTGGCCCCCGCGGGTCATCACATCGTCTCGATGTTCACCCAGTGGGTGCCGCACACCTGGCACACCGCCCAGCCCGCCGCGGAGCTGGAGGCATACGCTGATCGTGTGATCGCCCGCATGGAGGCGGTCGCGCCGGGGTTCACGTCCTCGGTGCTGCACCGCCAGATCATCGGCCCGTACGACATGGAGCACGAGTACAACCTGGTCGGCGGCAACATCTTCCACGGTGAGCTGACGCCGGGCCAGATGTTCCATGGCCGCCCGGCGGCCGGCTACGCCGACCTGCGCACCCCGGTCAAGGGGCTGTACCAGGCGGGTTCGGCGACCCATGGCGGCGGCGGCGTCACCGGGGTGCCGGGCCGCAACGTCGTCCGGCAGGTCCTCAGGGACCGCCGGAGTCACCGGTGACCGGCCGCGGCACGGCGGCGGGGCTAGGTCAGCGTGGCCAGGCCGAGCTCACGGGCGGCCTGGTCGTACGCCCACGTCTCGGCCTGCCGCCGGGTGAGCACGCCGCGGTGCACCGTCGTCTGCACCGCCAGGCCGTCGATCAGTGCCGTGATGCGCCACGCGGCGGCCTCCGGGTCCGGGCAGCCGAACTCCCCCGCCGCGACACCCTCCGCGATCAGCCCGGCGATGGTGTCCCTCCAGCGCAGGTCGAGACGCCTGCACACGCGGCGCAGCTCGGGCTCGCGGAGCGCCGCGGACCAGCCGTCGATCCAGAGCCGCCAGCCCGGGGCGGCCGACCCGCTGGGGTGGTAGAGCCGCAGCGCCCGGACGAGGCGCTGCCGGGCCGTGCCGCCGGCTTCGGTGACCTCGGCGAGGCGGTCGAGGTCGCGCCGCGCCGCGTAACCGAACGCCTCGGCGACGAGGCGGTCCTTCGACCGGAAGTGGTAGAAGACGAGCGCGGTGCTGACGCCCAGGGCGGTCGCCACGTCGGCCACCCGGATGGCCGCCACGCCGCGCTCGGCGATCTGGGCGACGGTGGCACGCAGGATCTCATCGCGCCGGTCGTCCACGGTCAGCCGAGCCACGCGCCGACACTATCCCGGGTCGGCCCGGCGGGTCGGCCGTGGCCCGCAACCGGGCCACGGCTTTGCTCCTCCGCCGGGCGGCATGCCTCACCTCCGAGGTGGCCGGATGAAGAACACCGACACGAGCAGCGAGGCGAGAGTGAATGCCGGGATGCCCGTGCCCTCTACGGCCACTTCCCCACCTGCCGCCACTTCCCCACCCGGCCGGCGCTCCAGGAGGCGGTCTATCGCGGCCAGGTCGGGGACCTGTGCGCGAAGGCGTACGACCTGGCCGGCACACCCCTCGCCCCGACGTCACCGTCTCGGACCTGCTCAGGCTGACCCACGCCCTCTCCGTGGCGACCGAGTTCGCGCCCGAGGACACCGGCCGTCTCCTGTCTTTCCTGCTCGACGGCATCCGCCCGCAGCACTGATCATCGGGTCCGCCGGGAATGCGGGGCTCGTCCCGGCTGGTTACCCCCTGAGACTTCTACGGCAAGGGGGGATGAATGACGACGGTCGAGACAACGACGAAGGCCGTGGCGGGCAGGGCGGAACGCCTTCGCGTGTTCTTCATCCTGGGCGCCCTCAGCGCGATCGGGCCGCTGTCGATCGACATGTACCTGCCGGCGCTGCCCAAGCTCACGCACGACCTGTCGGCCAGCGCCTCGCTGGTACAGCTGACCCTGACCGCCTGCCTGGTCGGCCTGGCCGCCGGGCAGGTGGTGGCCGGACCGATCAGCGACCTGTGGGGACGGCGGCGGCCCATGCTCGCCGGCGTGATCATCTACACGATCGCCTCCCTGCTGTGCGTGGTCGCTCCCTCGGTGCAGGTGTTGATCGCGCTGCGGCTGGTGCAGGGCGCGGCGGGCGCCGCCTGCATCGTGATCTCCCGGGCCGTGGTCCGGGATCTGCACGACGGGCCGGCCGCGGCCCGGTTCTTCTCCCTGCTCATGCTCGTCAACGGCGTCGCGCCGGTGGCCGCTCCGGTCGTCGGCGCGCAGGTGCTGCGCTTCACGTCATGGCGTGGCGTCTTCGTGGTCCTCGCGGTGATGGGCGCTCTGATGGCCGTCTCGGTGCTCGGCCTGCGCGAGACGCTGCCGCCGTCCGACCGGCACGCGGGCGGGCTCCGGTCCAGCCTGCGGACGTTCGCCGAGCTCTGCGCCGACCGCGTGTTCATGGGGTACGCGCTGGCGGGCGGCCTCGCGTTCGCGGCGATGTTCGCCTACATCGCCGGGTCGCCGTTCGTCATCCAGAACATGTACGGCCTGTCCCCGCAGGCGTACAGCCTGATCTTCGGGGTGAACTCCCTCGGGATCGTCGCCTTCGGCCAGGTGAGCGGCTGGCTGTCCGGCCGGTTCCCGATGAGGACGCTGCTCGCCACGGGCCTTGTGATCTCGCTGCTCGGCGGCGTGCTGCTGCTCGTCGCGGTGTTCACCGGGCTGGGCCTGCCGGGTGTGCTGGTCGCACTGTTCCTCGTCGTCTCCGCGATCGGGCTGACCATGCCCAACTCCATCGCGCTCGCCCTGTCGGGCCGCCCGCCGAACGTGGCGGGCAGCGCTTCTGCCCTCTTCGGCCTGGCCCAGTACGTCATCGGCGCCGCCGCCGCCCCGCTCGTCGGCCTGGCCGGCTCGAACTCGGCCATTCCGATGGCCGTCGTGATCGCCGGTTCCGCGGCCGCCGGTCTGCTCGTCTTCGCGACCCTCACCCGGACCCGCGAGAGTCAACCGATCGGCTGATACCGCGACCCACCGCGGCCCTGGCCGGTCGGTCGATCCGCGGGCAGGGTGCCGCGGGCCATTATCAGAACCGTAGTCAGCGGAACCGAGGAGCACGGCCATGCCGGTCATCGCATGCGGCGTGGAGACCTCGGCCTTCAGGCCGGGAGGAAACGCCGCTCCCTCCTAATGTCGGTGGTGTTGGGAGGGGTCGCCTGCCGTCCCTACCCGCCTGGGCTGGGAGGGAGGGAACGCCCGACCGTACGCGCCCGGCGCACTCGATCCCATTGCAGCAATGCCACGGCGGTGAGTACGTGCCACAGCGCGTGACCTTGGAGCGGGCTGTGCGGACGGCACAACGGCGACCCAGTGCGTCCGGCCAGACCCGCCAGGCCGGCGGCGAGCAGGGTCCCGGCGAGTACAAGCGCCACGCGTGCGGATACCTGGCGGCGGTGCCGGGCCAGCACGGCCTCCGCCGCCGCGGCGGAGGCCGCGGACAGTGCCAGGATCCTGCCGCTGGACGCGGGCATGACGGCCACGAACAGGCAGGCGGCCGCGACCACCATCGCGTACGCGGTCATCTGCCGACGGATCGTCCACCCCCGCAGCAGCGCAAGATCATCGACCGTGATGAACAGCACCGCCGATGGAATGGCAGCGTCGTGGACGAACGCCGATCCGGGCCACTGCGGCCCGTGGTACAGCAGACTGCCAACCCCGATGCTGATTACCGCTCCTCCAAAGACCGCGCCCGCCACACGGCCGGCCCGATCGGTTCCCGGGCGGGTCGCGACCCACACTCCGGCGACGGCGTAGGCCAGGCTGGACAGCGAGTTCACCGGCTGGTGAAGCAATCCTGGGTGCCACTCCTCGCAGTCGCTGCCGCCGAGCGCCAAGGCCGCCTGCCGGTGGATCAGCATCGCCGCCTC
>JAOPYL010000116.1 GCA_025964625.1 Actinoallomurus sp. | reverse complement strand
CTCTGTATCAAGAATCGAGAAGATAGTGCCGATTTCGTGCCAAGCGAAGGAGCCGAATGGGGTCAGGGGACGCGGGACTCGAGCCACTGTCTCAGCAGGACCCCGCACGTGTCGGCGGCTACCTGCTCATGGCCAGGCTGGGCACCGGGGCGATGGGCCGTGTCTACCTGGGAAGGTCGGCGTCGGGTCGGCTGGTGGCGGTCAAGACCATCAGAAGCGAGTTCGCCGCCGACGGCGACTTCCGTACCCGGTTCGCCCATGAGGTGACGGCCGCGGGCCGGGTGAGCGGGGTCTACACCGCCGCGGTCGTCGCGGCGGACCCGGACGCCGAGATCCCCTGGCTGGCCACCGCCTACATTCCGGCGCCCTCCCTCGAACAGCTGGTGCGGGCCTGCGGGCCGCTGCCGGTCGAGGCCCTCCGCTGGCTGGCCGCCGGATGCGCCGAGGCGCTCGAGTCGATCCATCAGGCCGGACTGGTGCACCGGGACCTCAAACCGTCCAATGTCCTGGTCTCCGGCGACGGGCCACGGGTGATCGACTTCGGGGTGGCGCGGGCGACCGAGCGCACCACGGTCACCGCGACGCACCAGGCGGTGGGCACTCCCGCGTACATGGCGCCCGAGCAGGCACGCGACAGCCGGCAGACGGTGGCGGCGAGCGATGTGTTCTCGCTGGGCTCGACCCTGCTGTACGCCGCCACCGGCCACCCGCCGTACGCCGGGGACTCGGTCACCGACGTGCTGGTCCGGCTGGCGACCGAGTCGCCGGACCTGACCGACGTGCCCGACGAGGTGGCCGACCTGATCCGCGACTGCCTGCAGCGTGACCCCGACGCCCGGCCCACGGCGGCCGCCCTGCTGGCCCGGCTGGCCGAGCAACTGGACGAGGACGGCGAATACGAGTTGCGCGCGGCACCGCTGCCCGGCGACGCGCTCGACCTGATCGAGCAGTACCGGCAGGGCATGCGGCCGTCCACGCCCGTGCGCGCCGGCGACGACGGCGTCGCCGATGCGACGCTGGACTCCCCGACGTCCTTGAAGGCGCCCGCCCGGTCACCGGACACGGCCCGGTCGCCGGGCACGGTGCGCTCGCCGGCGGCGTCCGCGACCGGCCGGCCGCCCGGACCGGCGGCACCTTCCCGTACGCCTCCGCGCGGTAGCGGGTCCGCGCGCGTCATCATGATCTCCGCCGCGGTGTTAGCGGTCATGACCGCGGTGCTGCTTCTCGGCATGGTGCTGGGGAGGACGTCCGGTGACCCGAATCGGACGCCGGGACCGCCGCCTCCCCGTGACTTCCCCGGCGACAACGGCCCGCCGCGGCCGGCGGGGAGCCCGAGCATCGCCATGAACCAGAACTACGGCGACGGGAACACCGGGTTCGCCGTCCACGGCTCGGGCCTGAGGCCCGGGCGGAAGGTCACCATCCAGCTGGACCAAGGACCGGTGTCGCCCTTCACGCCCGTGGTCGACTTCGGGGGAGCGTTCAGCTATGTCATCAACCAGAGCCATGAGTTCTTGCGAGGGAAGATACCGCCGGGTCCCCACCGGGTGACGGTGACCGTGTCCGGGGCCGGTCAGACGAACCTGGCGTTCACCGTGAACGGACACTGACCGGTTCCACGAGACGCCGTGCCTCCTCAGGTACGGTCCCACCAGAGATCCTCCTGTCGCGAACACCACGAGGGATCGCTCAGCCGGCCCAGGTCGGTGAACGTGATGATCGCGTGTTCGATGAGCACCCCGACCACCACCTCGTCGGAGAGCCGGGTCCCGTCGCGCACGAGCCCCCGGATGTTGATCTTGCGGCGTAGCACCTTGACGTGCTCCCCGACGCGCGCGGCGAGCCGGTCGCGGAACAGCAGGTCCTTGTCGAACTGCTCGAGCTGGTGGTAAGCGTCGGTCACCTCCAGTGCCGCACGCGCGATCTCCGGTATCCGCGGCAGCGGCGTCGTACGCGTGGGGTCGATCAGCCACGGCCGGCACCACAGCAGCGCGACCAGGAACAGCTTGGTGTTCGGGTCGAGGTAGAGCGGGAGCAGCGTCGAATCGTCGTCCGGCCGCGCCGCCGGCCGGTCCCCGCGGACACCGGTCTCCCCACCCGCGGCGGGCAGCACGGTCACGCGCAACGGCTGACCGTCGTCCAGCATGGCCCGCGAGCCCACCAGCGTGGTGCCGGTCCGCATGAACCATCCGCCGGCCGGATCGCCGGGGGCCTCCATGGGCGGCAGCCGGATCTGGTACCCGTCGCTCTCGGCGTAGAGCGCGTGCGTGTTGCTGAGGTTGGCCACCCACGCGCCACCGCGTACGGCACTGATCATCCCCGCGCGGCGCGAGAGCCCCCGGTCCGCCGAGATCACCAGATCGGCCTCCGCCCCCCGCCCGAACACCACCTGCTGGTACTCGAAGATCTCCGTGACGTCTCCGGAGGGCGCGACGACGTGAACCACCGCGGGAGTCGCGGCGTCCGACGTCATGACCGTCTCATCGGTGCCGGCCGGGGCAACCTGCTCATGGCCGGTGAGTGTAGAACCGGCGACCCGGCCGCCGACACCCCGGAATCCGGGGATGGCCGCCCGCGCACATTCGCGCTTGGCTGCTCGTGGGCAGGGGAGAGCAGGCACTCACCTGCCGCGGGATTCACCGAACGTGCCGGCTCCAGACCGGACCCACGGGGGCCGTCCGGAGGGGGCGGCGGCACTGTCCGGGTTGATCCGGGACGCGCGGGGGCGGGCGTTCCGGATCGACCCGGAAGCGATCGATCAGGGAAGGGCTTCTTGCGGGACCCCGGCAGACTTCTTCCGGCCAGACGGAAAGGCCATGAACGAGCTCAAGAGCCAGCGGTCCTTCACCGGCGATGACGACCTCGCCCTGACCTTGATGACGATGTGGGCGCTGTGGACGGGCCGCCCCATGCCCGGCGGACCGCCTCCGCTCCTCACCGAGCAGCAACTGATCGACTTCTGGGCGGAGTGAGACCGGCCCGGGTGGGTGGCCCGTTCACACCGCGTTCCGGACGGCCCGGCGGCGCTGCCGGTACGCATGGGGACCACGATCGCGCCCGAGCGTTGGAACGTTTTAACGAAATCTTAAACAAGGGGCACGCACACCCGCCTGCGACAGGGCGCGCAGGACGCAGAGCGCGAGTGCCCCTCTCGATCCAATGGTGTTCACCACGACGGTCCGATTAAAACGTGTTAATAGCCCCGCACGGTGGCCGATCCCGGACGGTCAGGGTGCCTTCTCGCCTCTCTGGCGTTTCCGCAGCTCAGTTGATGGTTAACCAAACGCTGGTGCGATTCGGACAAAAACGACCTCTTGACGCGCTCGCGCCCACCGACTTAGCGTCCCGGGTCAAGCGTGTTAAAACGTTTTTAGTTCGTTCACCTTCCGGAGGGAGCATGAGCGAGTCGCCTCCGATCCTTGCCCTGGAGAACGTCAGCAAGGCGTTCGGCGTGGTACAGGCTCTCCTCCTGCGCATCCCCGTAGACGCGGGGGTGGCCGCAACGTTCTTCCGCTGAACCGTCACCTGGCCACCGGCCGGGCGGCGCGCTGCCACGCGCCTCCCACCGGCCGGTGGTCACATCGGGGGCTCACTACCTCGGCACACCCCGAGAAAAGGACAACGATGCGAGTACCGAAGTTCCGCCGACCACCACTGTCCGCCCTCCCCTCTCTTGCCGCCACGACGATCCTCCTCCTCACGATGGGCGCCGGACCGGCGTCCGCGCGTACCGCCGCGTCCGCGGCCGTGCGGGTGTCGGCGACGACGACCGAGCGTGCGACGAACCCGATCGGGATCGACACGGCCCGGCCACGTCTGGGCTGGCGCCTCGACTCGGCCTCGCGAGGACAGGCCCAGACCGCCTACCAGGTCGAGATGGCCTCGACCCGGCGCGCCGCCGCCGCGGGCGACGCCGACGTCTGGGACAGCGGCCGGGTCGCGAGCCCGCAGTCCGTCGATGTGCCCTACGGCGGCCCCGCACTCCGGTCGGGCCGGCCGTACTTCTGGCGCGTCCGCGTCTGGAACGCCCAGGGGAGCCGGGGTGCCTGGAGCGCGGTGTCCCACTTCGAGACGGGCCTGGCCGCGCAGGACTGGACGGCCACGTGGGTAGGCAGCCCGACCACCACGCCGAGCCTGTCCGGCGCCCACTGGATCTGGTACCCCGAGGGCGACCCCACCTCCAGCGAGCCCGAGTCGACCCGGTACTTCCGCCGGACCGTCGACCTGGGCGGCGGCGCCATCACCAGCGGGCTGTTCACGCTGACCGCCGACGACGGCTTCGCGCTGTACGTCAACGGCAAGCAGGCGGCGTCGTCGCCGCAGATCACGGACTCCTGGAAGCAGGGGCAGCTGGCGGACGTCACGACCCTGCTGCACCCCGGCGCCAACACCATCGCGATCAAGGCCGTCAACACGTCGGTGAGCCCGGCGGGGCTCATCGGGCGGCTGCACGTCGAGCGCTCAGGGGCGACCCCGCTCGACCTCGTCACCGACGCCTCGTTCAAGGCCGCGCAGACCGCCGCGGACGGCTGGGAGCAGCCCGGCTTCGACGACTCCTCCTGGATCGCCGCGAAGGACGCCGCCGCCTACGGCTCCGGGCCGTGGGGGAGCAACGTCAACCAGCCCAGCGCCCCGGTGCCGTACCTGCGGCACGGGTTCCAGGTCACCAAGCCCGTCGCCGCCGCCCGCCTGTACGTGACCGCGCTCGGCCTGTACGAGGCGCGCCTCAACGGGCAGCGGGTCGGGAACGACAATTTCACTCCGGGCTGGACCGACTACAACAAGCGTGTCCAGTACCAGACCTATGACGTCACCTCGATGCTGCGCCGGGGGAGCAACGCGATCGGCGCGCTGCTCGGCAACGGCTGGTACTCGGGGAACATCGGCTTCGCCGGATCGCACGTCTACGGGCAGCAGCCGTGGTTCCTCGCCCAGCTCCGGGTCGACTACACCGACGGCACCTCACAGACCGTCGGGACCGACGAGTCGTGGAAGACCGCCTCCAGCCCGCTCGTCGCCTCCGACATCTACGCGGGCGAGACCTACGACGCCCGCGGCGAGCAACGGGGCTGGGACGGCCCGGGCTTCGACGACCACGCCTGGCAGTCCGTCAAGCTCGACACGACGGTGAAGCCGAACCTCGTCGCGCAGGCCGGTCCGCCCGTGCGGGTCGACACCGTCCTGCACCCGGTGAACAGGACCGAGCCGAAGCCGGGTGTGTTCATCTTCGATCTCGGCCAGAACATGGTCGGCTGGAACCGCCTGACCGTCTCGGGCCCGGCGGGAACGACCGTGACCATGCGCAACGGTGAGGTGCTCAACCCGGACGGCACGCTGTACACCGCCAACCTGCGCGCCGCGGTCGACACCGACCACTACACCCTCAAGGGCGGCGGCACCGAGACGTACGAACCGCGCTTCACCTACCGCGGCTACCGGTACGTCGAGGTGACCGGCTTCCCGGGCACGCCCGGCATGGGGGCCGTCGCCGGGGTCGTCGCGCACGCCGACGCTCCCGCGAACGGCGAGCTGAACACCTCCGACCCGCTCATCAACCAGATCCAGCACAACATCGTGTGGGGGCAGAAGGGCAACTTCTTCAGCGTGCCCACCGACTGCCCGCAGCGTGACGAACGGCTCGGCTGGACAGGCGACATCGGGGCGTTCGCGCCGACCTCGACGTTCAACATGGACGCCGACACCTTCCTGGCCAAGTTCACCACCGACCTGGCCGACGACCAGACGTCCGAGGGGGCGTTCACGGACGTCGTCCCGGCTGTCACCGCGGGCTCGGGAACGGCCGGCTGGGGCGACGCGGGCGTGATCATTCCGTTCACGCTGTGGCAGCGGTACGGCGACCTGCGGGTTGTACGGGACCGCTACCCGGCGATGCAGAAGTGGGTCGACTACCTCAAGGCGCACAGCACCGGCCTGATCCGGCCCGCGCAGGGCTTCGGCGACTGGCTCAACGTGAGCGACGACACCCCGCTCGACCTCATCGGCACGGCCTACTTCGCCCACTCGGTGGACCTGGTCGCGCAGATGGCGGATGGCATCGGCGACCACAACGCCGCGGCCACGTACCGCACGCTGTGGGGCCAGATCCGCGACGCGTTCGACGCCAAGTACGTGAAGTCCGACGGCACGGTCGGCGGCGGCAGCCAGACGGCGTACGTCCTCGCGCTGTCGGACAACCTGCTGCCCGACGCGCAGGTGACGCCGGCCGCGAACAAGCTGGTGGCCAACATCGCCGCTCATAACGGGCACCTGACCACCGGGTTCCTGGGCACCGGCGAGCTGCTGCCGACGCTGACGAGCACCGGCCACAACGACGTCGCCTACCAGATCCTGGAGCAGACGACGTTCCCGTCATGGGGCTATGAGATCGGCAAGGGCGCGACCACGATCTGGGAGCGCTGGGACGGCATCAAGACCGACGGCACGTTCAACGACCCCGGCATGAACTCCTTCAACCACTACGGGCTCGGCTCGGTCGGCGACTGGATGTACCAGAACATCGCCGGCATCTCACCGGCCGCCCCCGGATACCAGCGCGTCCTGATCCGCCCGAGGCCGGGTGGGTCGCTCCGCTGGGCGTCGGCGAGCTACCGGTCGGACTACGGCGACATCGCGAGCCGCTGGTCGGTCTCCGGCGGCAGGTTCACCCTCGACGTCACCGTTCCGGTGAACTCCTCGGCGGAGGTGTGGGTGCCCGCCCGGAGCGCCGCCAAGGTCACCCAGAACGGCGGGACGTTCGTGCGCATGCAGGACGGGAACGCCGTGTTCACCGTCGGTTCGGGCCACTGGCACTTCGGCGCCTGAACGCTTCATCGAGGTGCGGCGGGCCATGCTCCCGTGGTGTGACCCGCCGCGCCCTGACCACAGTCGTGGCCAGATGACCTGGGAGCCCGCTTCAGCGAGTCCTCCGCACCATGAGAGCTGGATTTTTGTGAAACGCAGGATCGCCTTGGCCACCGCGGGACTGGCGACCGCCGGTCTGCTGACGGCGGGCCAGGTCGGCAGCGCCAATGCCGGCACAGCGAGTTCGTGCCCGTGGGTGCATTCGTCAGCCTCGCCGGGGCAGCGGGCGGCGCAGGTGCTGGCCCAGATGACGCTGGACGAGAAGCTGTCGATGACCCACGGCGCACAGCTGCCCGGCTACGCGGGCGTGGTCGCGCCGATCACCCGTCTGTGCGTCCCGGCACTGAACCTGCAGGACGGCGGCGCTGGTGTGGTCATGGGCGGCAGCACCGCGATGCCCGCACCAGTCGCTGCCGCGGCGAGTTGGGACCCATCGGCCGAGCGCGCCTACGGCACCGTCGTCGGCGCCGAGGCGCATACCAAGGGCGTCAGCGTCAACCTCGGGCCGAACGTCAACCTCGAGCGCGATCCCCGTGGTGGCAGGGTCTTCGAGAACGCCGGCGAGGACCCCTACCTGGCCGGATCGATGGCGACGAACTACGTGCAAGGGGTCCAGTCGCAGGACGTGATGGCCGACATCAAGCATCTCGTGGCCAACGACACCGAGCAGAACCGCAACAACGGCAACGCGATCGTCGACGAGCGCACCCTCAACGAGATGTACTTCCCCGCGTTCAAGCAGGCCGTCCAGCAGGGGCACGCCGCCTCGATCATGGCGGCGACGAGCCTGGTCAACGGTGTCCATGACAACGAGAACTCCTACCTGCTCAAGCAGACGGCCAAGCAGGATTGGGGATTCGACGGTTTCGTCGTCACCGACTGGGACGGCGCGCGCAGCACCGTGCGGGCCGCCAACGCCGAACTGGACCTGACCATGCCCACCCCGGGCAACTTCGGCCGGCCACTCGCCGACGCGGTCCGGTCCGGCCAGGTGAGCATGGCCGTGCTGAACGACAAGGTCGCGCGGCTGCTCACCGAGGAGTTCGCCTACGGCCTGTTCGACCACCCCGCGGGGTCGCCGTCCGCCGTGGCCACGACGCCGGCACACGTGCGGACCGCCCGCGACATCGCGGCCGAGGGCACCGTGCTGATGAAGAACAAGGGCTCGCTGCTGCCCCTGAACGCGTCGGCCACGCCATCCGTCGCGGTGATCGGAGAAGCCGCCAAGGCCGCGCCCATCACCGGTGGCGGCGGCAGCTCCCACGTACCCGCCGACCCCGCTTCGGTGGTGACCGTCGCGGACGGCATCGCCTCCCGACTGGGGAGCGCCGGCCGGGTCGACTACGTCAACGGGTGGACCGCGACCGCATTCGCCAACGCGTCCGCCGGCGACGTGCCGGCCCGGATGCTCGACGGCGACCCCGCCACCCGGTGGAGCAGCGGCACCCCCATGGCCGACGGCCAGTCGGTGACCGTGGACATGGGCAGCGCGCACTCGATCGACCAGATCACGATGGATTCAGGCGCCAGCGCGAACGACTACGCCCGCGGCTACCAGGTGTTCCTCTCCAGTGACGGCTCGACCTGGGGCACCGCGGTCGCGACCGGTACCGGCACCGGCGCATTGATCACAGCGAGGTTCACCGCACGCCAGGACCGCTACATCAAGGTCGTGCAGACGGGTACGTCCAGCAGTTGGTGGTCCATCGCCGAGTTCAACGTCTATGGCGCCGACAGCTCCGGCGCACAGGTGGCGCTGCCGCGGGCCGGAGGCATGCATGTCCCTGCCGTCAACGACACGCTCCCGACGGTGCCGAGCGCACCGTTCAGCACGTCCGACGGCCGGCCCGGTCTGACGGCCGAATACTTCAACAACCTCACCCTGGCCGGTAAGCCCGCACTGACCCGTACCGAGCCGAACGTCGACGCCCACTTCACGGCGGCGCCGGGTCCGGGCGTCAACCCGGCCGGCTTCTCCGTCCGCTGGAGGGGGGCGATCACGGTGCCCGTCACCGGCACCTACACGTTCTCCATGAAGAACACGGGTGGCGTGCGCATGAGCATCGGCGGCCACCCGGTGTTCCAGGACTGGGCGCAGTACGGCCCAGGCGTGTCGGCCATCCACCTGCGGGGCGGCGTGAAGCTCCCGATCACGGTCGAGAACTATCAGCCGATCAACGGCCCGAGCGGACCGGTCGCGGGCACGCCCACCAGCACACCCACCAACGGCTCGATCACTCTCGGCTGGCAGGCACCGGACACCGCCGCGATCGCCGCGGCCGCCGCGGCGGCGAAGCAGGACACCGTCGCGGTCGTGGTCGTGGGCGACGACGAGAGCGAGGACGGTGACCGGCAGAACCTCACCCTCCCGGGTGCGCAGGACGATCTGGTGGCCGCGGTCGCCGCCGCCAACCCGCGGACCATCGTCGTGCTCAATACAGGCGCTCCTGTGCTGATGCCGTGGCTCGGGTCGGTGAGTGGGGTGCTCGAGTCCTGGTACGGCGGCCAGCAGAACGGCGCCGCGCTGGCGTCCGTGCTGTTCGGAGACGTCGACCCATCCGGCAAGCTGCCCCAGACCTGGCCCGCGAGCATGTCCCAGCTGCCGACCGCCGACCCGTCGCGCTACCCCGGCACCGTCGACGTCTCGACCAACACCACGAGCTACCACTACAGCGAAGGGCTGGACGTCGGTTACCGCTGGTATGACGCCAAGCGTCTGACGCCCATGTTCCCGTTCGGGTTCGGGTTGACCTACTCCCGGTTCTCCTTCAGTGGGATCAGCGTGTCGCCGCGCGCCGCCGACGCGGCGGGCGACGTGCGCGTCACCGCGACGGTGACGAACACCGGTACACGCATCGCCTCCGACGTCGCCCAGCTCTATGTGGGCGACCCGGCAAGGGCAGGCGAACCGCCGAAGCAGCTCAAGGGCTTCCAGCGTGTGACGCTCCGGCCCGGAAGGTCGCAGCGCGTCATCTTCACCGTCGCGGCCTCTGATCTGCGCACCTGGGACGGCAACGCCCACGCCTGGACGGCGAACGTCGGCACGTATCGCATTTTCGTCGGTGACTCCTCGCGCGACCTGCCGCTGGCCGCCTCGTACACGGTCGCCACGTCGGCGGGGGCACGCGCCGTGGCCGCGCATGCCCCGTCATCCCTTGATCCCGCACATGGCAACGTCGTCACCACGACGCTCACCGCAGGCGGCAGGCAGACACTGAAGTCCGTTCGGCTTGGTCTGGAGACTCCGACGGGTTGGACGGTCCGGGCACTGTCCCGGTCCTCCTTCGCGACGGTCACACCTGGGACCCGGCTGCGGACGTCGTGGCTGGTCACCCCCGTGGCCGGCGCGCAGAGTCGGCTGTGGCGGCTCGTCGCGACAGCCCAGGCCGCCGGCGGCTACAGCACTGCCGGCGGGCTGCAGGTCACGGTCGGACCGTTGGTGGCCACCAAGCTGACCTCGACCACCAAGCCGGCACGCACCGGCACGAACGTGGGTGTCACCGTGACCCTGCGCAATGCGAGCGATCACCAGGTCACGGTGGCCGCGCGGATCGGCCCCGTGGCGGGACTGACCATCACACCGGCACAGGCCTCCGTCATGCTCCAGCCTCGCGCCACCGCGACGGCGCGCTTCACCGTCGGCGTCGGAGCCGACGCCCAGTCGGTCGACCTCGATCTGACCGGAACCGCGACCATGTCCGGGCAGGCCTATCCGTTGCAGGGTGGGTCGCTCGACCTGCCGCTGCTCTTCGGCTCGCTCGCGGATGCGTACGACAACACCGCGGTGAGTGACAACGCCGCGCCAGAGTCCGCCGACTTCGACGGCTCCGGATTCAGTTACTCGGCCCAGTCGTTGGCCGGCGTCGGCCTGCTGCCGGGGAAGCCGGTCGTGCACGGGCCGGTCACCTACACCTGGCCGGCAGCGCCTGCGGGTACGCCCGACAACGTCGTCGCCCAGGGCCAGAGGATCGCGGTGGGCAAGAGTGGATCGAGCCTGTCCTTCCTCGGATCGGCGAACAACGGAAGCGGATCGGGCACTGGATCGATCACCTACACCGACGGCAGCACCGCACCGTTCACGCTCGCTCTGACCAACTGGACCCCGAGCACCGTTCTCCCAGCAGACGAACTGGTCGCAACGGCTCCACAGTGGAACCGCCCGGCGAACAGCGGCTATCCGGCCGACGTCGCAGTGAGCGTCTACTCGACGACCGTGCCCCTCACGGCGACCAAGACGGTCGAGTACATCACCCTGCCAACCGCGGTTACCGGGGACCAGGCCGGCACACGCCTCCACCTGTTCGACCTTGTCGTCAACCACAGTTGATCCATCCAGCGCAGCTGTCCCGCGTC
>JAOPYL010000099.1 GCA_025964625.1 Actinoallomurus sp. | reverse complement strand
ATGGAAGGCCACGCCGCCATGGACATGTCGGTGAGCGGGGGTCCGCTGCTCCGCCGCCTGACGTCGTCTCGGGGGGTCACCGCGATCTCCCACTACTTCTGGATGGACTGGGCCTCCCTCTGGTTCGACATCGCCTTAGGGCTGGTGATCGCCGGGGCCGTCGCGGCCTGGGTCCCGCCGGAGGTCTGGGCCCGCCTGTTCGACGCGCGCGATCCGGCCGTCGCCAAGCTCGTCGGGCCTTTGATCGGGCCGCTGATCGCCGTCGTCACCTTCGTGTGTTCCGTCGGCAACATCCCGCTCGCCGCCGTGCTTTGGAACGGCGGCGCGAGTTTCGGCGGCGTGATCGCCTTCATCTTCGGCGACCTGATCATCCTGCCGATCATCAGCATCTACCGGAAGTACTACGGCATGCGGATGGCCCTGTTCATCACCGCGACGTTCTACGCGGCGATGGTCATCGCCGGCTACCTCGTCGAGCTGATCTTCGGGGTCGCCGGCCTGGTCCCCCGGAAGCGCCGCGCCATGGTCATGGAGCAGCACATCGCCTGGAACTACACGACCTGGCTCAACATCGCCCTCCTGGCCCTCGCGGCCGTCCTGCTGATCCGCTTCGTCCGGACGGGCGGGATCCCGATGCTCAAGATGATGGGCGGATCCCCCGCCGAGGAGGACACCGGCCACCGGGACCGACGTCCGTGACCGGCCCTTACCGGGCGGCCCGCGCTCCTCGGGCCGACGGCTCCACGATCGCGGCTCGCCTGTGACGTGAGGGCCGCCCATGGAGACGGACAAAGTTGCCCGAGGCAACCAAAAGCAATATAATTGCTTCAGGCAACCAAATCGGCATGGCAGAGCACGGCTGGGCGAACGCAGGCCGAGCCGCCCGGCCGACGCTCCCCGGCTCTCCACCTCCACCTCCGCGTGAGCTTCACGCGTGCCGAGCCGGCACAGCACCCCCACTCCCGCAGGCTTCGGAAAAGGAACTTGATGGCAACCGCAGTACCGGCCGAGGCGCGCGCGAGAGCGGCCGCCCCGGCCGCCCCCATGTCCCATCGGCAGATCATGGAAGCGCTGTCCGGGCTGCTGCTCGGCCTGTTCGTGGCGATCCTGTCGTCGACCGTCGTGTCGAACGCACTGCCCACCATCATCGCCGACCTGCACGCGAGCCAGACGACCTACACCTGGGTCGTCACCGCGGCCCTGCTCGCCACCACGGTGTCCACCCCGATCTGGGGCAAGCTGGCGGATCTGACGAGCAAGAAGGTGCTGGTCCAGCTCGGTCTGGTCGTCTACGTCATCGGCTCGGCGTTCGCGGGCCTCGCGCAGAACCCCGCCATGCTCATCACGGCCCGTGTCGTGCAGGGCATCGGCGCCGGCGGCCTCACCGCCCTGGCGCAAGTGATCATGGCGGTGATGATCTCGCCGCGCGAACGCGGCCGCTACTCCGGCTACATGGGCGCCGTGTTCGCCCTCGCGACCATCGGCGGCCCGCTCATCGGCGGCGCGATCGTCGACACCTCCTGGCTCGGCTGGCGGTGGTGCTTCTACGTGGGCGTGCCATTCGCCGTCCTCGCGCTGGTCGTCCTGCAGAAGACCCTTCACCTCCCGGTTCTCAGGCGCAAGGTCAGGATCGACTGGGCCGGCGCCACCCTGATCACCGCCGCGGTCTCCCTTCTCCTCGTGTGGGTCTCGTTCGCCGGCGGCAAGTACGACTGGCTGTCCTGGCAGACCGGTGCCATGGTCGGCGGGGCGGTGGTCCTGGCCCTGCTCTTCCTGTTCGTCGAGACGAAGGCCGGCGAGCCGATCGTCTCGCTGCGCCTGTTCCGCAACCGCACGGTGACCCTGGCCGTGGTGTCCAGCCTGCTCGTCGGCGTCACGATGTTCGGCGCGACGGTCTTCCTCAGCCAGTACTTCCAGCTGGCCCGCGGCGAGTCACCCATGAGGGCCGGCATCATGACCCTGCCGATGATCGCCGGCCTGGCCCTCGCGTCGACGATCGCGGGGCAGATCATCACCCGCACCGGACGCTGGAAGATCTTCCTCGTGCTCGGCGGTGTCCTGCTCACCGCGGGGTTCGGCCTGATGAGCGTGCTGCGGTACGACACCGCCTACTGGCAGATCGCCGTCTACATGTTCTGCATCGGCGCCGGTCTCGGCATGACCATGCAGAACCTCGTGCTGTCCGTGCAGAACCAGGTCCGTCCGGAGGAGCTCGGAGCGGCCAGTTCGGTCGTCCCCTTCTTCCGCACGCTCGGCGGCGCGGTCGGCGTCGCGGTGTTCGGCGCGGTGCTGTCCAACCGGGTCGCCCACTACACGGCGGACGGCTTCGCGAGGATCGGTCTGCACGCCCCGGCGAGCGATGGCTCGATCCCGATGCTCTCCGGGCTGCCCGCCCCCGTCCGCGCGATCGTCGAGAGCGCGTTCGGCCACGCCATCGGCAACGTCTTCCTGTACGCGGCGCCGCTCGCGCTCCTGGCGCTGATCGCCATCGTGTTCATCAAGGAGGTGCCGCTGCGCACCGCCAACGCCGAGCAGCCGCGGGCCGGCGCGGACGAGTACGTGCCGGCCGGGCACGGCCGCCACACCTACCGCGAGGATCGGGAGCTGGTCTCCGTCGGCGCCGGCACTCAGGTCCGGTCCGATGGTCTGGCCACCGCCGAGCGGCCGGCGGCGCAGGCGGTGTACGCCTCCGCCGGCGCGTCGGAACCTCAGGACGGCGCCGGGATCCGCGGCTTCGTCCGCGGTGGCGACGGTGCGCCGGTGACGCACGCCGCGCTCACCCTGATCGACGTACGCGGGCATCAGATCGGCCGCGCCGCGACGCGGGCCGACGGCCGGTACGCCCTGTCGACCCCCGGTAGCGGGACCTACGTGCTGATCGCCGCGGCGGGCGACCATGACCCGCAGGCCGCGACGCTCGTGGTCGGTGACCGGCCCGTGGACTTCGACCTGGTGCTCACCGGTTCCGGCGGGCTCGTCGGGACCGTTCGCGGTGTGCACGGCAGGCCGGTCGAGGACGCGATCGTCGCCGTGACGGACGTGCGCGGCGAGGTCGTCGCCACCGGCAGGACCGACGCCGACGGCGGCTTCGCCTTCGCCGCGGTGACCGCCGGGGCCTGCACACTCGTGGTCAGCGCGGCCGCGCACCGTCCCTCCGCCGTACCGGTCGAGGTCGGCGGCGGCCAGACCCGGCAGGACGTCGAGCTGCTGCCGGGCGTCCAGGTCCGCGGCACCGTCCGCGCCGAGGGACGGGGCCCGCTGGCCGACGCCCGGCTCACGCTGCTCGACGCGGCCGGTAACGTGGTCGGCGTCGCGACCACCGGCCCCGACGGTGAGTACGCCTTCGCCGACCTCACAGGCGGTCAGTACACCGTCATCGCCACCGGCTACCCGCCTGTTGCGAGCGCGGTGAACCTGGTGGGCCAGGGTGACGACGCGTACGACGTGTGGCTCGGCCACCCCGCCGAACAGCCGGAGGCCACCGGAGCGGTCCGTGAAGGCCGGTCCGGTGGAGACGTCCTCGTCAAAGAGGAGCACGAAGAGGGGCCCGCGGCCGGATCGCGACACGCGTCCGGTCCGGCCGGACGCAACGGCCCCGAGAGCCAGTGAAAGCAGGAGCACCATGCACAGCAGCCCTCACGTCGAGACCACACCTGCCAGGACACGCGGCCTGCACGCCCTGGTGCGCAGCAAGGACGGCTGGGCCGTGGAGCACGCCATCGTCACCGTCACCGACATGTCCGGCCACCAGGTCGCCCGGGTTCTGGCGGACGCCGATGGGGCGGTGGTGACCGAGCCGCTGAAGCCCGGTGTCTATACCGTGGTCGTCACGGCCGCCGGCTATTCCCCCATCGCATCCACCGCGATCGCCACCGCGTCCGGCACCGCCGACCTGGGTACGCTGGCGCTCTCCCGGACGGGCGGGGTGGAGCTGCCACCGCCCGGCGCGTGGACCATCGACCCGGCGCATTCGACGATCGCCGCGACCGCGCAGCACCTTGGCCTGTCCCCGGTGCACGGGCGGTTCAGCGAGTTCGGCGGCCGGATCGACATCGCGGCGACGGCCGAGGCGTCCACCGTCGCCGCGGAGATCAGGGCGGCGTCGATCGACACCGGCAACGGCATGCGCGACGATCACCTGCGCTCGGCCGACTTCCTGGACGTGGACCGCCACCCGACGATCGCCTACCGGTCCGCCGGGCTCTCCGCGACGGGCTCCGGCCGGTGGACCGTCCACGGCGAGCTCGTGCTGTGCGGGATCACCCGCACGGTCGATCTGGACCTGAGGTACCTCGGCACCGGCCCGGACCCCTGGGGTGGCATGCGTGCCGCGTTCCGCGCCGTCACCGAGCTGCACCGCGAGGACTTCGCGATGACCTTCAACCAGGTGGTGCAGGCCGGCATCTCGGTCATCGGTGCGACCTTGAAGGTAGAACTGGACATCCAGGCGGTGCGCGGCGAATCCCTGCCGCCGGCGTGATCATTTCTGGATCGGGACAAGCGAGCGGAAAGACCGGGATGGCGAAAGCACCAGCGACCGTGGTCGCCGACGAACACGAGGCGTACAACGCCATCGAGCACGAGCTCGGAGTCCTCCTGCGCCGCGCGCGGGCGCTGTCCGCCGAGATGGGGCGCGAGGTGCATCCCGATCTGGAGCCCGGAGCCTACGGACTGCTCATCGGTGTGCACGACTGTGCTCGGACGCGGCCCAGTGATCTGGCCGATTACTTCGGCCTCGGCAAGGCCACGATCAGCCGCCAGCTGAAGGGGCTGGAGGAGCTGGGCCTGGTCGGGCGCGAGCCGGATCCCGCCGACGGCCGTGCCCACCGGCTGGTCCTCACCGAGGAGGGACGCCAGCGGCTGGACGGCGCCCGGGAGGCGCGCCGGGAGCGATTCCACGCGTTGCTCGGGACCTGGCCGGAGGAGGACGTGCGGCTGCTGGCCAGGATGCTCGGCCGCTTCAACGGGCTCAGCGAGATCCCAGGTCAGGCACACCGCCGTGAACACGCGCCGGTGGATGCCCACCGCGCGACGGGTGCGTAGCAGGCCACCGGCGGCCCGCCACGGGGTTCCACACAAGCGCCGCGAAGGTGACCATAGTCTTCCTTGCCTCCACGGTCGCGAAACCGCACGATTGGGAGCATGAGACGCAACTGTTCCTGCGGACACGGCTCTGGCTGCTCCTGCTCGAAGGGCTGCTCCTGCGGCTGCAACGGCTGACCTGACAGCGGATCCGCCCCTGGCCCGGGGCGCACGGCCGGCGTGACGAAGCCGGCCGTGCGGATGAGACCACGTCAGAACGCCCCGGCGGCCCGGCGTACCGATGCGGCGCTCCGGCATGGCATCCAGCGGGCACGCGACGGCCGATCGACGTGCTCCGAGCCGGAGCACGGACGCGTCACGCGGCGATCGCGGCATGCATCTCCCAGACGAGGATCTCCGCCGGCTCGGTCGCCGTCACCCGCTGTCCGCCCGTGGCGGTGAACCGCACCGCGTCGCCCTCGTACAGGGCACCGGCGCCTTCGAGGGTGACACCGCCCCGTGGCAGGAACAGGTGCAGGAACGGCGCCTCGGGGAGTTCGACGCTCTCGCCGGCCGCCAACCGCGCCACGTGCAACGCGGCGTACCTGGTCTTGATGCGGATGGCCGAGTGCCCATCGTGCTCGAGCATGTTCATGGCGCTCCTCCAGGTGCTTGACGGGGACGTACCGGGCGCCACGCGCCCGTCCGCAAGCCCGTTACGTGTCCTTTTCCGGACATTGTTAGGGAGGTTGACAATTACCCGATAGGGGGGAGCTAAGGGGTGCGCCCGGATATTGGAGGTACGGTTGTTTATGGCTAGATCGCCGTTGCTCATCGTGGCGGTCAGCGCGGTGGTCGCCGCCACGGCGGCGCCGTCCGCCAAGGCCGCACCGCCGCATCGCCCGTCCGCCGCCGTCATCGCACCGAAGGTCGGGGCGACCGACCTGAACACGGGCTGGAAGATCCAGTCGTCGGCCGTCGCCGGCGGCTCCGGAGCGCGGATCTCCCGGCCGGAGTACGCCACGACGGGCTGGCTGCCGATCGCGCGGCCCGAGACGCTGATGGCGGGCCTTGTCGAGAACGGCCGCTATCCGAACGTCTTCTACTCCGACCGCCTGAAGACGGTGCCCACCGGCCAGTTCAACGTCAACTGGTGGTACCGGAACCAGCTGACCGTGCACCCACGGCGCGACGGCCGCACCTTCCTGGCCATGAACGGGGTCCTGGGCACGGCGGACCTGTGGGTCAACGGCACCAAGGTCGCCGACCGCTCGCAGCTGCAGGGCGCCTACTCGCGGTTCGAGTACGACATCACGCCGTACGTCCACGACGGGGCGAACGCGATCGCGCTCGACGTCTCCAAGAACGACCCGAAGACGTACCTGACCGACAGCCAGCTGGACTGGAACCCGCACGCCCCGGACGAGAGCACCGGCCTGCGGTTCCCGCCGCAGCTGGCCCAGGCGGGTCCGGTCTCGCTGCGCAACGTGCACGTCGACCAGCACAACGCCAAGGACCTGAGCAGCTCCGACCTCACCGTCAAGGCCGACGTGCGCAACGACACCGACTCCGCGCAGCCGGCCGAGCTGAACGAGACGATCACGCACGGGGCCACCCGCATCGGCCTCACGACGAAGGTCACGGTTCCCGCCAGGTCGACCCGTACGGTCACGCTGTCGCCCGCCGACCACCGGCAGCTGCACCTCGACCACCCGGCCGTCTGGTGGCCGTACCAGCTCGGCGGCCAGCCGCTCTATCACCTCGACGCGAACGCGCGCGTGAACGGCCAGGTCTCCGACCGGTTCGCCGAGGACTTCGGCATCCGCACCGTCACCTCGTACCTCACGCCGGTCGTCCCGGGTAAGACGCGCGCTCCACACGGCTACCGGCGCTTCCTCATCAACGGCGTGCCACTGGTGATCCGCGGCGGCGGCTGGTCACCGGACATGTTCATGCGCTACTCACCGCAGAACATCCAGGATCAGCTCTCCTACATCAAGAACCTGGGCCTCAACACGCTCCGGTTCGAGGGCAACCTGCCGCCCGATGACATGTTCGCCCAGATGGACCGCGCGGGCGTGCTGGCCATGCCCGGCTGGCAGTGCTGCGACAGGTGGGAGCACCCCATCGGCAAGTGGCCCGACGCGCTCAGGGCCAACGCCGCCAACCAGGCCACGCGTGTCGCGCAGTGGCTGCGCGACCACCCGAGCGTCTTCACCTTCTACCAGGGCAGCGACGAGGCGCCGGAGGGGGCCAAGGAGGCCATCTACCTGGCCGCCTTCACGGCGGCGGACTGGCAGACCCCGCAGGTCTCCGCCGCCGAGTACAAGTCGTCGCCCAGGCTCGGCCCCTCCGGCTCCAAAGAGGGCCCGTACAACTACGTGCCGCCCGGCTACTGGTGGGCGAACGGCCCGGAGACCGCCGGCACCGACGAGACCTTCACCAACGCCGGGAGCGCCTGGGGCTACGACACCGAGGTCAGCGCCGGGAACACGGTCCCCACCCAGGACTCGCTGAACCGGTTCCTGACGCCGGCGGACCAGGAGAAGATCTGGGATCTCAGCACGACGAAGGGGCCGGGCACCGGGCCGGACCTCTTCCACGTCTATCCGACGTACAACAGCTACACCAAGACCGCGCGCATGGGGCAGTACAACACCCCGCTGTGGAACCGTTACGGGCACTGGTCCGACATGGCCTCCTACCAGAAGATCGCCCAGATGGGCGGCTACGAGGTCACGCGCGCGCAGTTCGAGGCGTACATCGGGCACTCCAAGGACCCCGCGAACCCGAGCACCGGCGTCATCTACTGGATGGCGAACAAGGCGTGGCCGTCGCTGCACTGGAACCTCTACAACTACGACTTCGACCAGCCTGGCGTGTACTTCGGCGCGCTGAAGGCGGGCGAGCCGGTGCACATCATGTACGACTACGCCGACGGCTCCATCAAGGTCGCGAACCTGACCGGCGCCGGGCAGGCCGGCCTGGCCGCCACGGCCCGCTTCATCGATCTGAACGGCACGGTGAAGGCCACGGGCCACACGAACGTCCAGACGCTGCAAAGCCAGGACGTGCGGACCGTGCTGACGCCGGCGGTGCCGGCGGGCATCTCCCGTACGTACTTCCTCGAGCTGACGCTGACCCGCCAGGGTACGACGGTGAGCCGGAACGTCTACTGGCTGTCCACCCAGCCGGACACCGTCGACTGGTCCAAGTCGCTCGGCCAGGGAAGTGGCGCCGTCTTCAAGCCCGGCGGCTACGCGGACCTGACCGGTCTGCGGAACCTGCCGCCGGCCACCGTGCGGGCGTCGGCGTCGACGCGCCGCCAGGGCGGCGACGCGATCACCACGATCACGATCCGCAACGTCAGCGGCCGGCCGACGCCGTCGGTGTTCACCCGCGCCGACGTCCGCCGGGGCTCACGTGACGGCCATCCCCTGGCCGGCGACGACCAGGTACTGCCGATCAGCTGGAGCGACAACGACGTCACGCTCTGGCCCGGGCAGAGCCAGACGCTGACCGCGCGGTACCACGCCTCGGACCTGCGGGGAGCCTCGCCCGTCGTGAGCCTCACCGGCCGGAACCTGCCCGACATGACCGTCCCGGCGCCGGGCGGCTGAACGCGGCCGGCGAGGAGGTGCTCGGGCGGCGGCTCCGGCCGGCGTACCGACCTCGGCGTGGCGGGCGCCTCCTCGCCGGGTCCGCGAGGACCGCCCTGGTGACCGCGCCGGGCGGCCGGCTCATCCGAGGTGGTCAGCGAGGGTCTCGCTGATCGCGCCGAGCTTGCGGATCTGGTCGGGATCCAGTACGTCGAACAGGGCGCGCCGGACGGCCTCGACGTGGCCGGGCGCCGCGGCGGCCAGGGCCGCGAACCCCTCATCGGTCAGGACCGCGACCTGACCGCGCCGGTCGGTCGCACAGTCTTCGCGCCGCGCCCAGCCGCGCTCTTCGAGGCGCGTGACGGCATGGGAGAGGCGGCTCGGGGACACGCGCGTCGCTTCGGCGAGCACGGTCATGCGCAGCGCGCGCCCGGGCGCCTCGGACAGCCGGACCAGCACCTCGTAGTAGGCGTGCGGCATGCCCGAGTCGCGGCGGAGCTGCGCGTCGACCGCGTCGAGTAGCAGCCGGTGGGAGTTGAGGTACGCACGCCACGTGCGCTGCTCGTCGGCGTCAAGCCATCGCGTCTCGGTCACGGGA
>JAOPYL010000362.1 GCA_025964625.1 Actinoallomurus sp. | reverse complement strand
GCGGTGGTGGCGAGCGTCGAGCCGCACGCCTCCGGCGCCGCGCTCGTGGGCCGCGACGCCCGCACCGGCGGGCAACGCTGGGTGCGGCCGATCGGCACGACGTTCGGCCCCGCCCGATGCGGCGGCCTGCTCTGCCTCTCCGAGTCCACCGCGCGCGCGTCGGCCGGCTTCACCGTGCTCGACCCCACCACCGGCAAGCCGGTCTGGCGGATGCCGGGGGTGGCCGAGGTCGAATGGGCCGATCCGCAGCGCGTGGTGCTGTTCCGGATGTCGGCCCATCCAGCGATCGAGGCGCACGACCTGGCGACCGGCAGGGCGATCTGGTCCTTCCCCGTCGAGCGCGCGCTCGGCCCGGGAGCGAACCTCTCCGGTGGCTGGGCGTTCGGCTCGATGGGTGACACGCTGGTCGGCTATCTCGCCCCCTACCAGGCTCGGAAGGGCGCGCCGCTGTCGGCGTTCGGTTTCTTCTCCCTCCGGCTGGCCGACGGCCGGCAGCAGTGGGCCCGCAAGCGGCTCCTGCGGGTCTACCCCAGCGCGAACCCCGCGGTCGCCCTGATCGCTCGCGACGTGGACAGTGCCGACCGCTATGGCGGCTTCACCCAGCTCGATCCGCGCACCGGCCGCTCGGTGGCACAGATCCCGGCCACCGGTGCGCCGACGACCAACTGGTGGCTCGCCTTCCCCTCGGACCTGTCCGCCCTCGGCTTCCTCTCCCATGAGCGGGCCGGCCGGACCTACGACCTGCGGACCGGGCGGGCGGTCGCCGGGCACGCCCGCGGGTGGTCGTTCTGCACCACGACCCCGTCGCCGCTGAACATCCGGGGCCGGCAGGGCTTCTACCCGATCGCCGCGCTGTGCCCGTACGACCTCAAGACCGGCAAGAAGCTCGACGCCGCCGGCGCGCCTCCGGGGTGGTACACCGGGGCGGTCGACGGCTGGCGCGTCTGGCGCGACCAGCAGGGCGGCCTGCACGGCGTGCACGACGCCAACGGCACCAGCCCGGGGATGTACGAATAGCGGCGCACGCGCCTGTTCGACATCGGGTCAATGAGTTTGCTACCCCTCGGTAGGCATCGGCGCTACCACGCAGTAGCCTGCGAAACGGGCATCCGGTCAGGCATGCCCGATCCGGCCGAGACGAGGGAGACCCGTAATGCCTGAGGCTGTCATCGTCGCGACCGCTCGTTCCCCGATCGGGCGGGCGTTCAAGGGGTCGCTGAAGGATCTGCGTCCCGACGACCTCACTGCTCGCATCGTGCGGGCGGCACTCGACAAGGTGCCGCAGCTCGATCCCAATGACATCGACGACCTGCTGCTGGGCTGCGGCCTGCCGGGCGGTGAGCAGGGCTACAACATGGCACGCGTGGTCTCGGTGCTGCTCGGCTACGACAACGTGCCCGGCGCGACCGTCACCCGATACTGCTCCTCCTCGCTGCAGACCACCCGCATGGCCTTCCACGCGATCAAGGCGGGCGAGGCCGATGTGATCGTCTCGGCGGGCGTCGAGATGGTCAGCCGCTTCGCCAAGGGCAGCAGTGACGGCCTGCCGGACACCCAGAACCCTTCGTTCGCCGAGGCGGAGGCCCGTACGGCCAAGCGCGGCGAGGGCGGGGTGGACGCCTGGCACGACCCGCGCGAGAACGACGAGATCCCCGATGTCTACATCGCGATGGGCCAGACGGCGGAGAACGTCGCCGAGATGCGGGGTATCAGCCGCGCGGACCAGGACGAGTTCGGTGTCCGCTCGCAGAATCTCACCGAGGAGGCCATCGCGAGCGGCTTCTTCGAACGTGAGATCACGCCGGTCGAGCTCCCGGACGGCACGGTCGTCGCCAAGGACGACGGCCCGCGCGCCGGCACGACTCTCGAGAAGATCTCCCAGCTCAAGCCGGTCTTCCGCCCCGACGGCACGGTGACCGCGGGCAACTGCTGCCCACTGAACGACGGTGCCGCCGCGGTCGTCGTCATGAGCGACACCAAGGCCGCCGAGCTGGGTCTGACCCCGCTCGCCCGCATCGTCGCCTCGGGCGTGTCCGCGCTGTCGCCGGAGATCATGGGGCTCGGGCCGGTCGAGGCGTCCAGGCGGGCGCTGAAGAAGGCGGGGATGACGATCGACGACATCGACCTGGTGGAGATCAACGAGGCGTTCGCCGCACAGGTGATCCCGTCCTACCGGGAGCTGGGCATCGACATTGACCGGCTCAACGTCAACGGCGGCGCGATCGCGGTCGGCCACCCGTTCGGCATGACCGGCGCGCGCATCACCGGCACGCTGCTGAACGGCCTCCAGTCCCGCGACAAGACGTTCGGGCTGGAGACCATGTGCGTCGGCGGCGGCCAGGGCATGGCGATGGTGTTCGAACGCCTCAGCTGACTCCCCGGCGGCGGCATCCCCACCGGCGGGGTGCGCCGGCCGTCTCCTCCGGTCCCCGCTCCCGGAGGAGACGACCGGCGCGTTCGCCCTGGTGATCAGGCACGGACGGCAGTCATGGATGATCTACTTGCCGTGACACAAAGGTCCCCCCCAGGGGGTTGTGCGATTGAGATGACTGTTGCAGAGTCGTCAGCAAGCAGCACGCCCAGCCAGGAGGTGCCTATGTCTTTGAACCACTCACCGGAGACGCACAAGAATCTGATCGCACGGATCCCCAAAGTCACAGGACGTGACCTCCCCGAGTGGTTCGAAGCCATAGATAACGGCCCCGCCTTCCTCCGAAGCGATGAACGGGTCAACTGGCTGGCTGACGAGCACGGGCTCTCCCACGGCTACGCGGTCGCTCTCGTGCACGAGCACGAGATGCATCGGCGCGCCATCCGATTCTGACGCTTGTCCGTGGACCCCGACCGGGCACGCGACTTCATCACCAAGCACCATCGGGCCGTCATGGTGACCCACCATGCCGATGGCCGTCCCCAGACGTCGCCCGTCCTCTGCGCGGTCGACGACGCCGGCAGGATCATCGTCAGCACACGTGAGACGGCGGCCAAGACCCGCAACCTGCTACGCGATCCGCGAGTGACCTTCTGCGTGATGACCGATGCGTTCTTCGGCGAGTGGGCGCAGGTCGACGGCGAGGCCGAGATCGTCCACCTTCCGGCGGCCATGGAGCCGCTCGTCGACTACTACCGGAAGATCTCCGGCGAACACACCGAGTGGGACGACTACCGCGCGGCCATGGAACGCGACCGCCGGGTGCTCGTCCGCGTGACGATCACTCGCGCCGGGCCCGACGTTCACGGCTGAGGCATACGGGCCCGCCCCCGCGCCCGGCGCGGGGGCGTCACCATGCCCGTTCAGTCCCGGCTGTAGAAGTAGGACAGGAAGCGAAGCAGCTCGAGGTAGATCCAGACCAGGCTCAGCGTGAGGCCGAAGGCGGCGAGCCAGGAGGCCTTCTCGGGGGCGCCCGACCGGACGCCTTCCTCGATCGAGCTGAAGTCGAGCAGCAGGTAGAGGCACCCGACGAGGATCGCCGCGACGCTGAAGACGATGCCCAGCGGGCCGTTCTCCCGGATGCCGATGCCGCCGACGTGGAAGATCGACACGAGCATGTTCAGGACCATCAGGCCGACGAGCGCCAGCCCGGCCGCGATGACGAACCGCACGAACTTCGGCGTCACCCTGACGATCCGCAGGGCGTACACGGTGAGCATCGCGCCGAACGCGAGCCCGGTACCGATCACCGCCTGCAGCACGATGCCGTTGTAGACGGAGTTGTAGGCGTGGCTGATCACGCCGACCGCCACGCCGTACGACGCCGCGAAGCCGAGCACGAGCGCCGGGTTGATCTTGTGCCCGAACGTGAGAATCGCCCAGCAGACCACACCGACGACGATCGCGACGAGCGCGACCGCGTTCGCGATCCGCTCGGGCACGAACACCCATGCCAGGGCTCCGGCCACGACGAGCGTGCCCAGCGTGAGGAAGGACCGGACGACGACATCGTCGATGGTCATGGTCCGCGGCGGCGCATACGCCGGCGCGTTGTACATGTCCTCGAGGTACTGAGAACTCGGCGCGTGACCCGGCGGCTGCTGCCCGAAGGCGCCGCGCCGGGAGAAGACTGGGTTCCTGCTCTCCATCGAAAGCCTCCGGACTTGTTGTCAGATCAGCTTACCGACCGGCCGCCATAGCGGTATTCCCCCGGCGCGCCGGGCTGATCCGGGTCGGCCCGGGCCCGTCTTGTCGCCCGCCAGACCCGCTCACATCAGGCTGGTCTTCGCGCTCCTCTCGATGGCGGCGCGTCAGGGACGGCTCAGACGAAAGAGGTCGAACCTAAGGATCGACGGCTGTCAAGACCGGTGCCCCCGGTCGGAGTCGAACCGACACAAACAACTCTTTTAGGGAGTCTGCCTCTGCCTGTTGGGCTACGGGGGCGCCGTAATCATACCGGGAGTGCGCCAATAGCGGAGCGCACCGTAAATGCAACAAAGAATTCGTATTACTGCTGCGCTCTAATTAAAAACCGAATACTGTTCAGTCTTTCCTCGCGGCCAGCTCGAACTCCTCACGCGGACGCTCCAGCGACGACCCGAGCGAAACGACCTCGCGCTTGAAGAACAGGGCGAGGGTCCAGTCCGCGGTGACCCGGACCTTGCGGTTGGTGGTGGGCACCCGTGACAGGTGGTACATGCGGTGCATGAGCCAGGCGAACAGCCCGCGCAGCTTGATCCCGTAGATCTGCGCGACGCCTTTGTGCAGGCCGAGGCTGGCGACGGATCCGGCATAAGCGTGTTTGTAGGCCTTCAGTTCCCTGTCTCGCAGCGAGGCCACGACGTTGTCGCCGAGGACCTTCGCCTGGCGCACAGCGTGCTGGGCGTTCGGCGCACAGTACTCACCGGGTTTGGTCAGGTCGGGAACGGCGGCGATATCGCCTGCGGTGAACGCGTTCTCGACGCCCTCCACGGTGAGTTCGGCGGTCGCCTTGACCCGGCCCTTGTCATCAACCGGCAGATCCGTCTTCTTGACAAGAGGGTTGGGTTTGACACCCGCGGTCCACACGAGCGTACTGGCGCCGAACTCCGTGCCGTCGCTGAGCACGATGTGGCAGCGCTCGGCGGACTTGAGGAGGGTCTGGAGCCGCACGTCGATGCCCCGTTGCCGCAGCGCCTGGACGGTCCACTTGCCCATGTCGGGACCGACCTCGGGCAGGATGCTGCCGCTGGCCTCGATCAGCACCCAGCGCATGTGCGAGGCGTTCAGGTTGGGGTAGTAGGCGCAGGCGTCGCGGGCCATGTCCTCCAGCTCGGCGAGCGCCTCGACACCTGCGTATCCGCCGCCTACGAAGACGAAGGTCAGCGCCCTGTCCCGGGTCTCCTCGTTCGCGGTGGAGGCGGCGATGTCGAGCTGCGTGAGCACATGGTTGCGGAGGTAGATCGCCTCGGCCACCGTCTTGAAACCGATGCCGTGCTCGGCCAGGCCGGGGATCGGCAGCGTGCGTGACACCGACCCGGGACAGAAGACCAGGACGTCGTAGGAGAGGGTGCGGATCTCCTCGGGCCCCTCCTCCCCGCTCCCCAGGATGCGGACCGCCGCCTGCCGCCTGGCGTGATCGAGGCGGACGACCCGGCCGTTGAGCATGTTCGCCTGCGGCAGGATGCGCCGGAGCGGCACCACCACGTGCCGCGGCTCCAGGTTGCCCGCCGCGGCCTCCGGAAGGAACGGCTGATAGGTCATGTACGAGTGGGGGTCCACCACCGTGATCTCGAGCTCGCCGCTCCTGAGTTGGCGGCGCATCTTCTTCTGCAGGCGAAGGGCGGTGTACATACCGACATATCCACCGCCGACGATGAGCACGTGTTTGGACATACCGGATGCGGTACCCAGGACACTGTCCAGAAACGACCGAAATAGGTTGTGAAAATTTTCACGAACTATGTCTTCCCTACTCCGGCGCACATGGCGGTAGCAGACCCGAACGTGTGAATCACGTCATGCTCGAACCACGGCACCCGCCCGCGCGTCGAACATGACGGAAGAAGGCACCAGAGCGGTGGGCAGGGCACGGGGGCGCGTCCAGTGGAAGCGGGGGCCCCACTGGGCCCGCCCTGCCCACCGCTTGCCACGGCAGCAGGGTCAGCCGGCGTTCCGCTCCGGCAGTCCGGCGTGCGTGCGGGCGCGGGTGAAGACGGCGTCGAGCATCTCCTCGGTGACCCGGCCGGTGAAGGTGTTCTGCTGGCTCGGGTGGTAGCAGCCGAGCAGCAGCGCCGTGCGCCCATCGGGAGCGGTCACCACGACCTCGGCACCGTGGCCGAAGGCGGGACGGGGCCTGGGGAGGTCATAGCCGGCCTCCTTGAGCGCCGGCCACAGCGCCTGCCAGGCGTACCCGCCGAGAACGACGATCGAGCACAGGCTGCCCGAGGTGAGCTCCAGCTCCCTGGCGAGCCACGGGGAGCAGGTCGCCCGCTCGGCGGGGGTCGGCTTGTTGGCGGGCGGTGCGCAGCGTACCGGGCCGAGCATCCGGGCGCCGAGCAGCCGCTGGCCGTCCCCCGCGTGCGTGCTCGTCGGCATCGCGGCGAGGCCCACGCGGTGCAGCGAGGCGAACAGCCAGTCACCGCTGCGGTCGCCGGTGAAGATCCGTCCGGTGCGGTTGCCGCCGTGCGCGGCGGGCGCGAGACCGATGATCAGCACGCGCGGGTGCGGGTCGCCCCAGCCCGGCACCGGCCGTCCCCAGTACTCCTCCTCCGCGAACGCCCGGCGGCGTTCGACCGCGACGTGTTCCCGCCACTCGACGAGACGCGGGCATGCCCGGCAGACGGACTGCCGGGCGACGAGTTCCCCGAGATCGGGAGCATCGGCCGCGAGCTTGCGCACGGCCTCGGCGTCTTCGGCGACCGGAGTGCCCGGCGTGGCGGGATCACCGGGCCGGCCCGTTCCCGGGGGGACGTACGGAGCGTTCATCGGATGCGCGGCGTGGAGACCTCGGCCTTGGGGCCGGGGAGGAAACGCCGTTCCCTCCTCGGAATGTCGGTGGTGGTCGTTAGCGTGTTCGGATGCGGTTCCGTCTTCAGCCCACGTCCGCCCAGGAGCGGGTGTTGCTGGAGCATTGCGCGCATGCCCGTTTTGTGTGGGATCTTGCGGTGGAGCAGCATCAGCATTGGCGGCTGGGGCGGGCGGGTGCGCCGGGCTATGGGGAGCAGTGTCGCCAGTTGACCGTAGCCCGTAAAGCGTTCGGGTGGTTGGCGGTGGGGTCGCAGACGGTGCAGCAGCAGGCGTTGCGGGATTTCGCCCAGGCCATGGCCAACTTCTTCGCCGGTACGCATCGTCGGCCCACCTGGCGCAAAGCGGGCCGGCATGTGG
>JAOPYL010000353.1 GCA_025964625.1 Actinoallomurus sp. | reverse complement strand
CGGAAGAACCAGGTCGTCGCGAACAGCGGGATGTGGAACGCGTGGGCGATGATGTCGTTGCCGCCCGCCAGCCACAGCACCCCGAAGAACGTCATGCCGGCAACGCCGATGCCCACGCGGGCCGGTACGTCGCGCGGCCGGTCGAGGAGATGGTGGACCTCGTAGTCACCCGTCGCCCATCTCTCCAGGAACGGATACATGGCCAGCGCGGTGAACAGGAACCCCGGCACCACAAGGGCCGGGATGATCACGCTCATCGGGAGGGTGTGCCCGAACGCGTTGATCTCCCAGGCCGGCATGATCCGCAGCGAGCCCTCGAGGAAGCCCATGTACCAGTCGGGCTGCGACCCGGCGCTGATGCTGCCCGGGTTGTACGGGCCGAACAGCCAGATCGGGTTGATCTGGACGAACGTTGCCAGCAGTGCCACGACGGCGAACGTCCACATGAAGTACGCCGTGGTCTTGGCCAAGAAGACCGGGAAGAACGGCTTGCCCTCGACCACGCGATCGGTCCGGCCCTTGGCGGGGAACTGCGTGTGGGTCTGCCGCCAGGTGAGCACCACCGCGTGCAGCGGGAGCAGGGCGAGCAGGATGCCGGGGATCAGCAGGACGTGGATGGTGAAGAGCCGCGGCACGATGTCGTGGCCCGGGAACTCCCCGCCGAACAGGAACAGCGTCAGATATGAGCCGACCACCGGAAGCGAGAGGATCACGCCTTCGAGGATCCGCATGCCGGTGCCGGACAGCAGGTCGTCCGGCAGGGAGTAGCCGAACAGGCCGTTCAGCAACACCAGGATGAACAGCGTCACGCCGATCAGCCAGTTGATCTCGCGTGGCTTCCGAAACGCCCCGGTGAAGAAGTTCCGCAGCATATGGACGACGATCGCGGCCAGGAACAAGATCGTCGCCCAGTGGTGGATCTGCCGCATCAGCAGGCCGCCACGCACGTCGAAGCTGATGTGCAAGGTCGACTCGTACGCCTCGCTCATCCTGTCGCCACGTAGCGGGAGGTACGACCCGTTGTAGACGACGTCTCCCATGCTCGGCCTGAAGAAGAACGACAGAAAGACGCCGGTCAGGATGATGATGACGAACGAGTACATCGCGATCTCGCCGAGCAGGAACGACCAGTGATCCGGAAAAACCTTCCTCATGGCTTTTTTGAGGAAGCCGGCCCCGCCGACCCGTTCATCCATCGCTCGGGCGACCTCGGCCAGCGGTCTGGGCGTATTGGCCATCGCCGATCTCCCGGTCTGACGGCCACGTCGACCGCCCTCGCGTATCGATCTCCTCCCACTAGTAATACCTAACGGCGCTGTTACGCAACGCAGCGGGACTGGCCACTTTAAGGACAATTGGCGCTTTCCGGCACAACAGGCGGTAATTTTCACTCTGCCATCAACAGCCCCGCTACCCGGCGACGGCGCCGAGCCGTCCGTACGGCCTGAGGACTCACAGGGCCAGACGCGCCGCACCCAGCTTGAGGGTCTTGCGTCGCTTAGGGGTTGGGTGGACCGGCAGCCCGGGCCCGGTGTACCCCGGCCCGAAGCGCGGAACTGATCAGCCCGTCCAGATTCCCGGCCGGCTGGACGACGGTCACCTCTGTCGAGACCACTGCGCCGTTGCGCACATGGCCGCGGCCGACGAGGTGGTCGTCCTCGATCGGGGCGAGGTCGCCCAGCGCGGCCCGCACGACGCCCTGATCGCGCGGGCCGGGCCTTACCGGGACCTATGGGAGGCCGAACGCCTCCAGGGAATCGGGACCGTCACTCGGCCGGCGTGAAGAGCTGATGCATGATGCCCCTGCGGTGCCGGCCGTGGTACATCATGTCCGCGTCGTCGAGCGGCTCCAGCTTGGCGAGGTAGTCGCTCTCGGCGTCGATGAGCCGCTCCAGCTCACCGCGGTCCAGGAAAACCCCCTGGCAGCCCGCGCATTCCTCGATGACCACCCCGTTGCGCTCATGTGTGTCCCACTCTCCCGAACACTTCGGACATGTCAACCCCGTATCCGCCATTTCGTCTCCCCTGTGAAATCAATCCGGCGTTCCCGCAAGAGTAGTGACGCGCGAGTCGGCAGGGAATCTCCTTATTCAGGGAAGAAGTTTCGGAATGCGGAGCCACGGCGGGCGTCCCGGACGCACGCAGCCCTCCCGGACGCGTTTGCGACGCCACACGGTCAGGCCGGCGACCAGCCACAGCAGCCCGGCCTCCGCCACGATGGCGATGGCGATAATCGTCGCCCAGGAGGTGCGGCCGGCCCGCATGGCCCCGGCCGGGGCGAGCGTGGTCAACTCGGAGATGCCTTCGGACGGAGACGCCTGCGGCGACGGCTCCGGCGCGATCTGGGGCAGTGTGGGCGGCGGCGACCCCCCCGGCAGCGGCACCGCCGGGTTGACGGGCGGAGCGCCCGGCATGGCCGGTACCGGTGGCGCGACAGGCTTCGCCGCGGACGCCTCGTACGGTGCCGGCGGAGCGATCGGCGCTGGACCGGAGGTCCCGAACGGTGCCGGCGGCGCCATGGGCTCGGGCGGAGCGGGCGGTCTGGCGGGCGCCGGCCGCACCCGTGGGGCCGGCGATGGCCGGGGAACGGCGGGCGCCCGCGGTCCGGCGCCCGGCGCAATGCGCGAAGGCAGTCCCGCCGCACCATGCCGGCGGGCTCGTGGCTGCTTCACCGGCGCACCGGCCCCGGGAGAGACATGCCGGCCCGCCGGGGGATGGCCTGCCGGAGCCGGTACGGAATAAGGGGCCGGGTCGGCATGAGACCGCACCTTCGGAGCCTGAACGACCGGCGACCGGCCGGCGGGAGACTGAGCCCCTCCAGACCGGACCGCCGGGGACTGCACCGCCGGGGACCTGACCGCCGGGGACTCGACCGCTGGGGACCTGACCGCCGGGGACTCCACCGCCGGAGACCGGCCCCCCGGGGACCGGACCCCCGGAGAGTCGACGACAGGGGACTCGACCGCCGGAGCCTCGGCGACGGCAGGGGACTCAGCCCCCGGAGACCGGACTGGCGGCTGGTCGGCGGGCGACCAGGACTTCTCCACGGGTGACGGGTCCGCCGGTGACCGGTGCGCCGGTGACGGGTCCGCCGGTGACGGGTCTCCTGGTGACCGGCCGGCCGGGGCGGCGAGCAGGATGGACGCGAACGACGACGCGAAAGACGGACGCGGCACGTTCGCCGCGCTCACCTGCGCGACGACGGACACATCGACGGCTCCGCGGCCGCCTGGCCGGGCCACCAGGCGCAGTGTCCGTGATGCTGATCGCGGCATGTCGCCGAGGTCGCACTCCAGCAGGGTCCGGTCCTGGTTCGGCCGGCACCCGGGCGCGCCGGCGACCCACGTCGTCGGGTTCCGGGTCGCCAGCGCCAGGCGCGCCGCCCGTGCCGGGCCGCCGACCGATCGCACCGTCACGGCGTACCGGACCGCGTCGGGGTGGAGTGAGAGCGCGTGGACCGAGGTCTCCAGGAGGGTGCCGCCGGCCGGTGCCGGGTGCGCCGCCGTCGCACGCGCGGGAATGCGACCGGCCGAGGCGGGCACAATCATCAGGGCGACGACCGCCGCCGTACCCGCGGCGGCCAGTGACGTCTTCGGAACAACCTTCATCGCGCGACGTCCCCCATGCAGCGTCGGTCGGCCATGGGGGGACGGACAGGGGCCCGTAAGCCGGTTGCTACGGACTATAACCGCGTTGTCGCACGCTGTAACATCCTCCGCTCGCGCATTTCGCGTGCCGAAAGGTTTCTTCCGTAGGATGCCGCTGAAAGCGTGGAAAGGAGGCCGGGTGACGACTGAGGACCCGGGAGCGCGGTCCGCCTCAGGCGTCCGCTCCCTCGAACGCGCCTTCGAGCTGCTCGAACATCTGGCGGACGCGGGCGGTCAACTGGCCCTCACCGAGCTGGCCGCGGCCTCCGGGCTGCCCATGCCCACGATCTACCGGCTGATGCGGACGCTGGTCAACCAGGGATACGTCCGCCAGGAGCCGTCCAAGCGCTATGCCCTCGGGCCGCGGCTCATCCGCCTCGGCGAGACGGCCGGGCGGCTGCTGGGCTCATGGGCGCAGCCCTCGCTCGCGCAACTCGTCAACGAGGTCGGGGAGACCGCCAACATGGCGGTGCTGGAGGGCGACGAGGTGGTGTACGTCGCGCAGGTGCCGTCACGGCATTCGATGCGCATGTTCACCGAGGTCGGCCGGCGGGTGAACCCGCACTGCACGGGCGTGGGCAAGGCACTGCTGGCACAGCTCCCGGATTCCGTCGCCCGGGAGATCGTCGCCCGCACCGGCATGCCCGCGCACACTCCGCACACCATCACCGATCCGGCCGTGCTGGTGGAGGAGCTGGCCCGGATCCGGCAGCGCGGCTATGCCCTCGATGACGAGGAGCAGGAGGTCGGGGTCCGCTGCGTGGCCGTGCCGCTCACCGGCACCCCCACCCCGGTCGCGATCTCGATCTCCGGGCCGCACGGCCGGCTGCCCCACGCGGTGATCGACGAGGTCGTGCCCATCATGCGCCGTACGGCCGGCCAGCTCGCCCGCCGCCTCTCGGCGTGAGCCGGGCGACCTTCGCGGGTGTACCTCGGCGAGACCGGCGCCTTCCGGGTGAGGTAGAAGGGACATCATGGATAACCTGACCGTTGCGGTACTCGGTACCGGGATCATGGGCGAGCCGATCGCCCGCAACCTGCTACGCGCCGGAATCGGCGTACGAGCGTGGAACCGTACCCGCGCGAAGGCCGAGCCCCTCGCGGCCGACGGCGCCATCGTGTGCGATGAGCCCGCCGAGGCCGCGGCCGGCGCGGACGTCGTCGTGACCATGCTGCACGACGGCGACTCCGTCGAGGAGGTCATGGCCGGTGTGCTGCCCGCGATGGAAGAGGGGGCGGTATGGGCGCAGATGAGCACGGTCGGCGCCGAGGCCGCCGACCGGTTCGCGGAGATGGCGCGCAAGCGTGAGGTGCTGTTCCTGGACTGCCCGGTGCTCGGCACGAGGAAGCCGGCCGAGGACGGCGCGCTGGTCGTCCTCGCCTCCGGCCCCCGCGACGAGCGCGTCGAGAAGATCTTCGACGTGATCGGCTCCCGCACACAGTGGGTGGGCGACGGTACCGAGGCGTCGCGGCTGAAGCTCGTCGTCAACGGCTGGGTGCTGACGCTGACCGCGGGCGTGGGTGAGGCCATCGCGCTCGCCGAGGTGTTCGGCCTGGACCCGCGGTTCTTCCTGGAGGCGATCGAGGGCGGCCTGCTCGACGTGCCGTACGCCCGGATCAAGAGCGACGCGGTCCTCAAGCGCGAGCTGACCCCGAGCTTCAAGGCGGTCACCGCGGCGAAGGACGCCGCCCTGGTCGCGTCCGCCGGCCGGGCGGCCGGGGCCACCCCCCGCATCGCCGAAGCCGTATGCGACCAGTTGCACCGCACCGTCGAGCTCGGCCACGGTGACGAGGACATGGCCGCCGTGTACTTCGCCGCCCGCCAGGCCTGAGCCGTTGAGTTCGGGATCATCGCCCCTACCGGTGCGTCCGCAGGGGCGATAGTCCCGAACTCGACGTGGCCCTCGGCGAACTCCCGGCGGCCGGAGCGGATGACGGGCACACTCGGCGCACGTGGCCCGACTCACAGCGATCCCCTCCCAGCTGCGTGGCGGGCCGTTCCGTCGGGCGGACGGCCTGCGCCTCGGGCTCACCGACAAGCATCTTCGGGGCAGATGGTTCCGGAGGATCTTTTACGACGTGTACGCCCCCGCGGAGATCCCCGACTCTCTCGCCCTCCGCTGCGCCGCGGCACGGTTGCTGCTGCCTGATCACGCCGTGTTCTGCGGAGTGACGGCCGCCCGGCTGTACCGCCTCCCCGTCCCCGAGGACGAGCGGGTCCATGTGGCCCTCCCCGCCGGTACGCCGACGCCATCCGAGGTCCGGGGCCTTGCCGTGCACCGGTACGCGATCGGCCCGGCGGAGTATTGGCGGCCTGACGCCGTCGGAGAACAGGTCATACGGCCCGAACGGCTCTTCCTCGAACTCGCCGCGGAGCTGTCCCGCCTGGATCTGATCATCGCCGGCGACCAGTTGCTGCGCCTCGGCTGGACCACCGCCGCCGAGCTCGACACCTATCTCAAGGGCTGCTTCCGCAGGCGCGGTCGCCGGCGGGCGCGGGAGGCCGTACCGCTGCTCGAAGCGAGATCCGACTCTCCTCCGGAGACGCGACTGCGGATGCTGCTGGTCGACAACGGTTTCCCGCGCCCGGTCGCGAACATCGACGTCCACGATCAGCGAGGGATCTGGATCGGCCGCCCGGACCTCGCGTACCCGGATCGGAAGATCGCGCTCGACTACGAGGGCCGGCACCACCAGGAAGTCGCCCGCCAGTACCACGAGGACATCGGGCGCGACGATCAGTTCGTCCTCGCCGGCTGGATCCATCTGAAGTACGACGCGAGGACGCTCTTCCGGCGGCCTGAGTCGATCCTCGATGACGTTCACACGGCCCTGCGGCAGCGCGACCGTTGAGTTCGGGACTCTCGCCCTCTTCCAGCCTGCGCGAAAGGCGATAGTCCCGAATTCAACGCTGGGAGGGGGGTGTCCCGTACCCGGCGGGCGCAGCAGTTGACCGGATTGTTCCGGGAGTGTCCCTGGCGGGGGCGGGCTTTACGTGCTACCAACATATGTAAAGCCCGCCCCCACGGGAGGTACCCCATGACCATGCGCGACCGCTACGCGAGCCCTGTCCAGGACGGCACATGGGATGTGCCCGCCGCGGGCGCCGCCCGGTTCACGTGGGAGTACGACGACAGCCGCGACCGCCTGCTGTCGCTGTACCAGAAGGGCAAGGACAAGCAGTGGGACGCCCAGAAGCGTATCGACTGGGACCTGCCGGTTGACGTGAACAACGTCGCCGGGCTGCCGGAGGAGTTCAACCCGCTGCTCGGCTCCGACATCTGGGAGCGCATGCCACAGGAGGCGCGCGACGAGTTCGGCCGGCACCAGGGATCGTGGTTGTTCAGCCAGTTCCTGCACGGCGAGCAGGGTGCGCTGACGGTCTCCGCGCGAATCGTGGAGTCGGTGCCCGACCTCGACTCGAAGTTCTACGCCGCCACCCAGGTGATGGACGAGGCACGCCACGTCGAGCTGTACGCCAAGTTCATCGACGACAAGCTCGGCATGTACTACCCGGTGAACCAGGACCTGGCCAAGCTGCTGGAGGAGTCGCTGACCGACAGCCGATGGGACCTGCCCTACCTCGGCATGCAGGTGCTCATCGAAGGCCTCGCGCTCGCGGCGTTCGGCCTCTACCGCGACATGTCGACCAACCCGCTCGTCAAGCAGCTCCTCGCGTACGTCATGCAGGACGAGGCCCGGCACGTCGCCTTCGGGCGGCTCGCGCTGAAGGACTACTACGCGCAGCTGTCGTCGAAGGAGCGCGCCGAGCGCGAGGAGTTCGTGGTCGAGGGCTGCTACCTGATGCGCGACCGCTTCAAGGGCAAGGAGATCTTCGAGACCCTCAACATGCCGGTCAAGGAGTGCATGGCCTACGTCGACGGCTCGCCGATGTACACGCTGTACCAGTCGCTGCTGTTCAGCCGCATCGTGCCGTGCGTCCGCGACATCGGTCTGTGGGGCGAGAAGGTACAGAACGCCTACGCCGACATGGGCGTGCTCGACGCCGCGAAGGGTGATCTCGTGCAGCTCATGAAGCAGGACGAGGACATCGCCGAGGAGTTGGACCGGGCGAAGGCCGAGCAGGAGCTCGCAGAGCGACGTGAAGAGGTGCGGGAGGCCATCGCCGAGGGCGCCGAGGCCTGACGTAGGACACCAGGCTTATCACGTGAATGGGACACGCTGAGTAATACGATCACTGTCCGGAGATAAACACGCCGTGATATAGGAGACAAAAACCAGCGCATCGAGCGCCATTATCGCCCGCGGCCACCTATGGTCGGGGACTTGTGCACGGGACCCCCGTTGTCCCGCGCCGCTCGGGGACTGACGGTTCGCCGGCTGGACCCGATGTCCTGTCCCCTACCGAAGGACCCTTTGTGGGTAGTTCCGGCCGACATCGCCATACTCACGGCCCGAAGACTTTCCGCATCAGTCTCATCGCCGCCACCGGGTTAGCCGTCCTCACCATCGTCACGACCGCCGTGGCACTCAGCGGATCAGGCTTCTCATCGGCACAGACCAGGGCCCGTGCGGCACCGGCCCCGGCGGACTCGCTCCGCGCTCCCGACCGCGCTCCCGACCGCGCGAGCCGCGACCGCCCGCGCAGCCCCATCGCGACGCCCAGCGCCACCCCCAGCGAGACGCCCTCGGAGAAGGACGCCGTCCCGAGGAAACGGCACAAGAAGGTCGAGCAGATCCTCTCCCGCGGCGCCTGCGAGGCGTCGTTCTACGGATCCGGCGGCGGGACGACCGCGAGCGGCGAGGCGTTCAACCCGACGGCCCTCACCGCGGCCCACAAGACTCTCCCGCTGGGTTCCAAGGTCCGGGTGACCAACCGGCACAACGAGCGGTCGGTGGTCGTTCGGATCAACGACCGGGGGCCCTTCGTCGCGGGCCGCTGCCTCGACCTGTCGGCGGCGGCGATGCGAGCCGTGGGCGGCACGGGCTCCGGCGTGATCCCGGTGAGCTACGAGGTGCTCGCCTCGGTCTGACCCACAAGAAATGCGGGCGTCCGCAGGCGGTCGCCCCTTCCCCCAAAGAGGTTCCACCCGCGAACGCCCACCTTCCGACGGCCTGGGACGGGTACAGATCCAAGGTCCGCGGGAACCGGCCCTCGCATCGCGTCCCCCGTTGAATCCCCCAATTCATCGCGACGCGGCGGGCCTTCTCTGTTGGTCCGTGATGTTGCAGAAACCACGTTACGGGCGCCCGCGAGGCGATTCCGTCCACCCTCGGTTGACACTTGGCCGTACACCCCCGGGTGACCTGTGCCGTTGCCGTTTATTGGGGTTGACTGGACAGGTCATTGAGGTTGGCCGCCCAAGCCCCGACCAATGATCAGACTGTGGCTCTGGAGGCGCGTTCTTGAGGGGCAGACTGCCCGTCAGCCCGGTCGACGTGCTTCTGTCGGCCGGGGTCTTCGCCGCGTTCCTGCCCTACGCGCACCGGAACAACCACTTTCCGCTGGTGGTGACGCTGGGCGCGCTGGACTCCGCCGCGCTGCTCGCCAGGAGACGCTTCCCGCTGCCGACTCTCGCCGTGTGCCTCGCCCTGTCGGGTGTGCTCGCCATGCTCCTGCGGCGCTCTTATCCGGCGACCCCGGCGGATCTGGTCGCGCTGTACTCGGTCGGCCGGTACTGCAGTCGCGGCGCCGCTCTCACGGTGGCGATCGTGACCATCCTCATCGGCTTCGCCGTCGCCGCGGTGTCCGAGAACATCCCGTCCTACGACGTCCACAACATCAGCTCGCTCGGCTGGGTACTGTTCGCGGTCATCGCCGGGGCATGGGTGCGTATCCAGCGCACACACGTCATCGGCGCCGAGGAGCGCGCCGAACGCGCCGAACGCGAACGCGAGGAGGAAGCGCGCCGCCGGGTCACCGAGGAACGTCTGCGCATCGCCCGCGAACTGCACGACATCGTCGGGCACGCGCTGATGTCGATCAACGTGACCTCGTCGGTGAGCGCCCGGCTGGTCGATCGCGATCCGGAGGCGGGCCGCGAGGCACTGCGGACCATCAGCGCGCTGAGCAGTTCGGCGCTCGGGGAGATCCGCGGCACGCTGAGCCTGCTCCGCGAAGGCGCCGAACCGCTGAAGCGACCCGGGCTCGGCCTCGACGACCTGGCGGACCTCGTCGAGCAGACCAGGGTCAGCGGTGTGCCGGTGACCCTGCACGAGTCGGGGTTCCGTCCGGACGTCCCGGCGATCGTGGGGTTCACGGTGTACCGGGTCGTTCAGGAGAGCCTGACGAACATCGCCCGGCACGCCAAGGACGTCACCGAGGTCACCGTCTCTCTCAGCTTCACCGCCGGCAGTCTGGATGTCTCCGTCACGAACGACGGCGCGATGGTCGAGACCCCGCTCCAGACCGGGACGGGCCTCGGCATTCAGGGCATGCGCGAACGCGTAGCCGCCACCGGCGGGCGCCTGTGCACCACGGCGCTGCCCTCCGGCGGCTTCCGCGTGCACGCCCGGCTGCCCCTGAAGGAGGGCTCATGACGATCCGCGTACTGCTGGCCGATGATCAGACGGCCGTGCGGGCCGGTTTCAGACTCCTCATCGACTCCACGGACGACATGCACGTGGTCGCCGAGGCGTCCGAGGGGAAGGCGGCCGTCGAAGCGGCCAGGGCGACGTCTCCCGACGTGGTCCTGATGGACATCCGGATGCCGGGCATGGACGGCATCGAGGCGACCCGCCGGATCACCGAGGATCCCTCGCTGTGCGACGCGCACGTGCTGATCCTGACCACGTTCGAGCACGATGAGTACATCTTCGGCGCCCTGCGCGCCGGAGCGGGCGGCTTCCTGCTCAAGGACACCCAGCCCGACGACCTCCTCGACGCGATCCGCGTGGTCGCCACCGGAGAAGGACTGCTCGGCCGGGGCCTTACCGGCCGCGTGATCAAGGAGTTCGCGGCGCAGCCACCGCCGGCCGAGCCGTCCCCGGAGCTCGGCGTCCTGAGTGAGCGCGAACGCGAGGTGCTGCTGCAGGTCGCCGCGGGTCTCACCAACGAGGAGATCGCCGGCGCTCTGCACCTGAGCCCGGCCACCGCGAAGACCTACGTCCACCGGATCATGACCAAACTTCAGGCCCGCGACCGCGTGCAGCTGGTGATCTTCGCCTACGACAAGGGACTCGTACGGCCGAGGCCACCGAATGGGCGATGACAAATGTCATCGTGAACGCAGGCCGGATCGAGGCCGTGCGGGCGGCGCAGCGCCAGGGCTGGCTCTGAGCGGTCTACAAAGCCGGGTGCGATCTTTTGGGCACCGGCGGCGCGCGCCTTCACCCCCCGAGAAG
>JAOPYL010000308.1 GCA_025964625.1 Actinoallomurus sp. | reverse complement strand
ACGGTTCCCTCCGCCTCCGGCCGCGCGGGCGGCTTGCTCCGCGCCTTGACCGGCCACACGATCTGGTCGGTCCGGGCCGCCGCGATGGCCCGCTCGTCGTCGCCCGGGGCGGCCGCGCCGTCCTTGGCCGCGGGCTCGGCCGGCCGCTGCCCGTCGTCATCCTGCGGCCGGCTCCCCTGCGCAGGTGCCGCGGGAGGCTCGGGAGCGACCGGGCCGGGGTCGGCGGGCTTGGCGTGCCGATCGCCGGACACCAGCGGGATGACGGGAGCCGCCGGCGAACCCTGGCCGGGCCGTCCCCCCTCGGAGGGCCGGCCGGACGCAGCTCCGCCCGGCTGTGCCGGGGGCTGCCCGGCGTTCGGCGCGGACGGTATGCCAGGCCGAGGACGGTCCGGCTGTGGCGCGGCGGTGGCGCGCCGGCCCTCCGGAGAGCCCGGCTTCGCGGGCGGGAACGGAGACGTGCGGGGCGGCGTGGGCGCCGCCTCGCCCGACCTCGCCGGAGGCGTGCCGGTCCGGTCGGCCGGCTTGGCGGGCCGGGGCGGCCCGGCGGGCACCGGTCGGGAGCCCGTGCCGGGGATCTCCGGCTCGTGCGAGATGTTGCGCTGCCGCGTCACGTGGTGGGACGTGCCGGACTGACCCGATTGCCGTTCCGGGGCCTTCTCGGCACCTTTGGTGCGCCCGTCGGCAGACCGGTCGCGCTGGACGGTGGCGTCGTGGGCGGTGGCCGGAGCGCCATCGGCGGAGCGGGCGGCCGGAAGGGCCGGGAAACCTCGCACGGGCGGAGGAACGGCCTGCTCCGGCCGGCCCGGCGACGCCGGTTCGGGCGGCACCGGCCGCACCGGCTGAGCCGCCGCCGGGCGGCCGGACTCGGGTCGGGCGGACTCGGGCCGGGCGGACTCGGGCCGGGCGGACTCGGGCCGTCGGCCGCCGCGAGCGGCCGGGGGCATGGTTGCGGTGCCATCGTGCGGCGTGGCCTGCAGGCTCGGGCGTGGCACGGGCGGTGGAGGGACGGGGCGCTCCGGGTGTCCTTCCGGGGAACGCCCGGCACCGGGCCGCTGTGGCGTGCCCGGCCGGGCGAACGCCGCAGGCTGGGCCGGGGCATTCTGGCCAGGCAGGGGCGGGACGCCCTGCGACTGGAGGGGCGGCGCACTCTGTGCCCGCAGAGCCGGGGCACTCTGCGGCGGCTGGGCTTGGCGTTCGGCCGTCTGCGCGATCTGCCGGCCCGCGTGGACACGTCCGGTCACGACACGGCGCTGCCTCCACACGCGACCGACGACGACGACCGCGCCCGGCTCGTGAATCGGCGTCAGCCGTGCCCACGTCCGAGCCTCAATGAGGTATCGGACCTGCGAGATCATCAGCTCGGTGAGCCGCTTCCCCTCGATGACCGGGCGCGTGGCCAGCCATGTCAGGACACCGGGCGGCACGAGGTAGACGACGTGCCAGGGCGCGTGAAAAGGCACGCGGATCAGCTGTAGCAGGATGATCCAGGGCAGGAAGATACCAACGAAGACGCCGATCTGCACCAACGGCAGCGGCATCGGCAGCCTGAGATCGTAAAGCTTGTAAAGCCGCTTTTCGATGCGCCAGATATTGGTGTACGTGGGCAGATCCACGCGGGCCCCACTCCCCTAACTGTGACCGGCCATATTCAGACCAGCACGGCACCTGCTTTTGTCAGCTTACTCCAAGCGCCTTGGCTATCGCCCTGGCTGTCGTCTCGATGATATTAGGAACATAGAATATGATTCCGATGCCGATCGCGAGAATGATGAACTGAACGAACCGCGTGATCTCTTTGGTGAACAGAAAGAAGATCGCAACAATGGAGACAATGACCAGGAACAGTGGTCCGAAGATCTGCCGCAACCATGTCGCGAGACTATCGGTGTTCAGGTTATTGGCGGGTGCCGCGTCCACCTGATGCGGCAGCATCGCCAACATATGCTGAATCATCGACCCAGCCTTCCTCGGTCGGGGAGCGAATCGTAGCGTTCAGGTGGGATCGTCCGGCCCCTCACGATGCGGCCGGAAGCGTCGAACCCTGAATATCGTTGACGTACCAATTGCCGTCTTTCTTAACCATGGTGAGCTGGTAGGTCTGCTCGAGCGTGCCGCCCGAGGACTTGGCCTGGCCAGGAGAAACCTGCCAGACCACGGTCGCGTTCACCGTGCGGGAGTTGGCGTCGCCGCTCGGCGCGATGATCTCTTTCAGCTGACTGAAGCCGAACGCGTTGCCGAGGCCGGCGACGGGAGGGTCGGAGTAGCGCTGCAACGAGGCGGTGTCACCGCTCGCATAAGCCTTGAAGAAGCCCGTGAGGGGCTGCTGCAGCTCGGTTTCGAGCGCCGAGTCGCGATCCGTGTTGGCCGCGGGGACCGATGCCCTGGGGGGTGCCGGCAGCGTCGCGGGGCGGCCGGAAATCGCGAATGCGCCGTCCTTCGCGTAGACCGGGACGGCGAGTTGGAACAACCTGCCGTTGGCCTGCACCAGAAGCGTGACGATCGCGCGGTTGACGTCCTGAGCGTCGACCGAGGACACATGCGCGGATCGCAGCACCGATTTACCGGTGCTGTCCCAGCCGAGCTGTGGGTCGATGCCGGGGGCGAGGAATTGGCCCAGCTGCGTTTGCCGATTGGCCGCGGTCGCCGGGTCGTAGTTCAAATAGACGTCGGCGAATGACAGCACATATGCGGACGCGGCCGCCTGCGGGAACTGCGGCTTGCCCGAACCCGCCGACGTGGCCGGTCCCGCCGACTTGGCCGTGAAACGCTCGAACGGCGCGCGGATGCCGTTGACCAGCACGACGATGAGGAAGGCCCAAAGGATGACGCGGCCGACGTAGATCCACCACCGGCCGCCGGAACCTCCCCAGCCGCCGCGGTCACCATCACCGCCACCGCCGCCGGACCCGCGGCGGCCCTTGCCGCGCCACCCCTTCTGGTCCGGAGGATCCCAGGGGTCGGCGGGCGCGAATCCACCCGGCGGGTAACCGGACGTGCCGGCGTCTACAACACCGGACGACCTGCGAGCCATCGTTCCTCCGCTCGCGCCTAGCCCCCCGGATCGGCGCGCCGTCTTATCCAGCAAGTTGGTTTCGGTTTACCACCTTAACCACGGCGGCCAATTGTTCCAGTGTCGAGCGAAGATGCACAGCCCCGGCACGCGGTTGTGGATAACTCGGTCGGCCGAACGGGATTACCGTACGGGGAGGTTCAGCTCTCCCGCTACACGTTGAAGCGGAACTCCACCACGTCGCCGTCCTGCATGACGTATTCTTTGCCCTCCATACGAGCCTTGCCCGCGGCGCGGGCGGCGGCGACCGAGCGTTCGGCGACGAGATCCTCATACGACACGATCTCAGCCTTGATGAAACCCTTCTGGAAGTCGGTGTGGATCACACCGGCCGCCTCGGGGGCGGTCGCGCCCTTCCGGATGGTCCAGGCGCGGGCCTCCTTCGGGCCGGCCGTGAGGAACGTCTGCAGGCCGAGTGTGTCGAAGCCGACTCGGACGAGCTGCAGCAGGCCGGGCTCGTCCTGGCCGGTCGACTGCAGCAGCTCCAGTGCCTCTTCGTCGGACAGCTCGATCAGCTCCGACTCGATCTTGGCGTCCATGAGGATCGCCTCAGCCGGCGCCACGAGCCCCTGCAGGCGCTCGCGCACGGCCTCGTCGGCCAACTCGTCCTCGTCGACGTTGAAGACGTACAGGAACGGCTTGGCGGTGAGCAGGTGCAGCTCACGAAGGACGCCCAGGTCGATGCCGGAGGCGTACAGCGTCGTGCCCTCGTTCAGCACCTTCTGCGCCGTGCGGGCCGCCTCCACGACCGCGAGCTTCTCCTTGTCCTTGGTGGTCCGCGATTCCTTCTCGAGACGCGGCAGGGCCTTCTCCAGGGTCTGGAGGTCCGCGAGGATCAGCTCGGTGTTGATCGTCTCGATGTCGCGCAGGGGCGCCACGTCGCCGTCCACATGTGTCACATCCGGGTCGTCGAACACACGGATGACCTGACAGATCGCGTCGGTCTCCCGGATGTTGGCGAGGAACTGGTTGCCCAGGCCCTGCCCCTCTGAGGCGCCCTTCACGATGCCCGCGATGTCGACGAACTGCATGGTGGCGTGCACGATCTTGGCGGAGTCGTACAGCTTGGCCAGCTCGTCGAGGCGCGGGTCGGGCACCCCCACCACGCCGACATTGGGCTCGATCGTGGCGAACGGGTAGTTCGCCGCGAGAGCGGTGTTCTTGGTCAGCGCGTTGAACAGCGTCGACTTGCCGACATTGGGCAGCCCGACGATTCCGATGGACAAGCTCACGGACGGCGAGTCTACGTGCCCGGCGCCCCCGACCCGTCATCGCGCGAGGATGTGCCGGCATATGAGGACCGGCCCCGCGATGCCTGCCGCAGTCCCTGGGCCGATCATGGGCGTGCACCGGGGCGTAACGAAGAATTCCCCTCCGGGGCCGCCCCAGTCTGCCCCCGCCCGCGCGTCGGGCCGACTTTGCCCGGTCCTTTTGTCACGATGCGAACATGAACGTTCTCCTCGGCCTGGTCATCGGTCTCGTCGTCGGCGCGATCGCAGGGGTCGCCTGGGCCCGCAGCCGTACGGCGACGATCACGGCCCGGGCCAAGGCGGCCGAGGAGAAGGTCGCGTACGTCGAGGAGCGGCTGACCGAGCGCTTCCAGGCGCTCTCGGCGCAGGCCCTGGACGCCAGCAACCAGCGGTTCCTGGAGCTGGCGGGCACGCGGCTGGCGACCGCCAACGCCGAGGCCGCCGGGGAGCTGGACAAGCGCATCGCCCCGCTCAAGGACACCCTCAGCAAGGTCGAGGAGCAGCTGCGCGAGGTCGAGACCGGCCGGCGGGAGTCGCACGCCATGCTGGCCAAGCAGGTCGAGTTCGTGCGGCAGAGTTCCGACCAGCTCCGCCAGGAGACGCACACGCTCGTACGTGCGCTGCAGCGGCCGGAGGCGCGGGGCCGGTGGGGCGAGCTGCAGCTGCGCCGGGTCGTTGAGATCTCCGGGATGACCCGGCACTGCGACTTCGACGAGCAGGCCACCGCAGAGGGCGGTCTCCGGCCCGACATGGTCATACGGCTGGCGGGCCGCAAGAACATCGTCGTCGACTCGAAGGTGTCGCTCGCCGCGTACCTCGAGGCGGCCGGGACGGATGAGGCCGGCGTCTGGGAGACCCGGCTGGACGCGCACGCCCGGCACCTGCGCGCCCACGTCGACCGGCTGGCGGCGAAGTCGTACTGGCAGTACTTCAGCCCGGCGCCGGAGTTCGTGGTGCTGTTCGTGCCGGGCGAGGCGTTCCTCGCGCCCGCGCTGGACCGCGATCCGGCGCTGCTGGAGTACGCGATGCGCCGCCGCGTGCACATCGCCACGCCCACGACGCTCATCACCATGCTGCGCACGGCGCACTACGCCTGGCAGCAGGAGGCGCTGTCGGAGAACGCCCGCGCCGTCTTCGAGCTGGGCCGGGACCTGTACGAGAGGCTCGGCACCCTGGGCCGTCACGTGGACCACCTCGGCAAGTCGCTGACGAACGCCGTCGTCGCCTACAACCGGACGGTCGGCTCGCTGGAGAGCCGCGTTCTCGTCACCGCTCGCAAGCTCAATGAGCTGGGGGTGACCGACGCCGAGCTCGACCCGCCCACGCCGGTCGAGGAGCCGGCCCGGTCGCTGTCCGCCGCCGAACTCGCCGACGACGCGGAAGGCGACCGCCAGATCCGCCTGCTCCCGTGACGCCGTGTCGCAAGACGTGACGTCCCGGCCCGGGTTACCGTACGGTCAAGCACGCTCGACTCTGGGACGGCTGGTGGCAACGGACACGCGCGGAGGCCCAAAGACGGCATCTCCTCCTGAGGGAGGGATGGTCCGGCGCCCGCCCGCCGGCTCGGCCATCACGCTGACCGGCCGGGGCGGCGTCGTCGTGGTGTTCGGGTGCACGCTGCTCGGCGCGGTCGGCGGATCCCTGTTCGGCCTTCGCTCGGCGCAAGGCTTCCTGTTCGTCGTCGGCTGCCTGCTGGCGGTGCTGACGACCCGCCGGACCGACCTGCTCACTCTGGTGGTGAGCCCGCCGCTGATCTTTTTCCTCGTGTCACTGCTGTCGGCGCTCGCCGGTTCACTCGGAGAGAAGTCGTTCCTGATCAGCGCGCTGCTCACGGTGGTGACGACGCTGACCTCGAGTGTGCCGTGGCTGTTCGTCGGCGCGGTGCTGGTGGTGGCCGTGGCGGTGCCCCGGGGTCTGCCCGCGAACCTTCGCGAGCTCAGCGAGCGGGTCGCCGCCGACAACCCGTTCCGCGGCCGCGCCTCACTTCGCGGCGGGAAGAACGAGGACGATGACCCGGTCCGGTGGGACGAGACGCCCGGGCGCGGCGCTCACGCCGGAGACGCCGGCTGAGGAGCCCGGGGCGCCACCGCGGGGCCTATGCGGAGCGCAGGTCGCGGCGGAGTTCGTGCGGCAGCGCGAAGACCATGCGTTCGCGTACCGATTCGACCTCTTCGACCGTGTCGAAGCCGTGCTCGGCGAGGCGATCGAGTACGCCATGCACCAGCTCGTCCGGAACCGACGCGCCACTGGTCACACCTACGGTCGCGACGCCTTCGAGCCACGCCGGATCGATGTGCTCGGCATAGTCGACGAGGTAGGACGCGTCCGCGCCGTGGTCCTTGGCGACCTCCACGAGACGCTTGGAGTTCGAGGAGTTCTCCGAACCGACCACGATGACCAGCTGCGCCTCCGCCGCGATCTCCTTCACCGCGACCTGGCGGTTCTGCGTGGCGTAGCAGATGTCGTCCGACGGCGGGTCGATCAGCTTGGGGAACCGCGCGCGCAGCGCCTCGACCGTGGCGTTCGTCTCATCGACCGACAGCGTGGTCTGGGAGAGCCACACGACCTTCTCCGGGTCCCGGACCTCGACGTTGGCCACGTCGGCGGGCCCGTCGACGAGCTGGATGTGCTCGGGGGCCTCACCGCTGGTGCCGACGACCTCTTCGTGCCCGTCATGCCCGATGAGCAGGATGTCGTAGTCGTCAGTGGCGAACCGCTTGGCCTCCTTGTGCACCTTTGTGACCAGCGGGCATGTCGCGTCGATGGTGCGGAGGCTCAGGCCGGCCGCCTCCTCGTGCACGACCGGAGCGACCCCGTGCGCCGAGAACACCACGATGGCGCCCTCAGGAACGTCCTCGGTCTCCTCGACGAAGACCGCGCCCTGTTCCTCCAGGGTCTTCACGACGTGGACGTTATGCACGATCTGCTTGCGGACATAGATGGGCGCGCCATAACGCTGCAGCGCGAGTTCCACCGTCTGCACGGCACGATCGACGCCCGCACAGTAGCCACGCGGCTTGGCCAGAAGAACGCGACGAGTCATACGCCCATGTTAGGTGTGATCCTTGTGGATCGTTTCGCCGGGAAACCCGGGCACGGCGCGTGAACGGCGCGGCACCGTAGGGCAGAGTGTTACTCAACAGAACCGTACGGTACCGACCAGTCCGTTCTCACGGGGCTGGAGGGAGCTGGAGCAACGATGACACGATCGCCGCGCCGTCTGAAAGAGCAAGTGAAAGAGACCGTCAGCGAGCTCCCGATCTATGCCGCCCGGCTGGCTGTGATGGGCGTAGGGCGGGCTCTGCTGCTCACTGATCGCGTCCGCAAGGACTACAAGGAGGCCCGCGAGTCCGGGCTGGGGCCCGTCCTGGGCCGGCTGCGGGACGACGCCGAGAACCTCACGGGCACGGTCGCAGGCAAGGTCGCGGGCCGCCCGTCCGGCGACGGCCACGCGGAGGGGAGGCCCCGTCCGCGCCCGGCGGCCGATTCCGAGATCTCCGTCGGAAAGCCGAAGGAGAAACCGGCCGAACGCGTCGCCAGGCCGCCGAAGCCGACCGCCGCGCCTCCGCCGAAGCCCGCCGCGCCCCGGGCGAAGCAGGCCGCGGCCCCGCCCA
>JAOPYL010000297.1 GCA_025964625.1 Actinoallomurus sp. | reverse complement strand
AAGGGAGGCTCACATGACTACATGGATGCCCCAGGCCCCGGCGCCGGAACGCGTTCCGGCCGGGGCGTCAGCGGAAGGAGACGGCATCGTCATCGGCGCGGGGCCGATCACCATCGACGTCTACATCGACTTCCTGTGCCCGTTCTGCAAGCGGTTCGAGGAGGTGGCCGGACCGACACTGGACCGCCTGGTCGCCGACGGGCTGGTCAACATCATCTACCACCCGATGGCTTTCCTGGATCGCCTGTCGACCAACCACTATTCATCCCGAGCATCGGCCTCCTCCGGCTGCGCGGCGGACGGCGGCAGGTTCAAGGAGTACGCCTACGCACTGTTCGCCAACCAACCGCCGGAGGGTGGTCCGGGCCTCACCGACGAAGTGTTGATCGACATCGGCCGCTCGGTCGGGCTGGCCGAACCGGCGTTCGCCCAGTGTGTGCTCGGCAGGGTTTACCTGGACTGGGCCGCCTACGTGACCTTCGTGGCCAGCCAGCGCGGAGTCGGCGCGACGCCCACGGTCACGGTCGACGGGGTATCCGTGCCTGCCAACCCGCGGGCGATCACGGCGGCCGTGGCAGCCATCGTCAGCTGAAGGTCTGCCCTGGCGCCGACAGAACAAGGCTGTCTGCGACGTCCGTGGACACAACCGTACAGGCCGGGCCGGCGCAGCGGCCGCGCGCTTGTTCTCCGGGCCGTTGCCGTGGTGTCCTCGGCGATCACCGGACCGGCGGTTTTGGCCGCCCGGCAGGCCGGGTAGGCAAACGCACCACACGCACGAACACCCTTCAGGGAAAGGTATGACCGAACATCACGACCCCGCTCCGATCGGTCCGGTGTTTCCGGCGACGGGATGGTCGGCCCGGCAACTGGTCGAACTGGCCTGCCGAATGGCCGAACAGGACTTGGCGAAGCTCAGCGACAGCTGGACGCCCTGAGTGGGCGCCGTCCCGTAGCCCGTCTCGGCCGCCCCTGACGGCGTCGCCCGGATTCCCCTGTCCTTACCGCGGCGTCCGTCTTGTTCTGCGGCGGTCCCCCTCAGGTCGCGGCGCCCGCCGAGCGGGCTCGGACCGCGCGGGCCGGACGGGAGGGCGACGCCCACTCTCCGGCTCGGCGTCCCGCTCATAGTCATCCGAGCCTTCGTCGCGCTCTGCGCGCTTGGTGAGGTCCGGTGCGCCCATCGAGGTGACACGCTGTTGCAGCTTGTCGCTGAACGAATCGATGCCGCTGCTCGCCGCCTTCTTCGCCACCGACATGCCCGCGTCCACCAACTGGGTGCGAAGATCGCCGGTGAGCTTGTCCAGTGGGGCGCCCAACGGTGTACGCCGCAGCAATTCACGTTCGTCGATGGGCAGTTCGCCTCCCACCGCTGCCAGCAGCGCGAGGATTCCGGCCAACTTGGTTTTGTGACTGCGCCCCAGCAGGTAACCCCCGGCGAGGGCGATCGCCATCTGACTTCCGCACTTCATGCCTTCCCCCTAAGCGACCCCGAGCCGCCAGAGCCTGGCGACCGTGTGCGGATGAGTGAACGCTGTCCGGGCCATCGGCCGGTCGCACCGTCGGGGCCGACCATCAGGGGCCTGATGGGCATGGCACCGCTCCCGACCCTGGGGCCACCTCGCCAAGGACCTGGGAACGACTGGACAGCAGGTCATGGGCATGTTTCACCTCCAATTTACCTCTCGGCGAAATCGCCGGGCTGGTTCAGCCATCGAAGACCGGGGAAGAATCCCGCGATGCCACGGCGGCGCCCGCACCGCCGGGGGCGGTCGCGCCGGCGCCGATCGCCGCGCCGGGGCCAGCGTCGGGGACAGCCCGGACCTGGGGAAACCGGCCGGGCACCGGGACGACAGCTGAGTGACGGAACCGTCCTGAACAGCCGGACGGCCTGAGCGGCAACCGATAATGCCGCCCACCCGAGGGGTAGCCGCAGCTGCCGGTGAGATCGGAGGACGGCCATGACGTTCCTGTCACCCGGACGGTTGTGGTGGCTGCTGTTGGTCCCCGTCATCGGGGTGGCATACGTGCTGAGGCAGCGCAGGCGGAAGAAGTATGCGGTCCGGTTCACCAATCTGGCGTTGCTGGCACAGGTCGCGCCGCACCGTCCGGGCTGGCGGCGGCACGTGACAGCGGCCCTGTTCCTGGCGACGGTAGTCGTACTGCTCGTCGGCTTCGCGCGGCCGGCGAGACCGGTAAGGGTGCCGCGCGAACGCGCCACGATCATCATCGCGATCGACGTCTCGTTGTCGATGAAGGCCACCGATGTGGCGCCCAGCCGACTGCAGGCCGCCAAGGCCCAGGCGAAGATATTCGTGCAGAGCCTGCCGCTCCGGTTCAACGTGGGTCTGGTGAGTTTCTGCGGCAACGCCTCGGCAGTGCTCGCCCCGACCATTGACCGCGACGCCGTCGGTCACGGCATCGACGGGCTGCAGTTGTGCAAGAGCACCGCGATCGGCGAGGCGGTGTTCACCGCGCTGCAGTCGATCCGCTCCTTCGACGCCCGCGCCGCCCAGGACCCGCCCCCAGCGCACATCGTGTTGATGTCCGATGGCGACAACACCGCCGGGCGCTCGACGATCGAGGCCGCGACCGCGGCCAAGGCGGCGAAGACACCGGTCTCGACCATCGCGTTCGGCACCCCGTACGGCACCGTCACCATCGACGGACAGACCGTACCGGTTCCCCCCAGCAAACCCACGCTGCGTGACCTCGCCGCCGACACCGGCGGCAAAGCCTACGAGGCACGGGCCGGCTCCCAGCTGTCCCAGGTGTACAGGCACATCGGCAGCTCACTGGGATTCCGCACCGAACGCCATGAATCGACATCCGGCTACTTCGGCGTCGCGCTCCTGCTCGCGCTGACGGCCGGCGGGCTCTCCCTGGTCTGGTTCGCGCGTCTGCCCTGAGAAGGCGGATAGGCCCGATACGGCACGGCCACAGGTATGGGAATGACATCTTGGGCGGCTTAGGCTCGGGGCATGTATGACATCGCCATCAGCGTCGCCGCCTGTCTTCGCGCCGGCACCCGGGTGGACGTGGCGTGGGCGGTCCAGACGCACGGATTCAGCTCCCGCGACCGCACCGAGGCCCTGATGCTCACCCCGGGAGGCGGCAGGGTGGGTTCGGTCATGTCGGGTTCACTCAATGACCGGCTCGCCGACCTGGCCGGCACGGAAAGCGGCGGCCGGATCGTCGATCTCCATGTCGACGAGGTGGATGCGCTGGTCGCGGGCCTGTCCTGCGGCGGCGACGCGCGCTGCCTGCTGGTCCCGGCGACGGAGCTACCGGCCCAGTTGTGGGAGCGACTCGCGGGCCGTGAGCCGATCTGTCTGATCACCCGCCTCGACGGCGATGAGATGGTGGAGACCACCGTGTTCGGTCCGGACACCATCGGCGGCGCGGGCGAGGACGCGGCACGACTGTTCGCCCGCGCGACGAGCGGTACCGCCGTCGTCGGCGACACGGTGATAACCGTGCTGTGGCCGATTCCCAAGCTCGTGATCATCGGTGCCGGCGCGATCGCGGAGGCTCTGACCGCGACGGCCGCCCTGCTCGGCTGGAGCACCCAGACGATGACGGATGCGGACGCGGCCGGCACGGTGCTCGCCGAACTCGCCGCACTGGACAACGTGGTGGTGATCAGCCACGACGCCGAAGTCGCCGGCCGGGCACTGATGACGGTGCTGTCCGGCGATGCCGGCTACATCGGAGCCCTCGGCTCGCGCCGTACTCAGCAGGCTCGGGCCAACTGGCTCGCCGAGCATGGAGTCACCGAGCTGGACCGGATTCACGGACCGGCGGGCCTGGACATCGGCGCCGGCACCCCGGCCGAGATCGCGCTGTCCATCGTCGCCGAGGCACTGGCGGTGAGGTCCGGTTCCGGCGCCACCTCGCTGCGTTCGCGGGCCGGGTCGATCCACGCGTCCGCCCTGGGCCCGAGGTGACGACGCCCGGTAAAGCGAAAGCTTAATCTCCCGTCGCCGGTACGGGCTTGGCGTCCTACATTGGGCCTTCGGCCGAAGGGAGTCTGAGAATGGATCACCGACCAGATGACGCGGTCGAGGTGCTTCGTGCGGTGTGGGCCGCGGACGGCCAGGATCGCGCCGACCTCGACGAGGCCTGCGGCGCGCAGAAACCGTGCAAGAACATGAAGCATGTGAGTTTCGACGGTCTGGCCGAGCCCGGGAGCGACCTGCGGTCGGCGTGGCGGGAGAGGCTCGAACGCGAGGGCAAACTGAACTCCTCAGGCGGCACCATCCGCGACCTCGTCATGGGGCGGCCGAAGTCCGACCGCCCCTGAGCGTGCTGCGGAGAGGCGTTGTGGCAAGGGCGGCCTGCCCACGATGAGGAGAACACTGGATGGATCGCCTCCGAACCGTCGGCGAGCTGACCGAAGTCCTGCGCGGCGGCGGCTACCTTGCCGATCGAGGACTGTCCACGGCGGTGTTCGTCGCGCTGTCGCTGGATCGCCCGCTCCTGCTCGAGGGTGAGGTCGGCGTCGGCAAGACCGAGATCGCGAAGGTGCTCGCCTCGGTGCTCGACCGCAAACTGATACGTCTGCAGTGCTACGAGGGCATCGACACCAACCAGGCCCTCTATGAGTGGGACTACGCTCGCCAGATGCTGCAGATCCGGGCGCTGTCCGAGCGCGGCCTGGATGATGACCAGGCGGTCGAGAAGCTGTACGGCCCGGCGTTCCTGCTCGAACGGCCCTTGCTGGAGGCGGTCCGCGCCGGTGACCGGGCCGTCCTGCTCGTCGACGAGGTCGATCGCGCCGATGACGAGTTCGAAGCCTTTCTGCTCGAGCTGCTGTCGGACTTCCAGATCACCGTTCCGGAGATCGGTACCATCGCGGCCGAGCGGCCGCCGCTGGTCGTACTCACCTCCAATCGCACGCGTGAGCTGCACGACGCGTTGAAGCGCCGCTGCCTGTACCACTGGGTGGGCTATCCGAGCGCCGAGCGCGAGGTCGAGATCGTGCTGGTACGCGCGCCGGGGATCGCCGAGACGCTCGCTCGGAAAGTGGTCGCCGCGGTCAACCGGCTGCGCGAGCTGGACCTGGCCAAGCCGCCGGGTGTCGCCGAGACCATCGACTGGGTGCGGACGCTCGACGTGCTCGGCGAGTCCGAGCTGACCGTCGATGCCGTCGAGGACACACTCGGCGCGGTCATCAAGGAACGCGACGATCTCGACGCGGTCCGCGACAACCTCGAACGGATCACCTTCGGTGCCTGAAGACCCGGCGTTCGTCCGGTCGCTGGTCGGCTTCGCCCGGGAACTGCGCGGCTCGGGGATGTCCGTGGGGTCGGGCGATGTGCTCACCTACTGTTCGGCGATGTCCCCGCTGGACCCGACCGACCTGCTGGACCTGTACTGGGCCGGCCGTACGACGCTGGTGACCCGGCACGAGCAGATCCCGGTGTACGACCGGGTGTTCCGGCGCTACTTCCTGGCCGACGGCGACGAGGAGCCGACGCCGGGCAAGCCGTTCAGCGTCACGTCGAGAACGGAGGCGCAGGCGACGCTCGAAGTCCCGCAGACGGAGCCGGGACAGGAGAGACGCGAAGAGCAGGAGACGCGGCTCGGCCTGGTCGCCTCCGACGCCGCGACGCTGCGAACGAAGTCGTTCGCCGCCTGCACGTCCGAGGAGCTCGCGGCGGTGCGCCGGATCATCCAGACGATCGCGCTGACCCCGCCCCGCCGCCGTACCCGCCGCAGCGTCGCCGCACCCGCCGGCCGGGCACCGGATCTGCGGCGTACGGTGCGCGCGACGATGCGCATGCACGGCGAGCCCGCCGAGCTGTTCTGGCGCCGTCGCCGGCTGCGGTTGCGGCCACTGACCCTGATCCTCGATATCTCCGGATCGATGGCCGACTACTCGCGCAACCTGCTCCAGTTCGCCTATTCCACGACGCGCACCTCCGCGCGGGTCGAGGTGTTCTGTTTCGGCACCAGGCTCACGCGCATCACACGAGAGTTGCGGCGTCGCCGGCCCGACGACGCGCTGGAGCGGACCGCCGGAGCCGTCGTCGACTGGGAGGGCGGTACCCGGATCGGTGAGTCGCTCGACGCGTTCGTACGTGACTGGGGGCGCCGCGGCGCGTGCCGTGGCGGCATCGTGGTGATCTGTTCGGACGGTCTCGACCGCGGCGATCCGAGCGTGCTGGCCACCGCGATGGACCGACTGTCCCGGTTGTGCCACCGCGTGGTCTGGCTGAATCCGCACAAGGGCAATAACGTGAATTTTGAGCCGAGCACCCTCGGGATGATGGTCGCCGCGCCCCACATCGATCTGCTGCTGTCCGGGCATGACCTGCGCAGCCTCGAGGAGTTCGCAGCGCTGCTGCCCCAGCTGAGTTAGGAGCCGGTAGGTGAGATGGAGCGTGACGTTGGAGGCCGAAGGTGATCGGGTGATGACCCGTGAGGAGATCGTCGAGCTCGCCGACGCGGTCGCCCCGCACGGCGGAATCGCGTCCGGCATCGGCACCACGCGCTACGGCGCGCAGCTGTCGGTCGAGGCCGACAGCCGGGAGGCGGCGGTGGAGCGGGCCTCCGCGGAGTTCGCCCGCGCGGTGGAGCGGGCCGGGCTGCCATCGTGGCCGATCGCCGACATCGGGGTGATCGGCGAGGACGACGACGACCTCGGCTACCTCGCATGATCAGGCTCGGCTCGCTGGCCGGGTATCCCTTCGAGGGGCCGCGCGTCCTCGCCGGCTGGACGCCTCCGGCCACGCCCGCCGTCTACGCGATCATGTACCGGCCGGAGCCGGAGACCAAGCCCGACCGGTACGCGGTGATCTACGTGGACCATTTCGAGGACGCGGCGCTGGAACGCTTCCCGTTCGGCCACCCGCGCACGTCCTGCTGGGTACGGCGGGCGGGCAGCCGGTTCAAGCTCTACATCTGCACCTACGAGGTGCCGGGCGGGCTGCGGTCGCACCGCGAGCAGATCACGCAGGAACTCAGCGCGGTCTACCACCCCGGGTGCAACGAGCAGGCGTACGAACCGTCGTGGAAGGCCGAGTGGATCGGTAAGTACTCGGCCCCCACGACAGGCCCGCTCACGACGGGCCGAGACCCCGGCGAATCGCCGCGCGACGCCCGCTCCTAGCGAGGCACGTATCCCACGCCGTCGTGCAGCCGCGACCGGCGCCGACCGGAGGCCGGGCGCGCCGGGACCGGTTCGAGCGGCGGCTCGGGCCGTGGGGTCACGCCGGTGACGATGCCTTCGGCCATCCCGTAGAGCAGTGGGAGAGCACCCGCCACGACGCCGCCGGTGCGGTTGATGTGGTCGACGCCGGAGATGATCGGCTCGGCGTTGCCGCCGATCTCCCGCACGAGGTCACGGCACTCTTCGAGGTTGGTCGCGACCCGGCCCAGCTGCGAGCCGACGACGAAGAGGTAGAACGCGAGCCCGGCGATCAGCAGGACGATATCGATGACCGACAGCACGACCATGGTCGTCACATCCTCACCTTGCCGAGCACACGGCCCAGGAACAGATGGTGCTTGAGTCCTTCGGCCAGTACGGCGTCGACGCGTTTCCCCGTCTCGGCGATCAGCGCGGTGTCGGCGGTGTTGGCCGCCGCGGCCTTGAGCGTGTCGCGTACGGCGGCGACGCGCCGGTCGATCGTGCGCACCAGCACGACGAGGATGGTGAGCAGGGCCGCCACCGCCAGCACGACGACGAACCCCCCGATGATCGCCCCCCACCACAGGCCGCGCTGCGTCGATGTCAGCGCCAGCTCGGATGCGCCTGTCATGGTCAGCCTCCCAGTCTCGTGCGACCGCGTTCAAGCCCGGCGACGATGACCTCGGCATGCTCGATCGTCGTGGTCAGCTCCTTCAGGGCGGCGGTGTTGTGGACCGACTCGGTCAGCGAGTCGTCGATCGCCTTCGCCTGCCCGCCGATCGATCTGGCCAGCAGCAGGATCGGCACGACCAGGGCGACGACCACGAGGACGACGACGATCGTGATCGTGTAGCCGATCGCCCAGCCCGTGGTCGAGCCGCTCGCGGCGGCGGTCACCGTGGACATCGTTGTCTCCCTCATACGGATTCGCAGAAGTCACGGACCGGCTTGAGCTCGGCGTTCACGGACGGCAGGACCTCAGGGACCGTACGGGTCCGGTCCGCGACGACGGCGACGCCCCCGATGACATCGCCGAGCGTCTGCCGTACCGCCCTGAGATGGAAGATCACTCGTATCAGTCCGAGCGCGGCAGCGGCGACGATCAGCGCGGTGATGACCAGGGTCACCCAGGCGACGGCGGGCATGGCGGGTTTCCTTTCAGCTCAGCAGCTTCCCGACCGACCCGGCGTACCGGGTCGCGCCGACGGCCACGTCATGGATGGTCTGGTCGGTCTTGGCCAGCGCTTCGGGCACGCCGTCCAGCTCGCCGGCCAGCGCGACACCGCCGGCCAGGATGTCGTCGGCGGCCCCGCGGATCCGTTCGAGGGCGGCGAGCACCCGGTTGAGGAGCGCGACGAGTACGGGCACGACCACCAGCAACAGCACCGCGTTGCCGATCCACCACAAGACCATGAGCGGGCCTCCTCAAGTCCGGTTGGGTTGGTAGGGCAGGAAGAAGCGTCGCGCCACGCGGGCCAGCGCCATCCGCATCGCACGCAGGGCGATCGTGAAACCGCCGGCGGCGGAGCCCGACTTGATCTGGTCCGGCGACAGGCCCTTCTCGATCGCGTCGATGCGGGTCTGCATGTTCGTCGCGAAGTCGCGCATCAGCACCGAGGTGACGTCGGAGATCATGCCGCGTCCGTACTGCGCCGCGGCGCCGGACAGCTGGAGGTCCTGGGTGACCTCGACCTTGCTGCCGCGCGCGGTGGCCACGACGCTCGCCGTCACCGACATCGCGGCCTGACCTCGGCCCTTCTCGTCGGCGCCGGCCGCGTCGACCACGATGCGTTTCGCGGCGTCGTCGCGTTCCTTGATCTCGGCCGTCCCGGCGAACCGCATCCGCACCGGCCCCATCCGGATGGAGACCGTGCCCCGGTACTTGTCGTCACCGAGGTCGTCGGTCAGTTCGGCGCCCGGCAGGCAGGCCGCCACCCCCGGAATGTCGTCGAAGAACCGCCACACCTTGTCCGGCGGCTCGGTGACCTCGAAATCGCTCTTGATGAGCATTCAGACCTCCTGGCGGGCGTAGGCGGCGCTGGCGCAGGCGCCCGGGTTCTTCTCGAAGGCGTCGCGGCAGCCGACGCAGCAGAAGTAGTAGGTGACGCCGTCGTGCTCGACCGGGTGGCCGCACCGGTCGGCGGCCACTGTCATCCCGCACACCGGGTCGGTCGCCTGTGCGGGTTCGCCCGTTTTCGCCGGCTCGGCCGGACGGCCGGACGTCAGCGCCCCGGTGGCGCGGAGCTGCACCAGCTCCGCGAGGATCGCGACCGCGATCTCGCGGTGCGCGGTATGGCCCAGGTCCAGCCCCACCGGCACCCGGACCCGGTCGAGCAGTTCGCGCGGTATGCCGCGGTCGGCGAGATAGCCGAGCACCGCCTCGCCGCGGCGTCTGGAGGCCACCAGCCCGACGAAGGCGGGAGAGGCCGAGACCGCCTCCTCGACGGCCTCTTCGTCGCCGTGCCCCTGGGTGGCGATCACCACGATCGAACGGGCGCCGAGGTCCGCGGCGGAGAGCTCCGTGCCGTCGCGCAGGTCGGTCCGCCATCCCAGGCTCGTGGCGAGCTCGGCGAGCGTGTGCGCCATGGGCGAGCGGCCGACGACCACCAGGTGCAGCGTCGGAATCACCGGCTCGATGTACACCTCCAGTGCTCCCTCGCTCTGACAGGAGATCGGGATGACGGCCATGCCGTCCGGGACGGCCGCGCCGAACTGCTCCGGCGCGCCGAGCAGCAGCAACCGTGCCTCCCCCGCACGGATCACCTCTTGCGCCTCGCGGATGACGACGGGCTCGGCGCAGGCGCCACCGATCCAGCCGCTGAGCTCCCCGGTGGCGGTGATGATCGCGCGCGAACCCTGTTGCCCGGATGAGGGGCCCTGCCGCCACACCACGGTGGCCAGCGCGAACTCCTGGCCGTTCCGGGCCAGCTCATTGGCCTGGTCGATGACGTCCCATCGGTCGATCGAGTGACCGCTCATCAGTCATCCACCTTCACCGGTGGCGCGCCGGACACGTCGTGCCGTTCCGTGATCGCCTCGTACACCCGGTCGGGCAGCAGCGGCATGTCGATGTTCCGTACGCCGGTGTCCTTGATCGCGTCGAGTACGGCGTTGACGAACGCGGCCGGCCCGCCCACGGTCGCGCACTCGCCGATCCCCTTGGCCCCGATCGGGTGGTGCGGGCACGGGGTCACGACCTCGTGCAGCTCGTAACCCGGTGTCTCCCACGCGGTCGGCAGCAGGTAGTCCATGAAGTTGGAGCCGACGCAGTTGCCCTCGGCGTCGAAGGTGATGAACTGCATGCTGGCCATCGCGTACGCCTCGGTCAGCCCGCCCATGATCTGGCCCTCGACGACCATCGGGTTGATGCGCACGCCACAGTCGTCCACGGCGACCATGTTCAGCACATCCCACACGCCGGTCTCCGGGTCGACCTCGACGGTGGCGATGTAGCAGGCGAACGGCCAGGTGAGGTTGGGCGGGTCGTAGTAGGCGTTGCCCTCCAGTCCAGGCTCCAGGCCATCGGGCATGTTGCTGTACGCGGCCATCGCGCACTCCTGGATGGTCACGCCCCGGTCCGGGGCGCTGCGTACGTAGAAGCGGCCGAGCTCCCAGTCGACGTCCTCTTCGGAGACCTCGAGCAGGTGCGCGGCGAGCTTGCGGGCCTTGGCCCGGATCTTCCGGGAGACCATCGCCACGGCCGCCCCGGCGACAGGGGTGCTGCGCGAGGCGTAGGTGCCCATGCCGAAGGGGGCGGTGTCGGTGTCGCCCTCCTCGACCAGGACATCCTCGGCGGGCAGGCCGAGCTCATGGGCGACGATCTGCGCCCAGGTCGTCTCGTGGCCCTGGCCCTGCGTCTTCGCGCCGGTGCGCAGGATCGCCTTGCCGGTCATGTGCACGCGCAGCTCGGCGGAGTCGAACATCTTGATGCCGAGGATGTCGTACTCGCGGCTGTTGCCCGCACCGAGCGGCTCGGTCATCGTGGAGATGCCGATGCCGAGCAGCCGGCCCCGTTTCTTCGCCTCTTCCTTCTGCTTGAGGAAGTCCTGGTAGCCCACGGCCTTCAGGCCGACGTCCAGGCACTTGCCGTACTGGCCGGAGTCGGTGAGGAACCCGAACGGGGTGCGGTGCGGGAAGTCGTCGTCGCGGACGAAGTTGAGGCGGCGGAACTCGGCCTGGTCCATGCCGAGGTCGTCGGCCGCGGCCTGGACCATGCGTTCCTGGAAGAACATCGCCTCGGTGACCCGGAAGGAGCACCGGTAGGCGACGCCGCCCGGCGCCTTGTTGGTGTACATGCCCCGCGCGGTCAGGTGCGCGGTCGGGATGTCGTAGCAGGCGAACGCCGAGTGCATCAGCCCGATCTTGAACTTGCTCGGCTGCGCGTCGCCGAAGAACGCGCCGTGGTCGGCGTCGGTGTGCATGCGGACGCCGAGGATCTTGCCGTCTCTGCGCAGTGCCATCTCGCCCTGCAGGTACACGTCACGGCCGAACCCGGTGGAGATCAGGTTCCCGGTACGGTCCTCGATCCACTTGACCGGTCGCTCCGTCAGGATCGAGGCGAGGATCGACATGACGTAGCCGGGATAGACCGGCACCTTGTTGCCGAAGCCGCCGCCGAGATCCGGGGAGATGATGCGGATCATGTGCTCGGGCAGCTCGGCGATCAGCGCGACCGCGGCACGGACGATGTGCGGCGCCTGCGTGGTCATGTACACGGTCAGCTTGGACGTCGACCGGTCGAAGTCGGCGATCGATCCGCAGCACTCCAGCGGCGCCGGATGGGAACGCGGATAGTGCAGCTGGATCGTGGACACCAGGTCGGCCCGCTCGAAGGCCTGGTCGGTGCCGGCCCTGTCGCCGACCTCCCAGTCGTAGATGACGTTGTCGGGCTGGTTCTCCTTGTCATCGCGGATCAGCGGGGCGTCGTCGGCCGTCGCCTGCGTCGGGTTCACGATCACCGGCAGCGGTTCGTAGTCGACGACGATCGCCTCGCAGGCATCCTTGGCGATGTAGGGATCGTCGGCGATCACGCAGGCGACCTCCTGGCCCTGGAAGCGCACCTTGTCGGTGGCCAGCACGGCCTGCGTGTCATAGGACAGGGTCGGCATCCAGGCCAGGTTGCGGGTCGCCATCATCTCGCCGGTGAGCACGAGCCGTACGCCGGGGATGTCCCAGGCCTTGCTGGTGTCGATGGAGTTGATCCGGGCGTGCGCCAGTGGACTGCGCAGAATCTCCATGTGCAGCATGCCGGGCAGCACGATGTCGTCGATGTAGTTGCCACGACCGCGGATGAACCGGTTGTCCTCGACCCGCCGGCGGCGTGCGCCCATTCCACCGATCTTGATCTCGTCCAGTGCTGTCACGACCTCAGCTCCCATCCGCGGCGGATTGCCCCTGCAGCTTCTGCGCAGCCGACAGGACCGACTTCACGATGTTCTGGTAACCCGTACAGCGGCACACGTTGCCCGACAGCGCCCAGCGAACCTCGTCCTCGGTGGGGTCGGGCACCTCGTCGAGCAGTGCCTTGGCGGCCAGCATCATGCCCGGCGTGCAGAACCCGCACTGCAGGCCGTGCTCGTCCTTGAAAGCCTCCTGCACCGGATGCAGTTCGCTGGCGCCGCCCAGCCCCTCCACGGTGGTGATCTCGTGCCCGTCGGCCTGCACGGCCAGCATGGTGCAGCTCTTGACGGGCTTACCGTCGAACAGCACCGTGCAGGCACCGCAGTTCGTGGTGTCACAGCCGATGTGCGTTCCGGTGAGCCGCAGCCCCTGCCGCAGCAGGTGGGCCAGCAGCAGCCGTGGTTCGACATCGGCCGTACGCCGCTCTCCGTTGACGCTGATCGTCACCCGCCGGACCGGAACCGGTTCGGACGGCTCGGCGGCGATCTCTTCGAACAGTGCCATCTCAGGCCGCCCTCTCCGTCGTGTCGCCGACGCGGGTGAGGATGCGCTCGACGAACGTGTGCACCAGGTGCCGCTTGTACTTCGCGCTGCCGCGGTGGTCGGACTTCGGCTGCGCGGCCCGCGCGGCGAGATCGGCGGCCTCTGCGATGACCTCGGCGCCCAGCGGCCGGCCCACCAGAACCTGGGCGGCCTCGGCCGCGTCGATGGTCGACCCGCCCACGCCGGTCAGCGCGATCCCGGCGCGTGTCACCAGGTCGCCCGAGGTCTCCACGGCGACCGCGGCACCGGCGGTGGCGAAGTCGCCGACCCGGCGCTCCAGCTTGAGGTATCCGCCCGCGGGGGTTCCCCCGGGTGCGGGGATCACCGCCTCGACGGCGATCTCGTCGTAGGCGAGCGCGTTCTGGAACGGGCCGTTGACGAACTTCCCGATCGGGATCGTACGGCGCCCGCCCGGCCCCTGCGCGACGACGTGCCCGCCGAGTGCGGTGACGACGGCGGCCCAGTCGCCCTGCGGGTCCGCGTGACACAGCGACCCCACCAGCGTGCCGCGGTTGCGGACGATCGGATCGGCGACCATGGGGGCGGCCGCGGCCATCGTCGGCTGCCGGTCGGCCAGCAGCGCGGAGCCTTCCAGGTCGGCGTGCCGGCACAGCGCGCCCACCCGGATCGTGCCGTCCGGATCGGCCCGGTGGTAGGCCAGGCCGGGCAGGTCGTTGATGTCGACCAGCAGCTCCGGCGAGGCGAAACGCAGCTTTATCAGCGGTACGAGGCTCTGCCCCCCGGCGAGCACCTTGGCCTCGCCGTCCCCGGCCTGCAGCAGGCCGACCGCCTCTTCGATCGAGTGTGGCGCCTCATAGCGGAACCGCGACGGATACATACCAACCTCCGGGGTAGAGGACTCACGATTCGGCGGGGCCGGAAGCCTTCGGATCCTGCCGGGCGTCCGCCGCCGGATCCGGCACGGCCACCGGCCCCGACTCCTCCTCCGCCGGGTCGGGCCTCGGACGCTGGTGCGGCGGCCACGGCCCCTGCACCGGCTGGCCGGCGACCTTCAGGAAGTCCACGAGCTCGGGAAACGCCCACACGGTGGGACTCTTGCCCGTCTTCGGCGCGTTCTCGAACAGCTCGTACAGGCGGGGATTGCCCCGGCTATGCCCATCCGACTCGACCCGCATGGCGTGTGTCCCTTCCGCCCAACGGAGCCGCGAGGCGCCGTCGCCGCATCATGCGACGGTCATGCTCCACCGCTGTCCACCCACCCGCAACCGCGGATTAAGTCATCACTTACGTCGCCGTTCAGAGGCGAATCCCGCGGTCTGCGCGAAGGCTCGCATCGGGCGCTTGTGATCGATTCCGTCGGCGGAGGTCATCGGTCTTTCTGTGCTGCTCTGACGGCTCTATGAGCGGGTTGCGAGGGCGAGGAACCGGTGGGGTGAGTCGTTATATCCGGTCATCAGCCGTCCGCGAGGGTATTCAACAGCTCGTCCGCCCACTCAAGACGATAATCATCGAGGTGAAGGACCCGGTCTGCGGAGGTGCCCGCCCAGTGGTAGGTGACGCCTGGATTGTGGACGTCGAGGCCGCCGATGGTGAACAGATGCGGGCTGCCGTCCACCTCGGGCCGTTGGGCGATGCTCCACTGCTGGTAGACGGCCGCCCGTCCGACCCCTTGTGCAAGCGCTGCCGCCAACCGTTCGGCGTCAACGTGAGGACACTCCTCAGCCGCGTCCAGAATGACCGCGTGGACGCTGATGCAGCGGCCGTCCTGATAGAAGGCCCTGCGCAGGGCGGCGTCCAACTCGTCGCTCGCCGGAAGACCCCCGATCTCGGGCAGCTTGCAGGCCTGGACGGCTTCCATGGCTGGGAGGGTCGTCACGGGATAGGTGGAGTCGAGGGCGGCCCATGGCGTCCATCCGAGTTCCGGAAGGCGGCGGACCAGGGCCTCCACCTCCGTGTCGACCACCGGTTTGGGAGTGGGACGGCGGTTGAACAGTTCGAGGGGGAACGCGCGGTGGTCCACCAGCAGTGCGTCTCCCCGCGCCCGGGCCCGGTCGTGGAGGGTGATCAGCGCCAGAGTCGCCCAGGGGCAGCCAATGTCCGACCATACGGTGACGACGCGGCGGTCCGGGTTGGCCAGGCCGGGGAGGGCGACGGCGGTGGACGCCGCAGTATCGGAGTCTGTCATCTGATGTCCCGTCGGTCGTGGTATCGGTAAGGTGCAATCGGCCGCGGCCGCAGACGCCGGTCGGCCAGCACCGGGAACCCCTCACGGTAGGCAGTCAGCTCCGCGACGTCGATCTCTATCGTGACGACCTCCGCGCCGCCGGAGCATTGCGGCTCCGGCGGCGCGGCGGAAGCACCGGACGGACCTCCAACGAGCTCCGTCACGGTGAGGCCTTACTTCCGACTCGAGTGACGGACGGTCAGTCCCGCAGAGCCATGGCCAGCGGGCGCAGCGGGGCGCCGGTGGCACCGCGCAGCCGGATCGGAGCCGCCACCAGGCAGAACTCGTTGACGCCGTCGCGTGCGAGTTCCTCCAGGTTGACGAGCTCGATCATGGGGACCCCGGCTTCGGCGAGAAAGTGGCAGTGCCCGGGCAACCAGTTGTCCTCGTGCTCGGAGGGTCCAACCTCCACGCACTCCTGATCTGCCGCGATGGCGATGATGCCCTGCGCGGTCAGCCACCGAGCCGCGTCCAGGCTCAGTCCGGGAGGGTTGCCCAGTACCTTCGACCCGTCCGGCCAGTAGGCCATCCGGCCGGTCCTGATCAGCGCGATATCGCCTCCCTCAAGCGTCAGACCGGTCTCCTTGAGGGCCTGCCGGCAGTCCTCCACCGTAATCGCGTAGGAGGACGGCAGGCACTCCACGCCGGTGAGGGCGGCGATGTCCAGCATTACCCCGCGGGCCACGATCGGCGGGATTTGCTCGGCGCCACCGCGGTCCCAGTGCCGGCTGCCCAGATGCTCGTCGGCGGTGAAGTTGTTGTAGATCTTCCCATCGACGCCGAAGTGGTTGAGGGCGTCGATATGGGTGCCGGTGTGGGTGTACATGAAGATCACGTCCCCGGAGTAGCACACCCGCTCGTTGACCTCCCGTCCCGCGCCGTTGAGGTTGTCCACCGGGGTGCCGTTGGGCGTGTGGCTCATGAAGATCTGGTATGAGGGGTCGCCGGCCGCCTGGAAGCTCGGCATGCCGATGAAGTAGTCGATACTCAGGTCGTAGATCCGGGACGCGTCGGCCCGGGCCATGATGGCCGCCTGTGAGGCGGGCGTCATGCGATTGAGCGCGCCCAGTTGGTCGTTCTCGCCGTAGGGGCTCGTCGCTACCTTGATGTCTGCCTTTCCGCCCATCAGACGTTCTCCCGCTCGATGTCGACTACGGCCCGCTCGGAGACCAGGGGTTTGAGTTCCCGGACCACCTCCAGGTGGAAGGGGTGGTCGGAGTACTCCGCAAGACCCTGCCAGGAGTCGAAGTCGGAGATGAGCATGCCGTCCCAAGGGTCACCGTTGTCGCCCGGGTCGCCCTGGTGCTTGCCGATCTCCCAGCTCCGCAGGGACGGGATCCGCGTCGACAGCCGGGTCAGCAAATCGATGACCTTGTCCGGGTCGCTGCCGTCGGCGACTTTCCACAGGAAAACATGACGGATCATGATGTTGACTCCTTCTGTGAATGAAGACCTCTACCGGGGCGGGCACGCCCGGTAGTTGGGGTTCGAGTAGTGGTCAGGCTTCGACTACCAGCCGCGCACTGCGGGCCCGGGAGACGCAAGGGAAGATCAGCTCGCCCGCGTCCCGATCCTCCTGACTGAGCACCGAGTCCCGGTGATCAGGTACACCGTCGAGCACCGTGAGTTCGCAGGTGCCGCAGGTACCCGTCAGGCACTCGAAGTTCAGGTCCACCCCGGCGGCCAGCATGGCGCTGAGCATGCTCTGCCCGCTCGGCACGGTCACGGTCAGACCTGACTCCACGCACTGCACCTCGAACGGCTGCTGCTCACCGGCCGGCGCGGGCGCCTTGGCGGCGAACCGCTCCACGTGGAGCCGTCCGGGGGGCCATGCCGCACACTGCTTCTCCACCGCGGCGAGCAGGGCCTCGGGCCCGCAGCAGTAGACATGCCGCTCGCCGGGGTCGGCCAGCAGCCCGAACAGGTCCAACAGGCCGTACTCGTCCTGCGGCCGGACCAGGACCGGGTCGCCGTGCTGGGCGAGCTCGTCGAGAAAGGCCATCGACGCCCGGCTCCGGCCCCCGTAGGCGAGCTGCCAGGGCAGGCCCGTCCTCTGCACCTGCGCGATCATCGGCAGCAGTGGCGTGATGCCGATACCCCCCGCGATGAAGAGGTATTCCGGGGCCTGCACCAGCGGGAAGTTGTTGCGCGGGATCCCGACGGTAACCTCGCCGCCGGTACGCAACGACTCATGGACGAACTGCGAGCCCCCGCGGCCAGCCGTTTCCAGCCGCACACCGATCCGATAGTGCCGACGGTCCGACGGATCGCCGCATAGGGAGTACTGGCGGGTCAGACCCGGCAGGTGCAGGTCGATGTGCGCACCGGACTCCCAGCTCGGCAGTTCGGCGCCCTCCGGATCGGCGAGCAGAAGCGCGACCACCCCTTCCGATTCCCGGGTCCATCTTCGGACGACCAGCCTGAACCGGCCAGCGCCCACGGGGGCGGCCTGCGGGAAATTCGCTTCCATGGCTACTCCTCAGTTGCGGCGGGCGGCGCGGCCGGCGGGACGGGCAGTGGTGCGTGTCGCCCTGCCCGCCCCGGCCGACCGGCGGGTGTGCCGTGTGTTGACGTCACCCGACGACGAAGCCGCCGTCGACGGGCAGGGCCGCACCGGTCACGAAGGAAGCGGTGGCCGAGCACAGCCAGGCGATGGCCGCGGCGACCTCGTTCGCCCGTCCCAGCCGCCCCATCGGCACGCTCTCCTCGACCTCCTTGCGCATAGTGCTGCCCATGGCTCCGGCATCGGTGGCGAGCTTGTCCAGCAGCGGTGTGCTGATCGGACCAGGGCATACCGCATTGATCCGGATACCGAGCTGCGCGTAGTCCAGCGCGGCCGACTTCGTGAGGCCAACCACCCCGTGCTTGCTGGCGCAATACGCGGGGATGCGCGGCTTGCCGACGAGCCCGAAGTTGGATGCGAGGTTGACGATCGAGCCGGACTTCGCCGGCAGCATGGCCGCCAGCTCTTCCTTCATGCACAGCCAGGTGCCTGTGAGGTTCACCGAGAGCGTGCGCTCCCAGTTTTCCCGCGTGCACTCGCCGGCCGGCGCCAACTCGCCCTGGATACCGGCACTGTTGACAGCCGCGCTGAGGGGGCCGAAACGGTCGGTGGTGAAGGCCACCGCGTCTCGTACCCCCGCCTCGTCGGTCACATCCACCTGGATGTGGTCGGCCCGGCCGCCTTTGCCGACGATCACCGCGGCGGTGGCGGCGGCGGCCTCCGCGTCGGCGTCGGCAACCACGACCGCCATGCCCTCATGGGCGAGCGTCAGCGCACTCGCCCGGCCGATCCCGGACCCGCCACCGGTGACGAAGGCGACCTTCAAGTCAGCCATTGGTCCCTCCCACCGGTCCGCGCTCCAGAACCGAGGTGAACAGGCGCACATCGGCGCCGTCCACGACGGCTCCCTGGTCGTAGATCTCCACGGCCTGGGCGACTTCGTGCAGCGAGAACACCAGGTTGAGCAGGGCCTGGTCCTGAGGGGACGGATCGGCCCCCGGCCGGGTCCGCAGATACGTGATGATGTCGTCCAGCTCGACCATCATGGCGTCGTAGAACTCCCGGCACGCGGCCATCTCCACGGTGAGGCGGCGCTCGATGCGACCGGCCTCGGTCGAGACGATCCAATCGCTGAACCGGACCAGCCCCGTGAACCTCTCGGGCAGTGCCACGGCGGGCTCGGTTGTGATCTGCGCGGTTTTCTCAGCCACGGTTACCTCGCTCCATGTATTCGTCCAGGTTCTGGTGGAAGCTGCGGATCTGGACCTCCTGGTCCCCGACCACGAACACGTCGCGGGCACGGGACTTCAGACCGACCTGCAGGGCGGCGTGGCCGGTCACGTCCTCGCAGAGCAGGTCGCGGAACCGGACCTTCATCAGGTCGTGGATGACCCGGTCGGCGAGGGTGTCCGGACGCGGGAAGTGCATCCGGATCTCCCATACCGACTTGTCCACCGATTCCGGCCAGACGTTGTAGGTGAACATGAAGTCACCCAGGAAGCCGAGCACCATGTTGGGGAACAGCACATGGAAGACGAAGGGGCCGCGGATCGGGAGGGTGGTGAGGCCCCCGTCCGGATGCGCCTTCGCGACGGCCGTCCGCATCGGGGTGTCCACCCACTCGATGTCGGAATCGGAGGTGAAGACCGTGTGTAGCCCGAGCCGTTCGAAGTCCAGTAGCCGGGTGTAGCCGTCCTCGTTGGTGGCGAAGGCGCCTCCGCCGAGGAAGCGGTGGAGCGGCGCCAGCATCGGCAGGTGATAGATCTCGTTCTGCGCGTCGAGGATGACCTTCCAGTTGGCCTCGTCGGAGACGTCGTACCGGTGGCGCAGCTCCAGCGCGTCGAATGGGAAGTCCTTGAGCGACTCGCCCAGCGGGCCCAGGTGCTCTGCGAGGGAGTCCGTGCCGGAGGCGTCGAGGTTGACGAAGATGAAGCCCTTCCACACCTCGGTGCGGACCGGCACCATCCCCAGCCCGTCCTTGCCAGGGTTCTTGTCGTCCGAGCCGAAGTGGAATTCTCCCTCGTCGGGCACCGAGGCCAGGGCGCCGTCCTGCTTGTAGCCCCAGCCGTGGAAGCGGCAGGCGAAGAGGTACGGGCACGGCCCGCTCTTCTCCCAGACCAGCTTGTTGCCCCGGTGGGAGCAGACGTTGTGGAACGCCCTGACCGTTCCCTGCTCGTCCTGCACGACGAGCAGGGAGACGTCCAGGACGGCGATGTCCCGTACGAAGAACGAGCCGTTCCCGCTGAAGTCATGGACGCTGCCGATGTTCAGCCACGACTTGCCGAAGACCAGCTTGCGCTCGCGCTCGAAGTGCTCCTCGGAGAGGAAGCGGTCGGTGGTGATCGGCCCGGTGCCCAGTTCGGGGTAGCGCCGGTTCCACCGGTACTGCTCCTCGGCGGCGTCGGGCGCGTCCAACGGCGGATTGATGCGTTCCTTCACTTCCGTCATGCCATCTCCTAGGTCGGCCGAGGATCTCGGCGGCTTGGACGTCACGTGGTGTGTCGATGTGCGGGTGTGTCAGTGCCTGGGCGGTGGCTGTCCGTGCCGCGGTCAAGCCGCTTGAGACGCGGAGGCGGCCGAGGACGCCGCATCGGTGAGGTACAGCCCTCCGTCCTGCTCCACGCACTGGTAGGTCTCCACGGGCTTCTTCGCCGGTCGCCGCGTCGCTCCTCCCGTGGTGACGTCGAAGCGCCCGGCGTGCAGCGGACACTCCAGTTCGCAGCCCAGAAGGCGGCCGGCCGCAAGGGAAGCCTCGCCGTGGCTGCAGGTGGCGGCCAGGACGTAGAACGTCCCGGCGACATTGCAGACGACCAGTTCAGGCAGCGATTCGGGCTGCACTGACTTCCTGCCGCCCTCGGGGACGTCGGACGTCGTGCACAGGAACGGGCCCATGCGGATTACCTCCCTGATTTCCAGGAGCCTTGCTGCGCGGCGGCAGCGGGGGTCGGCCCTGACGACCGGTCAGCTGCGCAGGCTTGCGGTGCTCTGCGCGACTGCTGCCCGGTAGAACTGGGCACTGGCGGATGCGCAACCAGAGCAGATCGCCTGATTGCCGGCGCTCGGATCGCGGTCCATCTCCAGAGCGATGTACGACTTGTCGCAGGCATGGCACCGGATTCGGGTCTCCCACGGGTCGTCGACCTCGTCCCTGGGGTCCCCGCCACGCTTGAGGATGACGTCGAACCGGGCGACGGCCGCGTAGAGCAGCGCACTGAGGACGAAGGTGATCGGCGCCGACCAGGTCGCTCCGAAGGTGCCGCCAAACTCCACCAGCACGATGCCGAGGATCGAGACACCCACCCACACAGCGAGGGCGGGGGTCACCGGCCGCAACCGGCCCGGCCGGAACTCCGGGATGGAGGTGTCCTTGCGAGTCAGTGCGATATGAGTCAGCGCGATCGCCACCCAGGCCACCACGAACACGCCCTGCCAGCTCAGCGCCCGGACCAGGTAGGACAGCACATCGGTCAGCATGAGCGCGTAGACCAGCACCCCGGCCACGCCCGCCCACACCATACGCGGCAGCGTCACCTTGAGGATCCGGGAGACAAACGCCTCCAGGTTGGTCGACGCCAGGTATAGGTTCGCGGTGTTGATGCGGGTCTGGCTCACCCCAATGAGCAGCAGACCATAAACACCCATCGTCTTCAGAATCGCGTCGACGATCCCGGTTTCGGTGATTTTTGCGCTGCTGAGCACGCCGGGAACGGTCGCGGTGAGGAAGATGCCGACCAGCCCGGTGCCCAGATAGGTGGCGAAGTAGAAGATCGGGCCGAACGTGACGGTCCCGTGGAAGTTCGCGTCCTCACGCTTGCTGAAGCGTGCGAAGTCCATCGTGTACATCATCAGGATGTACACCCCCATATAGAGGGTGAAGGCCCACACCCAACCGGGCGCTGCGAGGTGCAGTCCCGGGTCAGGGATGTGGAGGGTGCCCGGTTGCTTGACGTTCGCCCAGATCACCGCAGCGATTAGCCCAGCGACGTAGACGGGCAGAAGCACGCCGTTCAACTTGTCCATCCAGGTCCGGACCCCGCCGAGCACCAGGGGGACGCTGTAGAGGACGACGAGGAGGTACCAGAGCCGAATGTCGCCGACGTGGAAGTAACTCTTCAGCGTGACGGCGACGACCGACCCCTCGAAAACTCCGTAGTAGAGGGCCGTCGCGGCGAAAATCAGCGGCGCGAGGATGGAGCCCGAGTACCCGAACAGGCGCCGGGACAGTAGCACGGCGGTGGTCAAGTTCGCATGGTGAGACGGCCGGTACGGGCGG
>JAOPYL010000286.1 GCA_025964625.1 Actinoallomurus sp. | reverse complement strand
CGCGGCCGCCGCGATCACTTCGCCCGCCTGGATCCGGCCGCCCACGCGGTCGGCGAGGCACACGATCCCGGACAGCGCGTCGAGGTCGGGCGCGGCGGCCACCGCGGCCCGGAAGTCCTCCGGCAGGCCGTCGCGCAGGCGCAGTGCGGGCAGCCGCCGCCGCAGGCCGGGATCGCCCAGGGCCAGCCGCACGCAGTGCTCGGCGACCTCCGGCGCCACCTCGGCGAGAGCCCCGGCGAGGTCGAAGCCCAGCCGGGGGAGCCGGGCCGACACCGCCGGCCAGACCCAGGCCGGCGCGCCGCCGTCCCGGACCAGGGCCGCCGCCGCCGACTCCTCCTCGGGGGAGACGGAGGTGTCGCCGCGGCACAGCGCGAGCAGCGCCGCGGCGCCGTCCGCCGCGGACAGGGCGCCGGTGCCCGGTCCGCCTCCGGTGAGGAGCTCGCCGACGGCGTCGATGCCGTCCAGGTCGCCGGACCCCCAGCAGCCGGCGACCACGGTGGCGAACCGGCCGGGCCGCGCGGCCGTGAAGGGCTCGTCGAGGCGGAAGCCCCTGCCCGGCCAGGCGGCCGGTACCGTGCCGACGATGAGTTGCGGGGCGCTCTCGGGATCGGCGGTGTAGGTGGTGAAGGAGACGCGGGCGGCCAGCTCGGACGGCAGGGAGTACGACACGAGCGCGATCCATCGGGCGATCAGCTCGACGTCCTCGGCGACCAGCACGACCCTGCCGTGGCCGCCGGCGAGCGCCGCCGTCACGGCGTCGAGAAGCGCGGCGAGCAGGTCGTGGGCGCGCTCGCGGGCGACCCATCCGACGAGCGACTCAGGGTCGAACGCCTCGCCCGGGACGAGGTCGGGGACCTGACCGGCGGGACCGGCCCATATCGGCGATCCCCACAGCTCGATCGGCCGCAGGCCCTCCATCTCCTGCTCGGTCGCCACGACGGCGTGCCCGCGGAAGTTGCCGTACCGGCCGGAGTAGTCCCGTCCGGTGTAGCGGCAGCGGACCAGCACCGCGTAGTCGCCCTCCCGGCCGTAGGCGAGCGCGGTGGGAAAACCGGCCAGCTCCTCCGGGCCGGGGGCGGACGGTGCGTCCGGCGGCGGCCGGTAGGCCATGTACGGCGTGACGGCGCGCGTCACTTCGGGAGGCGTGCCCGGGCTGGCGGCGACGAACTGGAATCCGGAGCGGCCGGTCGGGCCCGACTCCGCGGAGGTGTACCGCAGGTCCCACGCCATCAGCGGGCTCCGCTGAGCATCCCGAACTGGTGCAGCAGCCACAGCAGCGGATCCTCGACGCGGTACGGGCGGATGCCACCGGTGCCCACCGCACCGTCGCGCGGCACGCCGCCGAGCGCGGAGACGCCGAACAGCCCATAGTCGGCGTACTCGTGGCCCAGGTAACGGTCCAGCTCACCGGCCTGCCAGTCGTACAGCAGCGCCCGGACCTGCTCGTGCACGGCCTCCCGGTCGTTGAGGTCGAGTACGGCGGGCAGGGCGCGGTTCTGCTGCAGCGCGCCGTCCAGTGGCAGAGCGTCGATCTTCGTCAGGGCGACCGCGGCGGGCACGGGAAGCTTTCTGCCGTGCGGGACGTCCCGGCCGGCGCGCAGCAGATCGGTGACGCGGGCGATGACGTTGATGGGGTCACCGTCGGGATCGCCGCCGCCGGTCAGCTCCAGCGGGTCGACCAGAAAGATGATCGCATCGGCCGCCGCGAGATAGCGCAGGTGCAGGTCGGTCACGTCACGGCTGCGCAGGTCCTCGCCGGCGGTGTCGAAGAGCACGAGCGTCAGCGACATGTCCTGCTGCCGCATGCGCCGTCGCCGGGTGCGGGTGAGCAGGTAGACGAGTGGATCCCGGGGGGTCGTCACGGCGCTGGCCGTCGCGGGCAGCAGCCGCCGGTCGCCGAAGAGGGGACGGTGGAAGTCGCGTTTGTAGCGCTCGATGGTGCGGTCGTCGCAGGCGACGAGGGAGGTGCCCAGCTCGGCGCCGATGCGGTGCGACAGCTCGTGCAGCAGCACCGCGATGTAGGTGCTCTTACCGGAGTTCTTCGCCCCGACCAATGCGACGATCTTCCCGGGGGTCTCGCAGTACGCCCCCGGCAGCGGGTTGTGGCACTCGGGGCAGACGCGGCGTGCGGTGTTCTGCCCGCATTCGGGGCAGGCCGCGCGGCGCTGGGCGCCTCTGCCCATGCCCAAGCGCCCGCCGTCAGGGGGGTCGAAGACAGGGGGGAGCGAGGCCGCCGCCGGCGAGCCCGTGTAGACGGCGAGTTCGGTGTCGAGGCGGGGAGCGCAGCCCGGACCGCGCCCGGGGCTGCCCGCACAGCGGAACGCGATGCGTTCGGCGGGCACGCGCGCGAAACAGTAGGGACACGTGATGGACGGCATCAGCCCACCTTCAGGTGGCGGACCGGGGGGTCGCGCAGCTCGATTGTCCCGTCTTCGGCGAAGCAGCGCAGCCAGAACGGCCGGGACAGTCGCGGCATGGCGACCTCCAACCGTGCCGGTACGTCCAGGTCGTCCCAGCTCATCACCGTTTCGCCGTCGCCGGACCGCTGCGGCATCGGCCCGGACCGCGCCACCAGCACGAGCCGCCGCAGCCGGGCGGGCACCGCGGTGGTGAGCGTGAGGACCAGCGGGCCGCGCAGCCGGGACCGTTTCAGCTGGTAGTCGACGATGGTACGGGCGGGCACCACGGCCGTGACCGGTGCGCCGGTGACACGGTGACCGTACGCGGTCGCCGCGGCGGCCACCTCGATCGTGACCGCTTCGTCGCCGGAAGACGCGAGGCGTACGCCGCCATGGGCGTCGTAACCGGCCCGGCCGACCGGCAGGCGGCGCGTCTCGCCGTCGCCGGACCACCAGCGGACCTCCGCCTCGGTGACGTCCGGCGGCCAGTCGAAACCCAGCATGATCACCTCTCCGCGCCGCTGGGTGATCAGCTCGCGCGGCGGGGTCAGGCTCACGTGCTCCCGATGCGCGCCGATCGTGGCGACGTCACCGCTCACCGAGACGGCGACCAGCACGCCCGGACCGGTACGGACCGCCACGCCGCCGGGCACCGGGGCGGTGCGCAGCACCCGGCCGGCCCTGCGCACCTCCTCCACCGAGAGCGTCGTGCCGGCCGGCCAGGGCGGCGGGCCGCTCATCGCCACCATCTCCACCCGGCCGTGCCGGGGCTCGTCGTAGGTGACGACCAGGTGCCCCGCCGGGTCCTGCTCGACGGTGAGTTCGCCGACCGCGTCGGGCCGCGCGGCGGGTGTCGCCGCCGCGTGCACGCCGGAGGTGATGATCTCGTGGCCGTCCGCGCTGAGGTACGCGGCCGCGATCCGGTAGTGGTACGTCGTGCCGTTGCGGACCGTCTCGTCGCGGAAGCCGGTGCGTTCGGCCGGGATCGGCGTGCCGTCGCGGGTGACCAGGACGCGCACCGCCTCCGGCGGGCAGGTCCAGCCGGCCGCCACCACGCCGTCCGAGGCTCTGAGGAAGACCTGGGAGGGCTCCGGGCGTACGTGCACCGGCCCGGCCACGGCGGGGGCGGAGGCCGCCGTGCCGCGGACGGCGAACACCGCGTAGAAGACGGGGGCGTTGAGCGGCGGTGCCGGGTCGCGGGCGAAGCCGTCCCCGGCGGGCAGCGGCTCGCCGTCCCCGGGGTGCCGGGGAACGCGGCCGAGGCAGCGGGTGACGACATAGGTGATCTCGCCGACCCGGGACGGTGTCGGCGGCCACGACAGCGCCACCTCGGTGCCGTCGGCGACGGCCTCCACCCGCCCGGGCGCGCGAGGTGGCAGCCCGGCCTGCAGGTCGGCCGCGCCCGGCAGATCGCCGACCAGGCGCAGCGCGTCGGCCAGCCGCAGCCACGCCTCGTCGGGGTCGGACAGCACGAGCCGGGCGGCCTCCTGTCGCAGGGCGGTCGCCGCCGAGATCCGCCGCCGTGCCTCGCCCGCGAGGATCTCCGCGTCGCCGGTGAGCTCCGCCGGTCCCGTCACCGCGGCGAGCTCTGCGGCGGCGTGCACCTCTCCGGCATCGATGAGGTCGCGCAGCCGGGCGGCGAGGCCGCCCTGCGGGCCGCTCTCCCGGAGCACCGCGAAGACCAGCCGCCGCGCGTCGCCGTCGTCCACCCCGAGATCACCGGTGGCGAACCGGAGCAGTGCGCCCTCGGAGGCCCGCTGCTGGTGGCGTTCGCGCAGCCGGGCCACCACGTCGTACAGGATCAGCTCGGCGAGGTGGTCGCCGGCCTGCTTGAGGGCGATCAGCACGGTGTCGGCGTTGGTGCGGTTGCCGTCGTGGGGGCGGCGGCTCCACTGCTCGCTCACCCGCTGGATCCAGGGCCGCAGGTCGGTGACCTCACCGAGCACGCGACCCGCCCGCGGCTCGCCGGTGAGGAACTCGCGCAGGTGGCGCAGGCCGAGCGCGTCGAGCGCGTCACGGGCACGCGGGTAGCCGGCGTAGGGCGGCGCGTCGGGCAGCGCGTCGGCCGCGCGGATCTCGATGCCGGCCGCGCGGGCCAGCTCGGCGGCCTCCCCGCCGATCTCACGCAGGTCGCCGGCGGTGAGCATCTTCATCTCGCCCGCGGCGTCCAGCAGCCGATGGCGTAGCTCCTCGCGGCGCCGGCCGGCCTTCTCGCCCGTCGTGGCCAGCTCGGCACGCAGCGCCGTCAGGTCGCCCGCCGCCGCCCGCTCGAACAGCGGCGTGAGCTTCAGGTGGTCGCCCTCGAGGCGGTCGATGAGCCGCCGGAAACGCAGCTGGCCACGGGCCTTGCGCCAGCACATCCGGACGCGCTTGACGCTGGCGGCCACCTCACGGGCCACGAGCGGCTCCGCCAGGGCGTACCGCACGCGCAGATCGTCGGGCGGCTGGTTGCCGGCTGCCCGGGCGGGCTCCAGCACCTCACGGACATAGCGCTGTTCGTCAAAGACCATCTGAGGCGGGCTAGTCCACGCGCACGTGGGACAGGTCGGTACGCGACCTGGTCACCTCGTCCTCGGACATGCCGCCGACGCGGACGTCCAGCGTGAGCTCCTCCGCCGTCTCCTTCTCCACCGCGGTGACGTGCAGCAGGCCGGAGGTGTCGAGGGCGAACGTGACCTCGATGGGCCAACCGGCCGGTTTGCCGAGCGGGATCTTTAGCTCGCCGTCCGCGATCGGGTTGTTGTGGGCGACCTCCGTCGACTCGGCGCTGCCCGCCTGCTCCACCACGATGATCTTGACGATGGTCTGGTCCTGCTCGACCGTGCCGAACTCGCGGGACTTGCCACGCGGCAGCGCGTCGTTGGCGTGCACCAGGTGCACGACGTGCTCCTGGTCGGTGGCCGGGTCCAGGGCGATCACGCCGAAGGCACGGGAGGCCACGGTCGTGATCTGGCGCGCCGCGATGCGTTCCTGCTCGGTGTCGGACAGGCCGGCCCTGGAGGCCAGGTCGAGGGCCTTGTCCGACTCGCCCTTGGCCAGCAGCTGCCGGTAGGTCTCCTCGAAGGCGTACAGCGCCGCGCCCTTGGCGACGGCGAGGTCGGGGTCCTGCAGCTTCGGGTTCAGCGACAGCTCGCTGGTCAGCCGCTGGGGTACGGCGGGCATCTTCGTGGACCCGCCCACCAGCACGAGGTCGTCGTAGTCGGCCACGCCCTTCTCGGCGGCGGTCACCAGGGTCCGGCCGGTGATCTCGATGGTGCGGTCGAGCAGATCATTGGTGATCTCCTCGAACTTGTCGCGGGTCAGCTCGATCGTGGCCACCCGGCCCTGGTGCATGACCCGCACGACGTGCCGCGTGCGAAGCGACAGGGCCTTCTTGGCGTCCTCCGCGTCGCGCCGGAGCTGCTGTTCGGTGTGCTTGTCGTCGAGCGGGTCGCCGACATCGGGATGCTCCTCGGCGAACCGCTCGGCGAGATACTCGACGAGGCGGGCGTCCCAGTCGGCGCCGCCGAGCTCGTGGTCGCCGTCGGTGCAGACGACGCTGATGTCGCCCCCGCGCAGGGTGATCACCGTGGTGTCGAAGGTGCCGCCGCCGAGGTCGTACACGAGGATCGTGCGGTCCTGCCGTGTCTCACCCCCGTGGCCGCGCTCGGCCGCCGCGGGGCCGGTCTTCCCGGGATCCGCCTCTGGATCAGCCTCCGCCGGAGGGTTGAGGACGCCGTAGGTGATCGCGGCGGCGATCGGCTCGGAGATGATGTCGATGACGTTCAGGCCGGCGATCCGCCCCGCCTTGCGGGTGGCGTCGCGCTCCGCCGCGCCGAAGTAGGCGGGCACCGTGATGACGACGTCCGCGGCCTCCTCGCCGGTGGTGGCCCCCGCGTCCGCGACCAGCTTGCGCAGGACGAACGCGGAGATCTCCTCGGGGGAGTAGTCGCGGCCGTGCAGCTCGCGCGTCACCTCGTGCCCCATGTCCCGCTTGATCAGGCTCACCACGAGGTCGGGGGAGAGCACCGCGGTGTCCTTGGCCGGGGCGCCGACGATGACGTTGTCGCCGGACTCGAAGTACACCACGGACGGTGTCGTGTCGGTGCCCTCCATGTTGCGCAGGACCGTGGGGCGGCCGATGTCGCCCATGCGTGCGATGCACGAATGGGTCGTGCCCAGGTCAATTCCGTAGACAGCCATCTCAATCTCCTTCGACCGGTTCGGCCGTCGCCCGGGCGATGATCACCTCGGCACGTCGTACGACCTTGTCGCCACGGATGAATCCGGCTCGCTGGACCGTCACGATGGTGCTGTCGAGCTCCGCGTCGCCGGTGGCGCGGGTGCCGGCGGGGCGGTGCCGCGCCGGGTCGAACGGGTCGCCCTCTTCCACGGGCATGCGCTCCACGCCGGTGCGGGCGATGATCTCGGCCAGCTCGTCGGCGATCGCCGCCAGGAGCTTCGGCACGTGGGCGGGGTCCGCCGTCTCCCGCTCCGACTCACGCCGGACCAGGTCATAGAGGCGGTACAGCGCGGTGCGCACCGGCTCGAAGGCGGCCTGCAGCTCGCTGTGGCGCAGCCGCTGGTTGTCCTCGTGCAGCCGGTCGATGATCTTCTCACGGTGCGCGGCCCGGTCGTGCTCCCGGCCGGCCGTCTTCGTCAGGTCGGCCAGCAGGGCGCGTATCTCTTCGAGGGATGCCGCGATCGCCCCATCGGCGTCGGCCGATGGGGACTGGGTCCCGTCCTTGGGGGAAGAAGAGGGGTCATCGGGCATGGTCTCGCACCATAACTCTCAGTGAGTAAAGACACCAGGCCCATTCTCTCCATGGCCGGAAGCTGACACCAGTCTTCTCGGCGGTTCTCTGCTTTCTGCCCGAATTCCGGATCGACCCCGATGAGCCAGGCCGTTGAAGTTATGAACGGGGCCAACTAGGACAGAACGACAATGTTCCGGCAAGTTGGAGAGGTCAGCCCATGCGCCAGCTCAGCGCTCTTGACGCACAGTTCCTCAATGTCGAGTCGGGCGGAACGGTCGCCCATATCGCCGGTTTGGCGATTCTCGACGCGTCCGGGGCTCCCGCCGGCGGGCTGACGCTGGACGACCTCATCGACCTGGTACGCCGGCGGCTCCACCTGGTCGAACAGTTCCGCTGGCGGCTGGTCGAGGTTCCGCTCGGGCTGGACCATCCGTACTGGATCGAGGACCCGGACTTCGATCTGGAGTTCCACGTACGGGAGATCGCGCTGCCGGCGCCCGGCGACGACGAGCAGCTCCGCGAGCAGATAGCGCGGCTGCACCAGCGCCCGCTGGACCGGAGCCGGCCGCTGTGGGAGATGTACCTCGTACAGGGCCTGGAAGACGGCCACATCGCGCTGTACGTCAAGGTGCACCATGCCCTGATCGACGGCGTCTCGGCCGCGCAGATCGTGGCCGCCCTGCTGGACCCGGAGCCCGAGCCGCGTGAGGTGCCCGCCGAAGAGGAGTGGCATCCCGAGAGGCCGCCGGGGCAGTGGGAGATGCTCGCCGGCGCCGCTGTCCGCGCCGCCGTGCATCCCCTCCGCACGGCGGGTGCGCTGCTGCGCGCGGTCCCGCATCTGGACGCCCTGCCGATCGTCGCGCGGCTGCCTGGGATCGGTCTCGTCGCCGGCACGGGGCGCGCCGCCGCCCGCACCGGCGACGTGCCGCCGCCGCCGAGCCTGAGCGTCCCCCGTACTCCGTTCAACGGGCCCGTGACCGCGCACCGCCGCGTCGCGTTCGGCTCACTGCCGTTGGAGGAGGTCAAGAAGGTCCGTCGTGCCCTCGGCGTCAGTGTCAACGACGTCGTCATGGCGCTGTGCGCGTCGGCCCTGCGGCGATGGCTGATCGACCACGACGCCCTGCCCGACCGGCCGCTCGTCGCCGCCGTGCCGGTCTCCACCCGGGCCCTGGAGGACGACAGCCACGGCAACCAGGTCTCGGCCATGTTCACGCCCGTGCCCACCCACCTCGCGGACCCGCGGGAACGGGTCGCGGCGGTCGAGGACATCATGAGCACGGCCAAGGAGCGCTTCGTCGCCACACCGGACCAGTGGCTGGAGGAGCTGACCTCCGTGGTGCCGCCCGCGTTCGGCAGCCTGGCGGCCAGGGCGCTCTTCCGTCTCGCCCCGGCCGCCCTGCCGCCGATCAACCTCGTGATCTCGAACGTGCCCGGGCCGCAGTTCCCGCTGTACCTCTGCCGCGCCGAGGTGCTCGGCTACTTCCCGATATCGGTGATCAGCGACCTGAGCGGCGGCCTGAACATCACCGTCTTCTCCTACAACGGCAGTCTCGACATCGGCGTCGTGGCCTGCCGGGACATGGTCCCCGACGTCTGGACCATCGTGGATTACATGGGCGAGGCGCTCGATGAGCTCAAGGCTCTCTAGCGGACGGCGGTGCCCGGCTGGCGCTGGCGTTCGGCCATCACGGTCAGCACATGCTCCACCAGCGTGATCAGCACCTGCTTGCCGGACTCGCGCTTGCGCACGTCACAGAGGATCACGGGGATCTTCGGGTCGAGGTCGAGGGCGGCCCGGATCTCATCGCTGTCGTAGCGGAGCGCACCGTCGAAGCAGTTGACCCCGATGATGAACGGGAGCCGTCGGCGCTCGAAGTAGTCGATGGAGGGGAAACTGTCGGCCAGCCGCCGCGTGTCGGCCAGCACCACGGCGCCGAGGGCACCGAGGGCCAGCTCGTCCCACATGAACCAGAAGCGGTCCTGTCCGGGCGTGCCGAACAGGTAGAGCACGAGGCCGTCACGGATGGTGATGCGGCCGAAGTCCATCGCCACGGTCGTCGTGGTCTTTCGCTCCACGCCGGACACGTCGTCGACGCCGACGCTGCGGTCGGTGAGCTGTTCCTCGGTGCGCAGCGGCCTGATCTCGCTCACCGCGCCGACCATGCTGGTCTTGCCGACGCCGAAACCACCCGCCACGAGGATCTTCACGGCGAGCGGCATGGCAGCGCCCCGGGAGGGGTCAGAGCGCTTGGAGTCCATTCAGCACTTCCTTCAAAAGCCGTTCATTGGGAAGACGATTGTCCGGCTCGGGCCGGCGCACGGCGATCAGCCCGTGATCGAGTAGATCACCCAGGAGGACCCGGACCACGCCGAGGGGAAGCCTCATTTTCGCGGACACCTCGGCCACCGAGAGCGGGCGCACGCACAGCTCGAGGATGGCGAGGTGCTCGGGTCCGGCAGCGGGCGGCGCGAACGAGGACGTCGCGGCCGTCGCGATGATCGCGATCAGGTCGAAGCCCTCCCGGGAGGACCGGGTACGGCCCCCCGTCAGCGCGTACGGCCGGACGACCGGCCCGGCCTCGTCGTCGAGCCATTCGCTCATTCAACCGCCTCGCCTGGAGGGTCGGCGCCGCTCGAGCGGCGCCGCAGCGTTCAGCGGCCCGCTCCGCCCGCCGGAGGCGACCGGTCCGGCGGCGCGATGCCGCCTGGCCGGCGCCGCCGCGTCGATGTGCTCGCTCGGCTCGCTCATTGAGCCTCACGATTCCACGGCCGAGCGCGGAAGAGTGGACATGTGCTGGCCCACGCGCTTGACCAGCATCGCCATCTCGTACGCGATCAAGCCGACATCGGCGTCCGAAGCGGCCAGCACGGCCAGGCACGCGCCGGATCCAGCGGCGGTGACGAACAGGAACGCATGGTCCATCTCGACGATGGTCTGGCGCACGGCTCCGCCGCCGAACTGACGTCCGGCGCTGCGGGCGAGGCTCTGGAAGCTGGCGGCCACCGCCGACAGATGCTCGGCGTCCTCCCGCGTCAGGCCCCTGGACGCGCCGACCAGCAGACCGTCACTGGACAGCACGACAGCCTGCCGCACCTGGGCGACCTGGTTGACGAGATTGTCCAGGAGCCAGGTGAGTTCCCCCGCAGAACCCGCTGACATCAGATGTCCTCCTCTTCGTGGCCGGTGGCGGCCTGCTCGGCGTCCGAGCGACCGCGCAACCAGCCCTTCTGAATGGAGCTCAGCATCGTGCGGAGCTCCTCCGGTGAACGCTCGTCGCTCGCGGCGTCGCCCACCGGTTCCACCTCGTCGCGAAGCTGCGGCGCCAGGTTGGCCTGGCGCACGCGCCGCGGGAGTGTGGGCTTACCGCCTTCGGCGGCGGGTGCGGCGGGTGCCGGACCGCCGCCTTGGGCGGCGGGCGGCGGGGCCGCTTCGGGCTCTTGGGCCGGCTCGAACACGGACCGGCGCTGCGGAGCCTCCGCGGCCGGCTCGTTGTGGCGCCGGGGCAGCGGCGGCCGGCCTTCTGTGGGCTGTTCCGTCTGGCGGTGGGGCAGCGACGGCCGGCCCTGGGCCGCCTCGGTGGCCGGGGCCGCCCACTGCCCGGTGTTGCCGCCGCCGGAGCCGTACGCGCTGCCGTTGCCGCCGAACGCGCTGCCACCGTCGTCGTGGGTACCGGGGTAGTGGCCGGAGTCGTACTGGTTCGCCTGGTACGGGCCCGTGTCGCGCCGGGGTGCGTCGTAGGGGCCGGTGTCGTACGGGTTCGTCTCCCGCGGGCCCGTCTCATACGGCTTCGCGTCGTACCGGTTCGCCTCCTGGACGGAGGCGTCGTGTTCGGCCGGCGCGGCATCGTTATGGCGCTGGGGGAGTGGCGGCCGGTCGCCGCCGCGCGTCAGCGGCATCGGGCCGGTGTCGGAGGTCCCGTTGCCGTAGGCGGGCGGGCCGATGGCGCCGATCGGGACGAGCGCGTCCTCGCCGCGGCGGGTCATCGCGAGCCGGCCCGGGCCGCCGAGCTCGGCCTGGTCGCCGCTGCGGACGACGATCGACTCGGGGAGCAGGACGATGGCGGTCGTCCCGCCATAGGGCGACGTGCGGAGCGTGACCTGGATGGAGTGCCGCTGAGCGAGCCGGCCGACCACGAACAGGCCGAGCTGGGCGCTGTTGGACAGATCGAAGTCGGGCGGGTTCGCCAGCCGCTCGTTGGCGTGCGCCAGGATGGCGGGATCCATGCTCAGCCCGCGGTCCTCGACCTCGATCGCGAAGCCGTGGGCGACGATCTGCCCGGCGACCTGCACCGTCGTGTCCGGCGGGGAGAACAGCGTGGCGTTCTCGATCAGCTCGGCGAGCAGGTGGATGAGGTCCGCCACGGCGGGGCCGGCGATGGCGACGCGCGGCATGGCCGCGACGTTGACCCTCGCGTAGTCCTCGACCTCGGCCGCGGCGGCACGGGCGACGTCGACCGCCGGGACCGGGTTCCGCCATCCACGGCCGGGCGCCTGGCCGGAGAGGATGATCAGGCCTTCGGCGTGACGGCGCATGCGGGTGGCCAGGTGGTCGAGGCGGAAGAGGTCCTCCAGCTCGTCCGGTTCGGCGATCCGGCGCTCCATGGCGTCGAGCAGGCTGAGCTGCCGGTGCAGCAGTGCCTGGTTTCGCCGGGCCAGGTTGAGGAATACCTCGCTGATGCTGCGGCGCAGCGTCGCCTCCTCGACCGCGCCCTGGATGGCGGTCCGGCGGGCGGCGTTGAAGGCCTGGCCGACCTGGTTGATCTCCTCGGTGCTGAACGACAGGGGCGGCGCCTCGGCGGCCACGTCGACGTCCTCACCGCGGCGCAGCCGGCGGATGACGCCGGGCAGCCGCTCGTTGGCGAGGTCGAGCGCGGCGCGGCGCAGTCCGTTCAGCTCGCGGATGACCGAGCGGCCCACCCACAGCGACAGGATCAGCGACGCGATGACCGCCACCAGGCCGAGCACGCCGGCCAGCACCACGCGCATGATGATGCCGGTGGCGATCGGCTTGGACCGCTGCGTGGCCTCCGCGGTCGACAAGAGCTCCAGACCACGGAAGCGCGTGATGATCGAGGAGACGGTGGTCTTCCACTCGACGTCCGTGCCGGCCGAGATCTTGGCGTCCATCGGGATTCCACCCATGGGCATGGCCTTGGACCTGGGCTCCGACGGCATGTGGTCGGTGAACCGGTCCTCCAGCGACTGCAGCCGGGAGAACTCCGGTGTGGCGGTGACCCGCTCGTAGAAGGCACGGTCGGCGCTGCGCAGGTCGGGCACGACCTCGGCGTACAGAGCGCGCTGGGTGCCGACGAGCTTGGTGAACTGCACGTGCTCGGAGAAGGTGAGATGACCTGTCGCGATCGCTCCGGCCAGCAGGGCGTCCTCCTGCGACAGCACCTCTCGTGCCCGGGCCAGCCCGACCTGCGTCTGCGCGTCCTTGCTGACCTCGGGGTCGCTCAGCGTCGACAGCGAGGCCTGCAGCGCGTTGATGGTGCCGATGCTGCCGGTGTAGCTCGAGAAGACCTGGGCCCGGCTGACGCTGCCGGCGTCGATCGCCCGCCGCTTGGCCGGCAGGGCGTCGAGATACTGGAGTATCTCGCGCGTCCCTTGTTTGGCCTGGGCGTTCGCCACGTTCTGAGTACCCCTGTCGGTGGCCAGCCTGCGGAACTGCTCGGCCTGCCGGTCCGTGACGAGCCGTCCCGACTCCATCGCCGCCCGGTCACCGGCGGACTTGCTGCCGAGGAAGACCGTGGACAGCCGGCGTTCCTGCTCCAGCGCGCTGCCCAGAGCGCCGGATGGATACCCGAGGTGGTCCTGGAGGGTCGTGACGTGCAGCAGGTTCAGGCCGGCGCTGAGAGTGATGTTCGCTGCGAACGCCCAGAGCGTACTGAGTGACACCAGGGGTACGAGCAACAGCAGGACGATCTTGAAACGGACTGACCGGACGATACGGCCGACCCGGAAGCGAGACGGCTGCTGACTGACATCTGATCCCACTCGACGGTCCCTTGATTGCACCGCGACAGGCTCGACTTTCAGTTAGACGGAGGAGACACCGATAGACGGCTGAGACACCGCGTGAATGCGCGAGACTCTACTACGCACCGCGCTGACGGCCGACCATGTCCATAAATATCTATCTAGGGCACGCTTGGCGGTCAGAACCGGAATGAAGGGGCCGCTGGTCAGATAATCCCTGGTAGCCGTGTACCTAATGGGGCGGCGGGCTCTGGTCCGGCCGAGACACAAATATCGGACGATCGGTGACAAGAGCCCCACGGGTGGCCCTGACACCTCTAGACTCCGCCAACGTGATCTATGACGACCAGCCCCCGGAGACACTACCCGTCCGCGGACGCTCGCCGTTGCCCAGCGGGCGTCACCGCCGGCCCGCATCCGCGGATCTTCCGCCGGATGCCCCCGTCCTCGTGCTCGCGGTACCCGGCGGCAGGCCGGACGTCGCCGAGGAGATCGCCTCGCTCACCCGCGCGGCGCGCACCGATCTCGACGTCCGGGTCGCGCCCCTCGGCGGCTCCCTGTTCGCCGATGTCCTCCGCGACCTGCCCGACGACCGTTCCGCCGTCGTGGTCCCGCTGATCACCGGTCCGCACTCGTCCATGTACCGCGATATCCACGACGCCCTCGCCGACGCCGGGGTCAAGGCCACCGTCACCGACCCGCTCGGCCCGCATCCCCTGCTCGCCGAGGCGCTGCACGTGCGGCTCGCGGACGCCGGCCTGGCGCGGGCCGACCGGATCCGGCAGTTCAGCATCGGCGCGGCCGTCGACGGCGTCATCGTCGCCACGATCGGCGGCGCCGAGGCCGCGGGTGAGGCCGACATGACGGCCGTCCTGCTCGCCGCCCGGCTCGCCGTCCCGGTCATCGCCGCCGCAGTGGACGGTTCTCCCACGGTGGCCGACGCCGTGACGCGGCTACGCGAGTCGGGTGCGGAGCGGCTCGCCGTGGCGCCGTACCTGATCGGCCCGGAGCTCGACTACGAGCAGCTCGCCAAGCTCGCCGCCGAGGCCGGTCTGGGCTGCGCCGCGCCCCTCGGCGCGCACAGCTCGGTCGTCCGGCTCGTCAATCTCCGATACGAGATCGCTCTGGACGAGGAGCAGCCGTGAGGTACGTCAAGCTGGTCTGCGTGGCGGCCCTCGTGCTCGCGGTCGGCGCCTGTAAGGGCGCCTCCACCGGCAAGCAGGCGGAGGCGCCCCGGATCGCCGCGCAGCAGGAGATCGGAGCGTCGGAGGGCTCACTCAACCTCGTCATCTGGACGGGATACGCCGAGGACGGCTCGACCCAGAAGAACATCGACTGGGTGCACCCCTTCGAGAACAAGACCGGCTGCTCGGTCAACGCGAAGGTGGCGGACACGTCCGACTCGATGGTCGCGCTGATGAACTCCGGCCAGTACGACGGCGTCTCGGCCTCCGGTGACGCCTCGCTGCGGCTCATCTACAGCGGCGCGGTCGCCCCGGTCAACACCAACCTGCTGCGGAACTACGGCGACATCGAGCCCTACCTGCGGAACCAGCCGTACAACTCGGTCAAGGGCCAGATGTACGGCATGCCGCACGGCTACGGCCCCAACTTCCTCGCGTACCGCACCGACAAGATCCCGCGGAAGCCCACCTCGTGGAGCATCGTGTGGGACAGGAAGTCCCCGGCGGCCGACCACGTCGTGGCCTACGACTCGCCGACCTACATCGCCGACGCCGCGCTCTATCTCAAGGCGCACCGGCCGGACCTGAAGATCACCGACGTGTACGAGCTGACGCAGGAGCAGTTCGACGCCGCCGTCGACCTGCTCAAGCAGCAGCGTCCCAACGTCAACCAGTACTGGTCCAACTACCTCGACGAGGTCCAGTCGTTCAAGGCGGCCGACAACTACGCCGGGACCGCGTGGCAGGTGACCGCCAACCTCGCCAAGTCCGAGGGGGCGCCGATCGCGACGACGATCCCGGAAGAGGGCACCACCGGCTGGTCGGACACCTGGATGATCTCCTCCCGCGCCGAGCATCCGAACTGCATGTACAAGTGGATGAACTGGATCAGCTCGCCGAAGATCCAGGCGGCCGTCGCGCAGTGGTTCGGTGAGGCGCCCGCCAATCCCAAGGCCTGTAAGTACACGGTGAAGGACTTCTGTGGACAGTTCCACGCCAACGACATCGACTTCTACAGGCGCATCGCCTTCTGGAAGACCCCCGTCGCCGACTGTGGCGATTCGCGCGGAGCCGTCTGTGTGGACTACTCCAAGTGGACCGAGGCCTGGACGCAGATCAAAGGTTAGATGAGCGGGCAAATGAACACTGAAGAAACCGGCATGTCATCTGCGGTGAGCCTGCGGGGGGTGCGCAAGACCTTCGGTGACGTCACCGCCGTGAACGTGGTCGACCTCGAGGTCCATGACGGCGAGTTCTTCGCGATGCTCGGCCCGTCCGGCTCCGGCAAGACGACCGTGCTGCGAATGATCGCCGGCTTCGAGACGCCGACCGCGGGCCATGTGCGCCTCAGCGGCCGGGATGTGACGAAGCTGCCGCCGTTCGAGCGCGACGTCAACACCGTCTTTCAGGACTACGCGCTGTTCCCGCACATGAACGTGCTGGCCAACGTGGAGTACGGCCTCAAGGTCAAGAAGGTCGGCAGGGACGAGCGCCACGAGCGTGCGCTGCAGGCGCTGAGCACCGTACGGCTCCAGGGCTTCGAGAAGCGCAAGCCGGGGCAGCTGTCGGGCGGGCAGCGGCAGCGGGTCGCGCTCGCGCGTGCGCTCGTCAACCGGCCCAAGGTGCTCCTGCTCGACGAGCCGCTCGGGGCCCTCGACCTCAAGCTCCGCGAGGAGATGCAGGTCGAGCTGAAGGCCATCCAGCGGCAGATCGGCATCACGTTCCTGTTCGTCACCCACGACCAGGAAGAGGCGCTGACCATGAGCGACCGGATCGCGGTCTTCAACGCGGGCCGGATCGAGCAGGTCGGGACGCCGGCGGAGGTGTACGAGAACCCGGCCTCGGCGTTCGTGGCCGGGTTCGTCGGCACCTCGAACCTCATCGAGGGCCGGACGGCCCTCTCCGTTCTGGGCCGGGACGGCGTCTACAGCGTGCGCCCGGAGAAGCTCCGCGTCGACATCGACCTCGACGCGGAACTGCCCGAAGGCGAGCACTCGGCGATCGGCACGGTCGCCGAGGTCGTCTACGCGGGGGCGGCCACCCGATTCGTCGTGGACCTCGACGCGGGCGGCCGGCTGGTGGCCATGCAGCAGAACCTGAAGGCCTCCTCGATGGACGTGCTCAAACTGCGCGATGCCCGGGTCAGGCTCGCGTGGCGGCGAGAGCACGAGTTCTCCATCACCGGTCCGATGTGACCAGGGCCGGTCGCCGACCGTCCGGCCGTACCGTCGTGGTCTGCCGCCGCGGCGTTGACGAGAACACCCCCACCTGATCGGAGTATCCATGCGGTCCACGCGCCTCGCGGTCGTCGCGATGGTGGCTGTCTCCCTGCTCGCCACCGGTTGCGGCGGTAAGAGCGGCACCTCTAACAGCGGCGGGAGCAACGCCGCGGTGTTCACCCCCCCGAAGATCCCCGCGGTCACGTCTCTCGGCCAGGGCGAGGGACAGGTCAACCTGGTGTCGTGGGCGGGTTACGTCGAGGACGGCTCGAACAACAAGAGCCTCGACTGGGTCCATCCCTTCGAGCAGCAGACCGGTTGCAAGGTCAACAACAAGGTCGCCGGCACGTCCGACGAGATGGTCAGCCTGATGAAGACCGGCGAGTACGACGCCGTCTCGGCCTCGGGTGACGCCTCGCTGCGGCTCATCGCGGCCGGCTCGGTCGCGCCGGTCAACACCAGCCTGGTGCCGAACTACGCCGACGTCTTCCCGGACCTGAAGAACAAGCCGTGGAACTCGGTCAACGGCACGATGTACGGCATCCCGCACGGCCGCGGCGCGAACATGCTCGCGTGGCGTACGGACAAGGTGCGGCCCGCGCCTGACTCCTGGGGCGTGGTGTTCGACCCGAAGTCACCGTACAAGGGCCACATCACCGCGTACGACTCGCCGATCTACATCGCGGACGCGGCGCTGTACCTCAGTGCCACCCAGCCGCAGCTGGGTATCAAGGATCCCTACGCACTCGACCAGAAGCAGTTCGACGCGGCGGTCAACCTGCTCAAGCAGCAGCGGCAGAACATCGGCGAGTACTGGTCGGACGCCACGAAGATCGAGCAGTCGTTCCAGAACGGCGACACGGTCGTCGGCACCACCTGGCAGGTCATCGCCAACGGGCTCACGGCCGCGAAGGCGCCGGTCCAGACGGTGCTGCCCAAGGAGGGCGCGACCGGGTGGTCCGACACCTGGATGGTGGCGGCCAAGGCCAAGCACCCCAACTGCGCGTACAAGTGGATGAACTGGGTCATCTCCCCGAAGGTGAACGCGCAGATCGCGGAGAGCTGGGGCGAGGCGCCGTCCAACAGCAAGGCCTGCGCCCTGATGACCGACAAGAACTTCTGCAACGTCTACCACGCGGCCGACGCGCCGTACTGGCAGAAGGTCCACTACTGGGACACCCCGATCCCGCAGTGCCTTGACGGACGCAAGAACGTCACGTGCGTCGACTACTCCAAGTGGACGCAGGCCTGGACCCAGATCAAGGGCTGATGAGTACTCTCACATCGCCCGGCGGGCCGGTTCGCCGGCTCGCCGGGCTGCTCCACCGTCGGCCCTACCTCCGGCTGGCCGGCCTGCTGTCCGCGCCACTGCTGTGGCTCGTCGTGGCCTACCTCGGCTCGCTCGGGGCGCTGTTCCTCGCGGCCTTCTGGACCACGGACGTGTTCACCGGCAACGTGGTGAAACAGTTCGGCCTGGCCAACTTCCAGGAGCTGTGGAACCAGAGCGTCTACCGCACGGTCACACTGCGGAGCGTCGGCGTCGCGGTGGCCGTCACGGTCGCCGACAGCCTGGTCGCCTTCCCGATGGCGTTCTACATGGCCAAGATGGCCTCGCCGCGCGCCCAGCGCTGGCTGGTCATCGCGGTCCTGACGCCGCTGTGGGCGAGCTACCTGGTCAAGGCGTACGCCTGGCGGATCATGTTCTCCGGCTCGGGCGTGCTCAACTGGCTGCTCGACCCGTTCGGACTGCACGGTCCCGGGTACGGCCTGCCGGCCACCATCGTGACCCTGGCGTACCTGTGGCTGCCGTACATGATCCTGCCGATCTACGCGGGTCTGGAGCGGCTGCCGAACTCGCTGCTGGACGCCGCCGGCGACCTCGGCGCGCGGTCGTTCCGCACGTTCCGCACCATCATCTGGCCGGTCGCCTTCCCCGCGGTCGTCGCCGGATCGGTCTTCACGTTCTCGCTGTCTCTCGGCGACTACATCTCGGTGAAGATCGTCGGTGGCCGGAGCCAGCTGATCGGCAACGTGGTGTACGACAACGTCGGCGCGGCGAACAACCTGCCGTTCGCCGCCGCGGTCGCCACCGTGCCGGTGGCGATCATGGTGATCTATCTGGTCGCGGTCCGCCGCACCGGCGCACTGGAGAACCTGTGACACTCACGCGCGGGGCCCGCGTCGCGCTGCGGCTGGCCATGGTGCTGGGACTGGCCGTGATCTACGTGCCGCTGCTCGTGGTGCTGGTCAACTCCTTCAACGCGGACAAGGCGTTCGGCTGGCCGCCGTCACATCTGACCGGGCAGTGGTGGTCACGCGCCTGGGAGAACGGCGGCGTACGCTCCGCGCTCTGGACGTCGGTGAAGGCCGGGATCGGCGCCACGCTGGTCGCCTCGGTCCTTGGCACCATGGCGGCGTTCGCCGTGCAGCGGTACCGGTTCTTCGGGCGGGAGACCGTGTCGCTGCTGGTGATCCTGCCGATCGCGCTGCCCGGCATCGTCACCGGCATCGCCCTGAACAACGCCTTCCGCACGGTGCTGTCGCCGTTCGGGATCCAGCTGGGGCTGTTCACCGTGGTCGTCGGGCATGCGACGTTCTGCATCGTGACCGTGTACAACAACGTCCTGGCCCGGCTGCGGCGGCTCGGCACGGGCGTGGAGGAGGCGTCGGCCGACCTGGGCGCCGACACGTTCCAGACGTTCCGGTACGTCACGTTTCCCCTGCTCCGCTCCGCGTTGCTGGCCGGTGGCCTGCTGTCGTTCGCGCTGTCTTTCGATGAGATCATCGTGACCACCTTCACCGCCGGGCCTGGAGTGGAGACCCTGCCGATCTGGATCTTCAACAATCTGTTCCGGCCCACTCAGGCCCCGATCGTCAACGTCGTGGCCGCCGCGCTCATCGTGCTCTCGGTGGTGCCGGTCTATATCGCCCAGCGCGTCTCCGGGGACACCCGCGCGATCTAAAGGAGGACCGCCTTGAAGCGTTCTGTCCGTAACTTCGTCAACGGCTCGCACGCCGACGCGGCCGACGGCCGTACCTCTGACCTGATCAGCCCCGTCACCGGCGAGGCGTTCGGCACGGCTCCGGTCTCGGGCCGGGCCGACCTCGACGCCGCCTTCGACGCCGCGGCCGACGCGTTCGAGGGCTGGCGGGACACCACGCCGGCCGAGCGCCAGCTCGCGCTGCTCCGCATCGCCGACGCCTTCGAGGCCCGCGCCGACGAGATCGTCGCGCTGGAGTCTGAGAACACCGGCAAGCCGCTCGGCCTGACGGCGTCGGAGGAGATCCCGCCGATGGTCGACCAGATCCGGTTCTTCGCCGGTGCCGCGCGCGTCCTGGAGGGCCGGTCGGCCGGCGAGTACATGGCCGGCCACACCTCCATGGTCCGGCGCGAGCCGATCGGCGTGTGCGCCCAGGTCACGCCGTGGAACTACCCCATGATGATGGCGGTCTGGAAGTTCGCCCCCGCCATCGCCGCCGGCAACACCGTGGTGCTCAAGCCATCTGATACAACTCCGGCCACGACGTCCTTGATGGCGGAGATCGCGGCCGAGTTCCTGCCGCCGGGCGTGTTCAACGTCGTCTGCGGCGACCGCGACACCGGGCGTCTCCTGGTGGACCACCCGGTGCCGCGGATGGTGTCGATCACCGGTTCCGTACGGGCCGGCACGGAGGTCGCGCGCTCCGCGGCCACCGACCTGAAGAAGGTGCACCTGGAGCTGGGCGGCAAGGCGCCGGTCGTCGTCTTCGACGACGCGGACGTCGAGGCCGCGGCCCAGGGGATCGCCGAGGCGGGCTACTTCAACGCGGGCCAGGACTGCACGGCCGCGACCCGCGTGCTCGCAGGTCCCGGCGTGCACGACGACTTCGTCGCGGCCCTGGCCGCCGCCGCGTCGGACACGAAGACCGGCCTGCCGGACGACGAGGACGTGCTGTACGGTCCGCTGAACAACGCGAACCAGCTCGACCGGGTGGCGGGCATCATCGACCGGCTGCCCTCGCACGCGTCCGTGCGGGCCGGTGGCTCGCGCGCCCGCGAACAGGGCTACTTCTACTCCCCGACCGTCGTGTCCGGACTCCGCCAGGACGACGAGGCGATCCAGGACGAGATCTTCGGCCCGGTCATCACCGTGCAGCGCTTCTCCGACGAGGACGAGGCGGTCCGCTGGGCCAACGGCGTGCGGTACGGCCTCGCGTCATCGGTCTGGACGCGTGACCACGGCCGCGCGATGCGCATGGCCAAGCGGCTCGACTTCGGCTGTGTCTGGATCAACACGCACATCCCGCTCGTCGCCGAGATGCCGCACGGCGGCTTCAAGCACTCCGGCTACGGCAAGGACCTGTCGATGTACGGGTTCGAGGACTACACGCGCGTCAAGCACGTCATGTCCAACATCGGGGCCTGAAACCCAGTCATCCGTCGCGCTGGGAACCCACGGGAGCCCGGCGCGACGGATGATGCCTCGGGACGGCCTCGCCGCCGGGCTCCTTCGACCTGCCCCTGGCCTCCTCGCGCAGGACGCTGTAGACGACGGCGTCCCGCCACTGCCCGTCGCGGAAGCCGTACCCGCGCAGGACGCCCTCACGGGTGAAACCGGCCTTCTCCAGCGCCCACTGCTCGGCCGTGTTCGTGACCTCGGTCATCGCCTCGACGCGGTTGACCTGGGTGTGCGCGAACAGATAATCGACGAGCAGCCGCTGCGCCTCGGTGCCGTACCCGAGCCCCCGCACCTCCGGCAGCATGGCGACGCCGATGTTCCAGCAGAACGAGGTCCGCGCCGTCTGCTGCCTGCGCCATGAGACGAAGCCGAGCCGCTCGCCGCCCCGCAGGACCATCAGAGTGCCATGGTCGTCGGTCAGCAGCCCGTTCTCCTCCCAGCCCCGCCGGAACCGCCCCGGGGGCAGCCACCCGTGCCAGCCGTGCTCGCCCGCGGCATCGGGATCCCCGGTGAGCCGCTCGATCACCGCGAGATCCTCCTGGCCCGCCGGCCCCAACCGCAGTTGATCGTCCATGCTCGGAGAGCTTAGGCACCTTGCCGTGCGGCAACAATGGCAAATCGTCTCTTCGTGCACCAGGGAGCGATTCGCCATCGGGAGGGGTGACGTCGCCGTAAGCCCGGGTCAGGGTGGCTGAAGCGGCGATCGGCGGCACGCGGAGCGCGGCGGTCCCGATAGCCTTTCCATGGCAGCTCCGCGGCTCTCCGGAGGATTCCTCAATGTCCGTCGATGCCTTGATCGTATGGCTGAAGTCGCTCGGCCCGGCCGAATACCGCGCACTGCTGGCCGCCCGCCCGGACGCCGCACGGGCATGGTCCGTGCGGTCGCAACTCAGACGCTACAAGCGGGGAATGGTCAGCCTCTCCTCGATCCGGACGGACGTGGCACCCGATGGGGTCACGCCCGAGCCGCACGAACTCGCCCCGCACCTGCTGGCGCGATCCTCGGTCATCGAGGCCGTCCAGAAGCTGTCAACGCCCCAGCTGCAGGTATTCGAGGCCGTGCAGGTGCTCGGCGACCGGTGCGGGCTTCGCGAACTCGCGACGCTGCTGGACGTACCCGACGCCGACGCCGCCGGCCGGCTCGACCAGGTGCTCGACGAGCTCGCGGCGGTCGCTCTGGTATGGCCGGACGATGATCGGCTGCGGATCGGCGCGGAGGCGGCACGGCTGGACGTCCGCGTCGGCGGGCCGCTCGCCGCAGGGCTGCCACTCGAAGAGCTGCTGGGAGAGGTGCCCCACGGGGTGATGCGCGAAGTCGCGCTCAACCTCGGCCTGAACCTCGGTGGCGCCGGACATCGCGATCAGCTCGTCGGGCTGCTGCTGCGCACCCTCGGCGATCGCGAGTTCGTCCGCTCCGTCGCCGCACAGGCGCCGGCCCGGACCAGCGCGATCCTGACCCGGCTGGCGTCGTTCGGCACGCCCGGTAATGACGGCACGGCGCTCGAAGCCGTGGATCCGCGCCCGCTCGAGTGGGCGGCCGAGCGCGGGCTCGTCATCATGGACGGCTACCGGCTGGCGATGCCGCGCGAGGTACGGCTGGCGCTGCGCGGAGCGGACTATCGGGCGCCCTTCCAGCCGGCGCCGCCCCGCCCGGTGACCGCCGCGGCCGACCCGCGGCCGGGTGAGGCGGCGAACGCCGCGATACGGGCGGTCGAACGCACCGAGGCGATTCTGCACGCCTGTGCGGCCACGCCGCTCACCGCGCTCAAGTCCGGGGGCGTCGGAGTGCGGGAGCTGCGCCGGCTGGCGAAGACGACCGACTGCACGGTGGCCATGCTGCGGTTGCTGCTCGAGGTCGCCTGCGAAGCGGGCCTGATCGCCTGGGAGGGGCGCGTGGCGCTCCCCACGGAGAACTTCGACACCTGGCTCGCCGGCTCGCCGACCGACCGGCTCGCCGGCCTGCTCGACGCGTGGTGGCGGCTGGAGCGGCTCCCGTTCTTCGAACTGCCCGAGGAGAGCCGCTCCGAGCCCTGCCTCGACCCGGAACGGGCTGAGCCGTACGCACCGTCGCTGCGCGGCGCCGTCGTACGGACTGCCGCGTCCGTCCCGCCCGGTCGCGCCGTCGTCGACGCGGACGCGCTGGTCGACGGCACGCTGTGGCACTTGCCGATGACGTTCGAGGACCCGGCGGACGCCTCCCACTACGTTGCCGCCATCTGGCAGGAGGCCTCCTCACTCGGCGTGATCGCCGACGGCGCTCCGAGCCCTCTCGCCCGGGGACTGGCGGACGGCCGCGTGGCGCGCGCGGTGGGGGAGCTGTTCACCGATCAGGAGACCACGGCCCTGTTCCAGAATGACCTGACCGTGGTGGTCACCGGGCTCCCGTCACTCGGCATGGGTGAGTTGCTCGACGCCGCCGCCGACCGTGAGGTGCGCGGCGCCGCGTCCATCTGGCGCTTCTCACCGGACAGCGTCCGGCGGGCCTTCGACCGGGGACTGGAGGCCAAGGCCCTCACCGGTGGGCTCACGGCCCTGTCCCGTACGGGAGAGCTTCCGCAGGTCCTGACCTATCTCATCGACGACGTCGCGCGGCGGCACGGCGAAGTCCGGGTGGTCGCCGCCGGGTGCTGCCTGAGAGTGCCCGAGCCGTCCTTGGCGGCAGAACTGATCCGTGCCCGTGGCCTGGCGAAACTGCGGCTGCGTGAGATCGCTCCGGGTGTGCTGGTCAGTGCTCTGGACCCGGCTGCGACACTGAGGCTGCTGCGTCAAGCCGGCTACGTGCCCGCCGCCGACGCGCAGGACGGCACCCCCTTCATCGACCGCTCCGGCCGGCGCGCCAAGCCCCGGTGACCGCGGTGTTCCGGCACCGCCGGTGGAGGTCGTCCGCACCCGATCTCCACCGGCGATGTCGGCGGACGCGGTCGGCGAAGCGCTCTACCGCAACGGGATGGCGACGCTGACCCGTCTGGGCTGGCGCCGGGACGAGCCCACCGCCGAATACCCCACCGAATGGCCGGCCCTGCTCGCCGAGGCGGTGAAGCTCGCCGAGCCCCGGGGCCTGACAGAGCAGGCCCTCGCGGCCCGGCTACGGCTGCCACTGAGCGAGGTCCGCGAGCTCCTCAGCCATGTACAGGACGACCGCCCGCAGCTCCGTCTCATCCCCGGCGGGTGAACGGAGAGCGACGGCCGGTGGGCGTCAGCCCCAGACCTCGCTCGCGGTCTCGACGATGAGGCGGAGCTTGGCGACCTCCTGGTCGTAGGTAAGGGCGTTGCCCTCGACGGTGGAGGAGAAGCCGCACTGCGGTGACAGGCAGAGCTGGTCGACGTCGACGAACTTCGACGCCTCCTCGATGCGCCGCTTCAGCGTGTCCTTCGACTCCAGCTCCCCGTGCTTGGTCGTGACCAGGCCCAGGACGACCATCTTGTCCTTCGGCACGAACCGGAGCGGCTCGAAGCCGCCCGACCTAGCGTCGTCGAACTCCAGGAAGAAGCCGTCGACGCCGAGCTCTCCGAAGAGCGCCTCGGCGACGAAGTCATACCCGCCCTCGGCCGCCCACGACGATCGGAAGTTGCCGCGGCACATGTGGGTGGTGACGGTCATTCCCTCGGGACGCCCGGCGAGGGCCGCGTTGATCTGCTTGATGTAACGCAGGTGCATGTGCTCGGCGTCGTCACCGCGCGCGGCTATCTCGGCGCGCTGCGCCGGGTCGTTCAGGTACGCGAGGCTGGTGTCGTCGAACTGCAGGTACGTGCAGCCCAGCTCGCCGATCCGGCGTACCTGCTCGGCGTAGGCGGCGGCGAGGTCGGACCAGAACTCCTCGACGTCCGGGTAGACCGCGGGATCGATCGCCGCGGGCCCGCCCCGGTAGTGGACCATGTTGGGGGAGGGGATCGTCAGCTTCGGGGTGTTCCTGGTGACGAAACCCTGCAGCGCCCGGAAGTCGTCGGCGAAGATCGTTTCGTCGAGGCGCACCTTGCCGTGGACCTTGAGCGCGGCGGACATGAAGTCGAGGTCGCCCGCCTCGTTGCGGAAGTGGACCTTCAGCTTCTCCGAGGCCGGGTCGATGCCGCCGAGCCGGTAGATGAAGTCCATGTGCCACGAGGTGCGGCGGAACTCGCCGTCCGTGGCGGACCGCAGGCCCACGTCCTCCTGCATCTTCACCACCGACCGGATGGCTTCGTCCTCGGCCGCTCGCAGCTCGTCGGCGGTGACGCTCCCTGCGGCGAAGCCGTCCCGGGCGCGCAACAACTCCGGCGGCCGCAGCAGGCTGCCGACGTGGTCGGCGCGGAAGGGCGGCGTCGTACGAGCGGGCATCCGGTACCTCCAGATAGTTGATGGATGAACCAGTTTGCCGCTCTCGTACCGCGCAGTCGAGGGGGGCTACTGGGACGACGTCCCGCGACAGGGCGTGGGGTAGGTTTTCGAACGCGGTTCGGATCAGCCCACTGGAGTGCCGATGACCTTCTCCTCGCCCGCCGATGTTCGCGAACGTCTCGCGGCCGCGGGCTACCTGCCCGACGACGCGATCGCGACGACGGTCTACCTCGCCGCGGCGCTGGGCAAGCCGCTCCTGGTCGAGGGGCCCGCGGGAGTGGGCAAGACGGAGCTGGCCAAGGCGGTCGCCTCGATCACTGACGCGCGGCTCGTACGGCTCCAGTGCTACGAGGGCCTGGACGAGCCGCGCGCCCTCTACGAGTGGAACTACAAGAAGCAGCTGCTGCGCATCCAGGCGGCCGGGGACGAGTCGTGGAGCGACACCCACGACGACATCTTCACCGAGGAGTTCCTGCTCGAACGGCCGCTGCTGGCCGCCATCCGGCGCAGCGACCCCACGGTGCTGCTCATCGACGAGACCGACAAGGCGGACGTCGAGGTCGAGGGCCTGCTCCTGGAGGTCCTGTCGGACTTCCAGGTGACCATTCCCGAGCTGGGCACGATCACGGCCGTGCGGCGGCCGTTCGTGGTCCTCACCTCCAACGCCACCCGGGAGCTGTCGGAGGCGCTCAAGCGGCGCTGTCTCTACCTCCACCTCGACTATCCGTCGCCCGGACGCGAGCGCGACATCGTCAAGGCCCGGGTTCCCGGCATCGAGGACGCCCTGGCCGAGCGGCTCGCCCAGACGGTGGCGACCCTGCGCACACTCGAGCTGAAGAAGGCGCCGTCCGTCGCGGAGACCATCGACTGGGCCCGCACCCTCCTCGCGCTCGGGCTCGACCGGCTCGACGAGGACGTCATCGGCGCGACCCTCGGGGTCGTCCTCAAGCACAACTCCGACCATGAACGCGCGCGCAGGGAACTCATCCCCGATGCCTCTTCTCGATAGGCACATCGGGTTCCTCGCGGCCCTGCGGGAGGCGGGGCTGCCGGTGTCGCTCGCCGAGGGGCTCGACGCCGTGCACGCCCTGGAGGCCATCGACCTCACCGAGCGCGAGTCGCTGCGCGCCGCGTACGCGGCCACGCTCGTCAAGCGGCCGGCTCACCGGGACGCCTTCGACACGCTCTTCGACCTGTGGTTCCCCCCGACGATGGGGAGCCCGGAAGAGGCCCGGGACAGACCCGCGTACGACGACCCGGAGGTGCGGCGGCTCCGCGAGGAGCTGAGCCGGATCCTGCTCAGCGGCGACGACATGGCACTGCGAACCTTCGCGCGCGGCGCCGTGGGCGCGTACGGCCGCGGCAACGGCGGCGCCGGGCAGTGGTTCTCCTACCAGGTGCTCCGGACACTGTCGGCTGAGACGCTCATGGCCGGCCTGCTGAACGCCGTGCTCACCGAACGCGGCGGCATCGACGAGAAGGTCGCCAGGCAGACGTTCACGCGGCGCATCGAGCGTTTCGAGGAGCTCGTCGGCGACGACGTACGCCGCCGGCTCGCCGAGGAGACCGGCGTCGAGAGGGTCGCCCGGTCGAACGTACGGCCGCCCCTCGAGCAGGTCGACTTCCTGCGGGCGACGCGCGCCGACCTGGCCGCGCTGCGACGGGAGATCTATCCGCTCGCCCGGCGGCTGGCCGCCCGGCTCACCGTCCGCCACCGGCGCGGGCGGCGGGGACGGCTCGACTTCCGCCGTACCGTGCGGACCTCGCTGTCCACCGGCGGCGTCCCGCTGACCACACATCACCGCCCGCGCCGGCCGCACAAGCCCGAGTTGGTCGTGCTCTGCGACGCCAGCGACTCGGTCTCGTCGTTCGCGCACTTCACGCTGCTGCTGACGTACGCGCTGCGCGAGCAGTTCACGAAGGTACGGGCGTTCGCGTTCATCGACGGCCTGGACGAGATCACCAGGTTCTTCGCCCCCGGGGCCGACGTGGTCGAGGCGATGACCAGGATGACCACGGAGGCCGACCTGGTCTGGGTGAGCGGGCACAGCAACTACGGGCGCGCGTTCCAGGTCTTCGAGGACCGCTACCGCGACGCCATCACGCCCAAGACCTCCCTGCTGATCCTCGGCGATGCCCGCAACAACTACCAGGCCCTCAGCCTGGAGACGGTCAAGCGGCTCGCCGGGCGGGCACGGCACGCGTACTGGCTCAACCCCGAGCCGGCGAGGGACTGGGACTCGGGTGACTCGGCGGCCTCCGCGTACGGTGAGGTCGTCCCGATGCATGAGTGCCGCAACCTCACCCAGCTCGCGGAGTTCGTCGAGACTCTGGCCTGACCGCGCTGACCAGTGCTGTTAGGTTCGGGCACGGCGGGTATCGCTGCCGATATGGACCTTTCGTTCCTCAGGCCGCTCTACGACCGCCCGGGGCCGTTCGCCTCGGTGTACCTCGACATGAGGCGCACGGAGGAGGAGGCGCCGAGGGCGATCGAGGTGCGGCGGCATGTGCGGCACAAGGAGCTGGCCGACCAGGGGGCCCCGCCGGAGACGATCGAGGCGGTGGAGCGCGTCGTCCGGGACGAGAACGAACAGCGGGAGTCCGGTTGCCTCGTCGTGTTCGCGTCCGGAGACGAGGTCGGCTATTTCGAGCTGCTGGACGGCCCGCCAAGAGCGGAGCTGGCCCGGTTCGCGCCACTTCCGCACGTCATACCGCTGCTCGCGCAGCGCGGCGAACCGGTTTCCCATCTCCTCGCCGTGGTCAACCGGCTGAGTGGTCGGATCACCTCTGTCGCGCAGGACGGCACCCGCTGGAGCGTCGAGGTCCCCCCCAAGGCAGGCTTCCCGGTGCACAAGCCGAAGAGCGGCGACATGCTGAGCCAGCCCCACTACCAGCGGGCCGCCGAGGACGTCTGGCGGGCGAACGCCAAGAGGGTCGCGCAGACCATCGACCAGATCGCCGAGAACTGCGGGTCCCAGGTCGTCGTGGTCGCCGGCGACGTCCGGGCCCGCAGCGCCGTGCTGGAGCAGCTCTCCGACCCTGTGCTTGCCCGTACCGTCGAGTCCGAGCGGGCCGGCGGGCCGTCCCTGGACGCTGAGGTCGCGCGCGCCGTCCAGCTGAAACGGACCGAACGGATCATGGCCGTGGTCGACCGCTTCAACGAACAGCTCACCAAACGGGGACGCGCGGTGGACGGCCTGAAGGCCGTCGTCGGCGCGCTGCAGAAGGCGCAGGTCGCGAGCCTGCTGATCGATGATCGCGCAGACTCACGCGCGCCGGTCTGGACCGGACCGCAGCCCACCGACCTCGCGACCTCCCCTGACCAGCTGCGGGAACTGGGCGTCGCCGAGCCGCTCCCCGACCGCGCGGACGCCGCTCTGATCAGGGCACTCGCCGGCACCGACGGGGAGCTCGTACTGATATCAGCGGACGGCTGGCGCGCCGACCACGGCCTTGGCGCGCTGCTGCGGTACGCGGACGCCTCGGGTGCATCCGAAGCCGCCCGGCCGTGACGGAGAGCGGCCGGATTAGTCCGGCACCGGCCGGGTAGGCGCCTGAGATGGCCGATGCAGTGATCTTCGACGTGGACGGCACGCTGGTCGACACCAACTACCTGCACGCGGTGACGTGGTGGGAGGCGTTCCGGCAGCACGGTCACGCGGTGGACATGGCCGACGTGCACCGGGCGATCGGGATGGGCTCCGACAAGCTCCTCGACCACTTGCTGCCGGGCGACCGCGACCGCGGGGCCGACGACGACATACGGGCGGCCCACCGGGCGCTGTACGGGGTGTTCTGGACCCGGCTCCGCGCGTTCGACGGCGCCGCGGACCTGCTCCGCGCCTGCGCCGGGCGCGGCATGAAGGTCGTCCTGGCCAGTTCCGCGTCCGCGGAGGAGCTGGACGCGCTGCGCGCCGCGCTGGACGCCGACGACGCGATCACGGCCGCCACCTCCTCGACCGAGGCCGGGCAGAGCAAGCCGGCGCCCGACCTCGTGCTGGACGCGCTCGACCGGGCGGGCGTACGCCCCGATCAGGCGGTCTTCGTCGGCGACACGGTCTGGGACGTGCACGCCTGCCGGCAGGCCGGCGTGGTGTGCGTCGCCGTGCTGACCGGGGGCATCTGCCCCGAGGCGCTACGCGAGGCCGGGGCGGTGGCCGTCTATCACGACGTGGCCGAACTGCTCCGGCACTTCGAGCAGAGCCACCTCGTCAGGGCGTGACGCGAACTCTCGCCTCTGTTCGCGGTGGTCAGGGCAGCAGGATGTCGAGGAAGGTGTTGCTGAAGACCCGGTGCGGGTCGTGGGCGTTGAGCGTCGCGCGGGCGGCGTCGAAGCCGTCGCCCGCCGCCTGCCCGGCGTCGATGGCGCGGGGGATCGCCGAGGTCAGCATGGCGGTGTCCGACCAGGCCCCGTCGGGGGCGACGGCCCAGGCCTTGGACCACTCCGGCCGCACGGCCGCGTACGAGCCGGTGTAGTTCGCGAAGATCCACTGCTCCATCCCGCGGTAGAACGCGTTGCACTGCGGCGTGCCCGGAATGGTGCCCATGTCGAGCCAGACGCAGACGTCCCACTCCGGATGGTCCGGACGCGGACGCACGGATGACAGCTGCGGCGTGACCGCGCCGCTCACCCCCGACTCCGACGGCTGGTCGAGGCCGGTCACCCGGATCTCGATCGGGCCGTTCATCGGGTACTGACCGCGCGCCTGGTAGGCGTTGATCGTGGAGACGTACTTGGCGTAGAACTCGCTGACGACCCGCTGGATGTTCGCCCGCGAGGTGATCACGGCGTAGCCGGCCTCGACGATGCGCAGGGTCGTGGGCTGGACGTACAGCAGGGTGTTCTTCGACCAGCCCCAGATGTCCCAGGTGGCGGTCGCGATCAGTCCGGAGCCGACGAGCGACATCTCCAGGTTCTCGAACTCCGGTGTGACCGCCACGTTCCCGCTGACGATCTGTTCGAGCAGGTCGGACTCCTCCTGGTTGAGGAAGTTCGCGAACGTGTAGTTGTACGGGCCGTTCACCTGCCTGGACAGGACCGGTTTCGTGGCCCTGAGGCTCCACAGCTTGATCCACGGGAGGGTGGTGAACGGGAACCAGATCACCTCGATCCGCCCGCAGCCGTCCAGCAGGCTCGCGAACGACTGCGCACCCGCCGACGACGGCGGGGCGAAGACGTCGGTGACCTGAATGTCGTACCGGCTCTGGCAGCGCAGGCGCTGGTTCGGACCGACCTCGAGAGTCACCTCGGTGACGAACGCCCGGCCGAGGTGGGCCAGGAACGCCTTGATGTCGGGGTCGGTCCGCTCGAAGGTCTTGAGGACGAACCGGCCACCGCTCCATACCACGGCGGTCAGCGACTGGATGAGGTTGCTCAGCGACCCGTAGCCGGTTCCGGCGATGCGGCTCTCGCCCTGAGCGGGGATCGCCGAGCCGTGCGCGTTGATCGCCAGCATCCCGCCGAGCGTGATGTCGCCGGGGGCGGGGATGGCGGCGAAGCCGAGACCGGCCGACTCCAGCCTGCCGAGCAGGGTGTCCATGGTGACCCCGGCCTGCGCGGTGACCGTGGAGGCGCCGATGCTCACCGAGGTCAGGTGCTGGGTGGTGTCGACCAGGATGACCTTGCCGGCGTCGGCGCCGTCCGGCAGCAGGATGGGCGACCAGGTGTGGCTCATGCCCTTGGGCCGGACGCGGTAGCCGTTCTCGTGCGCCCAGCCGGCCACCGCCACGACGTCCGCGGGTGAGGCCGGGGCGCAGGTCAGGACGTTGTCGATGGTGATCTCTTCGGACCAGTTCTGGTACGCCTGCCGGTACAGCGGCAGCGGAAAGCCGGGCAGCGTGTCGGCGCGTGCGGGAACGCGGAAGGCGGGGACCCAGGTGAGGGCGGCGGCTCCGGCCGCGGCGAGGAGGCCGCGGCGCGACAGATGTGACGAGTCCATGCGTGTTCCCGGGAGATGAGTGGGCGGATCGCGCCTGAGGGGCATGCGGTGAACGCTTGCGCAGGTTATATGGCGAATACCTGTGACGGTCAAGCACTTGCTTGGCACACATTCAGGGACGGGACCGGGACCGGACCCCGGGCGGGATCGCGAGAAAAGAATCAGGAGCGGGTCAGTGGGTAGGGCGCAGTCCGAAAGAAAGGAAAAGAAAGGAGCAGTCACCATGGCAAGGGCACAGATCAAGGACGAGAAGACCTACGAGGAACTGCGTAAGCGTGGCGAGAGCAAGGAGAAGGCGGCGCGCATCGCCAACGCCTCGGCGAGCCAGGGAAAGAAGGCCGTGTCGCGCAGAGGGGGCAAGCACCCGTCCTATGAGGAATGGTCCAAGTCCGAGCTGATGCGGCGGGCCCGCGAGATCGGCATCGACGGCCGTTCCACGATGACCAAGGACGAGCTCGTCAAGGCGCTCCGCGACCACTGACCCACTCCGGCGTGCGGCTCGTACGCGACTGGTCCCGCGGTTGTCCGGAACCGGTCTCCTGATCTTCGCCCCGCGGCAGCCGGCCCGTCATACCCTGCTCCGGCATCCGCGGACGTTGGGAGACGACGGTGAACGATGTGAGTCGGCGCGGTTTCATCGCGGGAACGGCGGGAGTGGTCGCGGCGGGCGTCGTCGCTCCGGGACAGGCGCGGGCGGCCACCGGCCTGCCCGCGCCGGAGCGGTCGGGCATCGACCACATCGTCGTCGTGATGATGGAGAACCGGTCCTTCGACCACTACCTCGGCTGGCTGCCGGGCGCGGACGGCAAGCAGACCGGCCTGACCTTCACCGACAAGAACGGCGCCGCGCACCCGACCCACCACCTGACCGTCCCGTACGGGTGTGGCTTCAACGACCCCGACCACTCGTACGAGGGCGGCCGCGTCGAGCTCAACGACGGCAAGTGCGACGGCTGGCTGCGGGCCGGCCAGAACGACGAGCTGTCCATCGGCTACTTCCAGGCGGCCGACCTTGGCTTCTACGGCCGCGCGGCGCAAGAGTGGACCGTCTGCGACCGCTACTTCGCGGCCATGATGGCGCCGACGTTCCCCAACCGGTTCTTCCTGCACTCCGCGACCACCGACCGCACGACCACCTCGGTCGACCAGATCGCCACGATGCCCACGATCTGGGACCGTCTCGCCGCCAAGGGCGTCACCGGCCGCTACTACTACAGCGACGTGCCGATCACCGCGCTGTGGGGCACGAAGTACCTCGGCATCAGCCGCTCGATCGCGGAGTTCTATGCCGCGGCCGCGACCGGCACGCTGCCCCCGGTCTCCTTCGTGGACCCGGGCTTCCTCGGCGAGGCCATCCCCGGCATGTCCGAGGACGAACACCCGCTCGCCGACATCCGCCTCGGCCAGCACTTCCTCGGCCAGGTCCACGACGCGGTGGTCTCCAGCCCCAACTGGGAGCGCACCGTCCTGGTCGTCACCTACGACGAGTGGGGCGGCTTCTTCGACCACGTGGCCCCCACGGTCGGCCCCGACCCGAACCCGGACCTCGGCGCGGGGCTGCGCGGGTTCCGCGTGCCGTGTGTGGTGATCTCACCGCGTGCCCGGCGAGGCCACGTGGCGCACAGCCTCTACGACCACACGTCGATCCTGAAGATGATCGAGTGGCGGTTCGGGCTGGCGCCGCTGACGGTTCGCGACGCCGCGGCGCGCAACCTCGCCGAGGTCCTCGACTTCGCGCATCCGCCGAAGCTCACGGCGCCGCGCTACGGCGTCCCCCGTCCGGTGACCCTCGGCTGCGTCCTTCCCGACCACGCGCACGCCGGAGAGGACTGGCCGGAACTCGCCGCGCTCGCCCGGAGCCGCGGCTTCAAGACGCCGTAGCCGCGTCAGCGGGACACCTCGTAGTCGGCTCGCCGCGCGCGGCGCGTGCGGGCCCAGTACTCGAACGTGAAGCCGGGCCACAGAGTGCGGTTGACGCCGTGCTCGTCGAGATACCAGCTCTTGCAGCCACCCTCGCTCCAGACCGCCTTGCCGAGCCGTCGCTGGAGGCGGTCGTTGAATCGCCGCTGCGCGGGAGCCCGTACCTCGATCACCTCGGCCTTCTCCTCCGAGAGCAGCCGCAGGCAGCTCAGCACGTGCTGGACCTGCGACTCGATCATGAAGACCACGGAGTTGTGGCCCAGCCCGGTGTTGGGGCCGAGCAGCATGAAGAAGTTGGGGAAGCCGGCGACCGTGACGCCGTGATGGGCCTCGATGCCGTCCGCCCAGGCATCCTGGATCTTCTGCCCGTTCCTGCCCACGATGCGCTGCTCCGTGAGCGCTTCGGCGACCTTGAAGCCGGTGCCGTAGATGATCACGTCGACGTCGTACGCCGTGCCGTCCGTCGTCACCAGGCCCGTCTCGGTGATCTCGGCGATGCCGTCGGTGACCACGTCGACGTGCGGCTTGGTGAGCGCCGGGTAGTAGTCCGACGACAGCAGGATGCGCTTGCAGCCGATGGTGTAGTCGGGGGTGACCTTGGCGCGCAGCGCGGGGTCCTCTATCTGGCGCGCGATGTGCGTGCGGGCGATCTTCTCCTGCGGTGCCATCAGCCGGGGGTGGATGGTGAAGCCGGCCGCCCGGGTCTCCAGCGCCCAGTAGATGGTGTTGCGGAAGGCCCGCTGCGCGCCCGGAACGCGGCGGAAGACCCGCCTCGCCGGGCTGGGCAGGAGGAAGTCGGGCTTCGGCTGGATCCATGGGGGAGTGCGCTGGAACACGTGCAGCCGGGAGGCGTCTTCGGCGATCTTGGGGATGAACTGGATGGCCGACGCGCCGGTGCCGATCACCGCGACCCGCTTGCCGGTCAGGTCGCAGGAATGGTCCCACTGCGCGGAGTGGAACGCGGTGCCCTCGAACCGCTCGGCGCCGGGGATGGCGGGGTGGGCCGGCACGTGCAGCGCGCCGATCCCGGAGACGACGGCCTTCGGGGTGAGCACCGCGCCGTCGGCCAGGGTGACCCGCCAGTGACGGTCCTCGTCGTCCCATTCGAGGGCCTCCACGGCGCTGCCGTAGCGGATGTGTGGCCCGATGCCGTACTTGTCGACGCAGTGCCGGAGGTAGTCCCAGATCTCCGGCTGCGGGGAGAACATCCTCGACCAGTCCGCGTTGAGCTCGAACGAGAACGAGTACATGTGGGACGGCACGTCACAGGCGCAGCCGGGGTATCGGTTGTCGCGCCAGGTGCCGCCGAGGTCGTCGTCCTTCTCCAGCACGACGAAGTCGTGGTAACCGGCCTTCTTCAGCTGGATCGCCATGCCGAGGCCGGCGAAGCCGGAGCCGATGATCGCGAGTTTCACAGATCCTCCCGGGTGTGCACCTACTCCCGGTAGGTTACCGGCGGTAAGTTACCGTCGGTAGGTAGTGAGATAGACTTCACACGTGGGGTTGACGCGCCGGAGGATGCCTCGCGCGGAGCGCGAACGGCAGATGCTCGACGTGGCCGAGGAGGTCTTCGCCGAGCAGGGATACGCAGCCGTCTCGATGGAGGAGATCGCCGTACGCGTGGGGCTGTCCAAGCCGATGCTCTACGAGTACTTCGGCTCGAAGGAAGGGCTGCTGCTCGCCACCATCGGGAGGGCTCGCGGCGAGCTGCACGAGACCACCCAGCGGGCGGTGAGCGAGACCGGATCGGCCGAGGAGAAGCTGCACAGGGGCTATCTCGCCTACTTCCGGTTCAATGAGGCGCACCGGCGGTCCTGGCTGGTGCTGCTCCAGGAGCCGGTGCTGCTCGGCGGTGCCGCGGACGAGATCGAGGCGACGCGCCGGCAGCAGACCGACCTGATCTTGGGGCAGATGGAGATGCTCGTGCCGGACCGGCCCCGGCGCGCGCTGGAGGCGTACGCCGAGATCATCGTGGGTGCGTGCGAGCGCATGGCGCTGTGGCGGGCACGCAATCCGGACGTGACGGTCGAGGAGGCTGCGCGCCACATGATGGACCTCACCTGGAACGGCCTGGGGTCCCTCGGACGCTGACCGGTGGCCGGCCCGCCGCACGGACGGCGCCTGACCACGAGGTGACCCTGACCACGAGGTGACGGCGAGTTGACTCGATCAGATATTCGGCTACCGGACGTCGCGCCGTGATCACGTTGTGTCCTCGCTCCTGGGGGGGAATGATGCAGCCATGGCCGCCGAAGCTCTTGAGACGACACCGCTGGACCCAGAGGCCGACCTGGACGGTCTCGTGGCGAACCCCATGCCGACCGGAGAGCCCGGGAGCCTCACCCTCGACACCGCGCAGCCGACCGCCTGACCAACGTCCGTGACGAGGCGCCGTCGGCGGCCGCTCAGCCGTCCACGACGCCGCGGCCCGGACCGAGACGGCCCCAGACGTACCGGGGGGGAGGGCGCGATGCCACGTCGTTTCGCGAGGAAGTCCGGGCTGCCGGATCCCGCCGCGCACGCGGCGGAGATGAACCTCCCGCCCTGGCAGACGCATCTCGCGGACCTGGCGTCCGCCGGGCTGGCGGGGATCAGCCGCCGGCTGCCCACGCTGATCGGCGCGGCCGCCCGGCTGGCGTGGCGGGCCAGCCCGGCCGACACGGTCGCGACCGTCGTGCTGCATCTCATCGCCGGCGTCTTCACCGCGTACGGGCTGCTCGCCACCACGGGCGTGCTCCGGGCGCTGTTCGCCGGCGGCGCGACACCGGACCGGGTGCGTGCGGCGCTACCGTCACTGGCGCTCGTCGCGGTCGCCACGGCACTGCGCGCCGGGCTGCAGGTGGCCGCGGGCTGGACGCAGTCGCGCCTGAAGCCACAGGTCGACCACCTCGTGGAGAAGCGCCTGTTCGATCTCACCACGCGGGTCGAGCTGCCCTCATTCGACGACACGGCCTTCCACGACGCCATGCACCGGGCCCGTGACCGCGGGCTCATGGAGGCGGGACCCGTGGTGGAGGCGGCGATCGACATCCTCACCGGGGTGATCGGGCTGGCGGCCGCGGCCGGAGCACTCGGCGTGCTCCACCCCGTGCTGCTGCCGCTGCTGCTGATCACGGCGGTGCCCAACGGCTGGGCCGCCGCCCGGGCGGCGCGGATGCGCTACCTCACGATCTTCGTGCTCTCGGCGGTCCGCCGCCGCAAATGGATCCTCGCGGACCTGATGGCCGACCGTGAGTCGGCCGCCGAGATACGCGCTTTCACCATGCGCCCGTTCCTCGCCCGGGAGCACGACCGCCTCGCCGTCCGCGAACGCGACATTCATGTGGACCTGGCCCGGCGTCAGGCGGGCGTCCGGGTGCTGGGCGACGTGGCCGGTGGCGTCGCCACCGCCGCGGTGTACGTCGCCCTCGGCGCGCTGCTGGCCGTGGGCGCCGTGCGCCTCGCGGTGGCCGGCACCGCGGTTCTCGCCATCCGCACCGGGCAGAGCTCTCTGGCCAGCCTGCTGAACGCGGTGAACCGCTGTTACGAGTCCGGGCTGTACTTCTCCGACTACCTGGACTTCTGCGCCGACGCGGAGCGGCGGATACCCGAGGAACGCGACCGGCCGGTACCGGACGGCTTCGAGGTGATCACCGCGGAGAATGTCGGGTTCACCTACCCGGGCGCCGACAAGCCGGCGCTGAGCGACGTGTCCGTCGAGATCCGCGCCGGGCAGGTCGTCGCGCTGGTCGGCGAGAACGGCTCCGGCAAGACCACCCTGGCCAAGATCCTCGCCGGGCTCTACACCCCCGACCACGGCGAGGTGCGCTGGGACGGCACACGCCTGCGCGACATCGACCTCGACCGGCTCCGCCAGAACGTCGCGATGATCCCGCAGCACTACACGCACTGGCCGATGACGGCGCGGCACAACATCGCCATGGGGCGTGTGCCGGCCGACGGCGCGATCGCCGAGGCCGCTGCGGCGTCCGGCGCCGACGAGGTCATCGATGCGCTTCCGTACGGGTACGACACGCTTCTGGACCGCCGCTTCAAGGACGGTCACGAGCTGTCCGGCGGTCAGTGGCAGCGCATCGCCGTCGCACGCGGCTTCTACCGCGACGCCGCGCTGCTGATCTGCGACGAGCCCACCGCGGCGCTCGACGCCCGCGCCGAGCACGCCCTCTTCGAGCGGATCCGGGAGCACGCCGACGGGCGTACCGTGCTGCTCATCACCCATCGGCTCGCCAGCGTCCGCCACGCCGACCAGGTGTACGTCCTCGACCGCGGGCGGCTGGTCGAGCAGGGACCGCCGGCGGAGCTGCTCGCCGCGGGCGGTGTCTTCGGCGAGCTGTACGGCCTGCAGGCCCGCGCCTACCGGCTGGACCCCCGCGGATGAGGCAGGACGGCCGGCCTTCCACCGTGGACGCGTGCGTCCTCTAGGGTTCGGCGTGCCGGCGTATCCATTCGTACATCGCCACTCCGCTGGCCACCCCGGCGTTGATGGAGCGCGTGGAGCCGTACTGCGGGATGTGCAGTACGACGTCGGCGGCGGCGCGGCCCTCCTCCGACAGGCCGGGGCCCTCCTGGCCGAACAGCATCACACAGGCCCGTGGCAGCTCCGCGCTCTGGATCGGCCGGGACCCGGGCAGGTTGTCGATCCCGACGATCGGCAGGTCCCGCTCACGGCACCACTTCACCAGGTCGGTCGTTTCCGGATGATGCCGCACGTGCTGGTAGCGGTCGGTCACCATGGCGCCGCGCCGGTTCCAGCGGCGGCGTCCCACGATGTGCACCTCGGCCGCGAGGAACGCGTTGGCGTTGCGCACCACCGCGCCGATGTTGAAGTCGTGCTGCCAGTTCTCGATCGCGACATGGAACGGATGCCGGCGCGCGTCGAGGTCGGCCACGATCGCCTCGTTGCCCCAGTAGCGATATTCGTCGACGACGTTGCGCCGGTCGCCGTCCGCGAGCAGCGCCGGGTCCAGGCGGGGGTCGTCCGGCCAGGGGAGCGGGTGCGGGCCGACTCCTGGCTGTTCACCGACGTCAGAGGTCATGCGGCCGAGCTTAGGCCGTGCCGGCGAATCCGCGGTCCGGTCGCGCGGCGGGCCGGCTTGCCGCCGGTGTGCTCATTTGGTGGCCTCGCGGCTCTGGAACAGCGCGAAGAGCCACAGCAGCGACGGCACGAGGAGGATCATCCCCCCGATGACCGATGCCAGCGTCGCGCGCAGGACGGATGGCTCGGCGGCGGCCCCGGAGACGGTGAGATCCGGGTAGAGCAGGACGGGGTACTGCGCGACGGCCCAGCCCCAGACCACCGCCGCCACGGCGAGTGCGGCGGTCACCCGCGCGATGACGTACGCGCGTCGGGCCAGCAGTGCCAGTGAGGCGAGACCGCCGAGCCCCGAGAGCACGACCAGTGGGAACGCACGGCCGGTCAGGCCGGCGTAGAGCCGTGGTGCGTCGGCGCGCAGCACGACGATGCCGCCGAGCGCGATGATCCCCGTCACCACGGCGATGATGATGCCGCGGTGGCGGAAGTCCTCGGCGAGCTCGGTCTTGCCGGTCCGGCGTGCGTCGGCGGTCAGGTAGACGGCCGCGAGGTAGGCCGTGGTGCCGACCGCCAGCAGGCCGCCCAGGACCGACGTGGGATTCCACCAGCTGTACAGGAGGTCGCCTCTGGCCAGCCCCGGCCGCACCCGGCCGGAGGCCACGCCGCCCGCCACCGTGCCGAGGAAGAACGGCGTGAGCACCGAGGAGAGCGCGAACGCCCCGCCGAACAGCCGCAGCTGCCAGAGTTCGGTGCTGGCCTTGCGGAACGCGAACGCCGACCCCCGCGCGATGATGCCCAGCGCCACCAGGGTGAGCGGGACGTACATCGTCGAGGCCACCGACGCGAAGACCAGCGGAAAACACGTCCAGAACAGCACGAGGACGAAGATCAGCCAGACGTGGTTGGCCTCCCACACCGGCCCGATCGACTGATCGATGAGCCGGCGCTGGGCCATGCCGCGCCGCGTGTCACCGGCGAGCGCGTCCCAGAACCCGCCGCCGAAGTCGGCCCCGCCCAGCAGCGCGTACAGGGTGAGGCCCGTCCAGCCGACGACCAGCAGCCACTGCGCGGCGGTCATGGCGTGTACACCTCCGGCCAGCCCTCCTGGGGCGCGCCGACCGACTGGGTGCGCAGCCGGTTGAGCACGTACGCCGTCGCCACCGTGAGCACGACGTACACGGCGAGCACGGTGATCAGGCCGACCCACAGTCCCGGCGCGGGGTTCACCGCTTCCGCCGTGCGCTGGTGCTGCCAGACGACCCACGGCTGACGGCCCACCTCCGTGGTGACCCAGCCGGCCTCGAGCGCGACGATCGACGCCACCCCCGAGAGAGTGGCGAACCGCAGGAACCAGCGCGAGCGCGGCAGGTCCCGGCGGGACCGCCACGCCAGGGCGAACCAGGCGGACAGCACCAGCAGCCCGAACCCGATGGCGACCATCGCATCGAAACTGAGGTGCACCGGGTTGACCGGTGGCCGGGCGCCTGGCGGTACGGCGTCCAGGCCGCGGACGACCGTGCTGGGCCGGTAGCCGACGAGGAGCGACAGCCCATCGGGGATGCGGATGGCGTACCGCATCCGCCCGTCGACGTAGAGCCCGCCGATCGAGAGGGGCACGTGCGACCTGGTGTGGCCGACGCCCTCGATCGCGGCGAGCTTCGGCGGCTGCTGGGTCGCGAGGAACCTCGCCAGGTTGTCGCCCACGAAGATCTGGAACGGGGTGACGACCGCGGCGACGATGAACGGCACCAGGAACCCGAGCCGGTGGTACCGCTCGCGGCGGCCCCGCAGCATTCCGGCGGCGTACACGCTCGCGACGGTGAATCCGGCGACCATGAAGGCCGCCAGGATCATGTGCAGCGTCTGCAGCGGCATGCCGGCGTTGAACAGTGCCTGCCACGGCCGCACGTGGGTGACCCGCCCGTTCACGAGGTCGAAGCCGCGCGGATGGTTCATCCAGGCGTTCACCGACACCACGAAGAAGGCCGAGGCGACACCGGCCACGCACACCGGCAGCCCGCTCAGCACGTGCAGGCCGCGCGGCAGCCGGTCCCACGTGTAGAGGTAGATGCCGAGGAAGATCGCCTCGATGAAGAAGGCGATCCCCTCCAGGGCGAACGGCAGCCCGAGCACCTGGCCGTACGCCGCCATCAGGGCGGGCCACAGCAGGCCCATCTCGAAGGACAGGATCGTCCCGGACACCGCGCCCACCGCGAACAGCACGCCCATGGCCTTCGCCCAGCGGTGCGCGAGCCGCACGTACGCGTCATCACCGGTACGGAGGCCGCGCCATTCCACGAACACCGTCAACGCTGGCATGCCCACTCCGAAGCAGGCGATGATGATGTGCCAGCCGAGCGACACCGCCATCTGCATGCGTGCCGCCGTCAGGTCGGCGGGCGTCGCCGCAGCGGCGAACAGGTCGGGCACGGCGGGCTCCTCACGGCTCTATCCGTCGGCTGGCTCCCTGGGTCCTTCCCATGACCGGATCAAGGCAACGCATTGTTCCGTCGAATGTGCGCAGCGTGATCGCCACAGGCCATGGTCCGACTACCGAGATAGAGGTACATAGCGGACGGTGTTCACCGTCGGTACCGCGTGAGTCCGGCCGCTGTTACGAGGCGGCCTGGTCCAGGGCCTTGAGGATGCGCTTCTCCGAGATCGGGTAGGCGGTGCCGACCTGCTGGGCGAAGAAGCTGACCCGCAGCTCCTCGATCATCCAGCGGACCTCCCGTATCTTCGGGTTGCCCGGCCGGGCGTCGCGTGCCCGCACATACGCGCCCTCGACCTGCTGGATCTTCAGCATCCGCTCGCGGTCGCGGTGCGGATCGTCGGGCAGCCTCTCCAGGCGGCGCTCCATCGCGCGCAGGTAGCGCAGGAGGTCGGGCAGCCGCCGCGCGCCGGTGACGGTGACGAACCCGGGGAAGATCAGCCGAGACAGCTGCGCCCGCACGTCGGTCAGCGCGGGTATCAGCGTCGGGCTGTTCGTGCTCTTCAGCCGTGCCTCGACCTGGTGCGCGGAGGCCAGGATGCGCTGTGCGTGCGCGAACACCACCGCGGCGGTGTCGGTGAGCTCCGCGCGGACCTGGTCGTACAGCCGGCGAAAGCCCGCTTCGTCCCAGGCCGGGCCGCCGTGTTCGGCGATCAGCCTGTCGGCGGCGCAGGCGACGCAGTCGTCCAGCAGGGCGGCGACGCTGCCGTGCGGCGTATGGCTCAGCACCAGCTTGGCCTGGTTGCTGAGCTCGCCCTGGAGGACCCTGGTCGGGGACGGGGCGTTCAGCAGCACGAGCCGGCGGGTACCGCGCCACATGGAGCGTTCCTGCTCGGCCTGCGTGGCGTAGGTGCGGACGGCGACGCTGTCGCCCTCGTCGGCCAGGGCCGGATAGGCCTTGACGCGGCCCTGTTCGTAGGTCCGGGGCAGCGTGCCGAGGTCCCAGGTCCGCAGTCCCTGCCGCTCGATGTCGTCCGCGGCCCTCGACAGAGTGGCGGACACCTTGGGCGCGAGCCGGCGCTTCAGCTCCGCGAGGTCCTTGCCCTCGGCCAGCGTGCGCTCGCGGTCCACCACCCGGTAGGTGATCTTCAAGTGGTCCGGGACGCGCGTGAGGTCCCACGCGTCCCGCGGGATGTCCACGCCGGTCATCGCGCGCAGCTCGCGCTCCAGGACGTCCAGCAGCGGCCCCGACTCCGGGGTCAGCCGGGCCAGCACCTCCTTCGCGACGTTGGGCGCGGGCACGAAGTTGACGCGGAGCCGCTTGGGCAGCGACCGGATCAGCTCGGTGACGAGGTTCTCGCGGAGGCCCGGGATCTGCCAGTCGAACCCCTCTCCGTTCACCTGGTTGAGCACCGGCAGCGGGATCTGCACGGTCACGCCGTCGGCGTCGGCGCCGGGCTCGAACTGGTACGACAACGGCAGCCGCTGCGCGTCCTGCTGCCAGGAATCGGGATACTCGGCCTCGGTCACCGCGTCCGCGGTCTCGTTGACCAGCATCGAGGTGGAGAAGTTCAGCAGGTCGGGCGTGTCGCGGCGCGCCTTCTTCCACCAGCTGTCGAAGTGCCGCGCGGAGACCGCCTCGGGCGGGATGCGCTCGTCGTAGAAGTCGTACAGCGTCTCGTCGTCCACCACGATGTCGCGGCGGCGCGCCCGGTGCTCCAGCTCCTCCACCTCGTCGAGCAGCCGGCGGTTGTCCTGCAGGAACCGGTGGTGGGTGTCCCAGTCGCCGTCCACCAGGGCGTTCCGGATGAACAGCTCCCGGCACAGTTCCGGGTCGAGTTTCGCGTAGTTCACCTTGCGCCGCTCCACGATCGGCACGCCGTACAGGGTGACCTTCTCGTACGCCATCACGGCGCCCTGTTTCTTCTCCCAGTGCGGCTCGCTGTAGGTGCGCTTCACCAGGTGCCCGGCGAGCGGTTCCACCCACTCCGGCTCGATCTTCGCGGCCATGCGCGCCCAGAGCCGGGAGGTCTCGACCAGCTCGGCGGCCATCACCCAGCGCGGCGGCTTCTTGGCCAGCGCGGACCCGGGGAAGATCGCGAACCGGGCGTTCCGCGCGCCGGCGTACTCGCGCAGTCCCCGCTTCCCGTCGTCCTTCTTCTCGGCGTCCATGAGGCCGACGTGCGACAGCAGCCCGGCCAGCAGCGAGATGTGCACCCGCTGCGGGTCGGCGGGTGTGCTGTTGAGCGTCACCCCGAGGTCCTTGGCCACCTGCCGCAGCTGGCCGTAGATGTCCTGCCACTCGCGGATGCGCAGGTAGTGGAGGTACTCCTGCTTGCACAGGCGGCGGAACTGGTTGCCGGACAGCTCCTTCTGCCTCTCCTGGACGTACTCCCACAGGTTGAGGTAGGCGAGGAAGTCCGACTCCTTGTCGGCGAACCGGGCGTGCCGTTCGTCGGCCGCCTGCCGCTTGTCCGCCGGCCGTTCGCGCGGGTCCTGGATCGACAGGCCCGCGACGATGACCATCACCTCGCGCACGCAGCCGTTCCGGTCCGCCTCCAGCACCATGCGGGCCAGTCGCGGGTCGACCGGGAGCTGGGCCAGTTTCCGGCCCAGGGGCGTCAGGCGCTCCTTGTCCAGGGCACCGAGCTCCTCGAGGAGGTTCACGCCGTCCTTGACGTTGCGCCGGTCCGGCGGGTCGATGAACGGGAAGTCGAGGATGTCGCCCAGGCCCAGGTTGGTCATCTGCAGGATGACGGAGGCGAGGTTGGTGCGCAGGATCTCCGCGTCCGTGTACTCCGGCCGCGCGAGGAAGTCCTCCTCGGAGTAGAGCCTTATGCACACGCCCTCGGAGACCCGGCCGCAGCGGCCCTTGCGCTGGTTGGCCGACGCCTGCGAGATCGGCTCGATGGGCAGCCGCTGCACCTTGGTGCGGTGGCTGTACCGCGAGATGCGGGCGGTACCGGGGTCGATGACGTACTTGATGCCCGGCACGGTGAGCGAGGTCTCCGCCACGTTGGTGGCGAGCACGATGCGGCGCCCCCGGTGCGCCTGGAACACCCGGTGCTGCTCGGCCACGGACAGCCGGGCGTACAGCGGCAGGATCTCGGTGTTCCTGAGCTTCTGCTTCTCCAGCGCGTCGGCGGTATCGCGGATCTCGCGTTCGCCGGACAGGAAGACGAGGACGTCGCCGGGCGGCTCCAGGGCCAGCTCGTCCACGGCGTCGAGGATCGCCTGCGTCTGGTCGTCGTCCTCCTCGATCGGGTTGTACCGCACCTCCACCGGGTACGTCCGGCCGGACACCTCGACGATCGGTGCGTCCCCGAAGTGCTGGGAGAAGCGCTCCGGGTCGATGGTGGCCGAGGTGATGATCACCTTGAGGTCCGGTCGCCTGGGCAGCAGGCGCTTGACGTAGCCGAGGATGAAGTCGATGTTGAGGCTGCGTTCGTGCGCCTCATCGATGATCAGCGTGTCGTATCGGCGCAGCATCCGGTCGCGGGCGATCTCGGCGAGCAGGATGCCGTCGGTCATCACCTTCACCAGCGTGCCGTCGCCGGAGTGGTCGGCGAACCGGACCTGGTAGCCGACGGCCTCGCCGAGCGAGGTCTTCAGCTCCTCGGCGATGCGTTCGGCGACCGTGCGGGCGGCCAGGCGGCGCGGCTGGGTGTGCCCGATCAGCCCCTTCACGCCCAGGCCGAGCTCCAGGCAGATCTTCGGCAGCTGCGTGGTCTTGCCGGACCCGGTCTCGCCGGCGACGATCACCACCTGGTGGTCTTCGATGGCCTTCCGGATCTCGTCCTTCTTCTGGCTGACCGGCAGTGCCTCGGGATAGGTGATCTCCGGTACGCCGTCGCGGCGCAGCGCGACACGCCGTTCGGCGGCCTCGATGTCGGAGGCGACCTTCGCGACGATCTTGTCGCGTGCACCGGCGTCACGTGCCCCGCGCACACCGTCGAGACGACGGCGCAGCCGATGCTGGTCGCGCAGCATCAGCTGGGGCAGGCGTGACTGCACGTCAGAGAGCGAGAATCCCATACAACCGGAAAGCATAGGTAAGCAGCCGGACTGCCCGGCCCCTGGGTTCCCCACGGTGCCCGACCGGCGGGCACCGCGCCACTCATTTTCCGGGACGGTGGCTCGGTCCGTGCGAATCGCCGCAGTGGCGCTCGATGGTCAGGATCTGTTCCGAGGCGTGGTCGACCTGCAGCGTCGTGTGCGTGATCCGGTAGTCCTGCTCGAGGACGCGTTCCAGGTCGACGCGTACGGCATGGCAGTCCTCGCCGACCGAGACGAGCACGTGCGCGGAGGCGGCGGGCATGCCCGAGGTGATCTGCCAGACGTGCAGGTCGTGTACCTCGACGACGTGCGGTCGGCCCGCCAGCGCGTGCCCGATCCGGTCGGGCTGGAGTCCGGCGGGCGCGGCCTCCAGGAAGATGCGCCCGGAGTCGCGCACCAGCCCGGCACCGGCCCTGAGCATGAGGGCGACCACGACGAGGGAGGCGATCGCGTCCGCGCGTGCGAAGCCGGTGAGGACCATGACGAGTCCGGCGATGGCGGTGGCGATGAAGGCGTAGAGGTCGGTGACGATGTGCTGGAAGGCACCCTCGACGTTGAGGCTGCTCCGGTTCGCCCTGCCGAGCAGCCAGCTGGCGGCCAGGTTGATCACCACGCCGGCCAGGGCCGTGCCGAGCACCAGGCCGCCGGCTACCTGCGGCGGGCTGATGAGGCGGCGGATCGCCTCGTAGACCAGCCACGCCGACAGCAGCAGCAGCGTGATGCCGTTCGCCTGGGCGGAGAAGATCTCCGCGCGGGTGAGCCCGTAGGTGTAGCCGCCCCGCGGCGGCCTGGCGGCCAGCCGCATCGCCACCAGCGCCAGCCCGATCGAGGCGGCATCGGTGAGCATGTGCGCGGCGTCGGAGATCAGCGCGATCGAGTGGGCCAGCACCCCGACGACGACCTCACCGGCCATGAACGCCACGATCAGCGCGAGCGCGCCGGTCAGCAGCCGCTTGTCCGAGTCCGCGGTCACGCCGTGTGCGTGACCGTGGCCGCCCTCGTGATCGTGCCCGTGGGTCACGGCTCCAGCCAGATGTAGCCGGCGAACCGGCCGGTGCGCCCGTCGCGCCGGTAGGAGTACAGCTCCGGGCTCTCGATCGTGCACCGGTCGTCGTGGCGTACGTCGGCGACGCCCGCGGACGCGAGCTGGGCGGCGATGCCGGCCCGGATGTCCAGGGCGGGCGTGCCCTGGCGGGTGGCCGACCAGGCCGCCGGCAGCACGGCCGCGACCTCGTCACGCAGTTCGGCGGAGACCTCGTAGCACCGGCCGCACGCGTTCGGGCCGATCAGCGCGATCATCCGGGACGGCTCGGCGCCGTGTGCCGCCATCGCCTCGACGAGGGCGGGGACGACTCCGGCGGCCGTGCCGGCGCGTCCCGAGTGAGCCCCGCCGATCAACCGGGCCCCGGGATCCGCGACGAGCACCGGCGCGCAGTCCGCCACGAGCACGGCGAGCGCCAGCCCGGCCTCGGCGGTGTGGACGCCGTCGACGCCCGCCGGGTCCTCGCCGAACGGCCCGGTCACGTGACGCACCTCGGCGCTGTGCACCTGCCGCATGTAGACGACCCGCTCGACGCCGAGCTCGGCGGCGGTCTTCTGGCGGTTCTCGTGCACCGCGGCCGGATCGTCACCGGCCGCCCCGCCCAGGTTGCGCGAGTCGTACGGCGCGGCGCTCGTCCCACCGGACCGATCCGTGATGACGGCGTTGACCCCATCGGCCAGCTGCATCCGGCCAACCTCCTCGTCGCTCTCTGTTCCCGACGTTACCAAGGGCGCCCGGGATCTGACCGTCACCGAGGGCGGAAGCGCGGATCCCGGGTGCGCCCGTGGGGTGAACCGGACATCTGTGATCACCGGAGTTCCGCTGAGCGGAAGGTTGGCGGCGGGTGCCTCTGCCGCCGTTGGCAGGGTGGGACCATGGAAAAGGTGGTTGCCTCCGCCGCGGAGGCGGTCGTGGACGTCGCCGACGGTGCGTCGATCGCCGTCGGCGGGTTCGGGCTGTGCGGAGTGCCCTTCACGCTCATCGACGCCGTCCACGACCGGGGCGCGTCGGAGCTGTCGGTCGTGTCGAACAACTGCGGGACGATCGGCCGGGGTCTGGGGCGGCTGCTGAGCGACGGCCGGATCGCCCGCGCGATGGGCTCCTACGTGGGCGAGAACAAGGAACTGGCCCGGCGCTACCTCGGCGGGGAGATCGAGCTGGAGCTGATTCCCCAGGGCACGCTGGCCGAGCGGCTGCGCGCGGGCGGCTGTGGCATCCCCGCCTTCTACACGCCGGCCGGCGTGGGGACCCAGGTCGCCGAGGGCGGCCTGCCGTGGCGGTACACCCCGGATGGAAGCGTGGCGGTGGCCTCACCGCCCAAGGAGGTCCGCCGGTTCGGCGATCGCGAGTACGTCCTGGAAGAGAGCGTCACCACCGACTTCGCGCTGGTCCGGGCGGTACGCGGCGACCGTCACGGCAACCTGGTCTTCGCCAAGTCGGCCCGCAACTTCAACCCGCTGTGCGCGATGGCCGCACGGACCGCCATCGCCGAGGTGGAGGAGCTCGTCGACGCCATCGACCCGGACGACGTGCATCTGCCGGGCATCTTCGTCCAGCGCGTGGTCGTGCTGACCCCGGAGCAGGCGGCGGACAAGCCGATAGAGAAGCGGACGGTGAGCGGCCGATGACGCCGGGCTGGACCAGGGACGGGATCGCCGCCCGCGCCGCGGCCGAGCTGTCGGATGGGATGTACGTCAACCTCGGCATCGGGCTGCCGACGCTGATCCCCGGACACCTTCCGGCCGGTGTCGACGTCGTCATCCATTCCGAGAACGGATTGCTCGGCGTCGGCCCCTACCCCGGCGAGGACGCGGTCGACCCCGACCTGATCAACGCCGGCAAGGAGACCGTGACCGTACGGCCCGGGGCGGCGTACTTCGACTCGGCGCTGTCGTTCGGGATGATCCGCGGCGGCCACGTGGACGTCGCCGTGCTCGGGGCGATGCAGGTGTCCGCCCGCGGGGACCTGGCCAGCTGGGCCGTCCCCGGAAAGATGATCAAAGGCATGGGCGGCGCGATGGATCTCGTGCACGGCGCCCGCCGTGTCGTCGTGGTGATGGAGCACACCGCCAGGGACGGCAGCTCCAAGATCGTCGATGAGTGCACGCTGCCGCTGACCGGCGCCGCCTGCGTGCAGCGGATCATCACCGACCTGGGCGTTCTCGACGTCACGCCGGACGGCCTGGTCCTCGTCGAGACCGCGCCGGGAGTGACCGAGCAGGAGATCCAGGACCGCACCGACCCTCCGATCGGAGCCCGCCGATGACCGATTCTCACCCTCCGTACCTGTATCCGCCGTACAAGAGCACGGTCCTGCGTGCGCCGTCCCGGCCGCTCGTGGTGCCGGAGTACGGCCCCGACGCGGTCGAGCTGTCCGGCCCGGTCTTCGGCCACGCCGAGCTCGGCCTGCTCGACAACGACCTGACCAGGCAGCACTCCGGCGAGCCTCTGGGCGAACGGATCATCGTGACCGGCCGGGTGCTCGATGACCGCGGCCGCCCGGTGCCGGGCGCCCTGGTCGAGGTCTGGCAGACCAACGCCGCAGGTCGCTACGTCCACCTCCGCGACCAGCATCCCGCGCCGCTCGACCCGAACTTCACCGGCGCGGGCCGCTGCCTCACCGACGCCGGCGGACGGTACGAGTTCACCACGATCAAGCCGGGCGCCTATCCGTGGCGGAACCACCACAACGCGTGGCGGCCCGCGCACATCCACTTCTCGGTGTTCGGCGCGGCGTTCACCCAGCGGCTGGTCACCCAGATGTACTTCCCCGGCGACCCGCTGTTCGCCCACGACCCGATCTTCCAGTCGGTCCCGGACGAGAAGGCCAGGGAACGCCTCGTCGCCCGGTTCGACCTCGAGACGACCGTGCCGGAGCAGGCCCTGGGCTACCAGTGGGACATCGTCCTCGGCGCCACCCCGATGGAGACCTGATGACGACCCCCTCGCAGACCATCGGTCCCTTCTTCGGCTTCGCCCTCCCGTACGGCGACGGCCCGCGCGTCGCCCCGGAGTGGCACCCGGACGCCGTCCGGGTCCACGGCCGGGTGCTGGACGGGACCGGCGACCCTTTGCCGGACGCCCTGGTCGAGATCTGGCAGGCCGACGCCGATGGCCGGGTCCCCGGCGCGGTCGGCGCGATCAGCCGGGCCGGGCACGGTTTCTCCGGGTTCGGCCGCTGCGGCACCGACGCCGACGGCCATTACTGGTTCTCCACGCTGAAGCCCGGCGGCCCGGCCCCGCACATCGCCGTGCTCGTCTTCGCGCGCGGGCTGCTCAAGCCCGTGGCCACCCGCCTGTACTTCCCCGGGGAGGCCGGCAACGCGGCGGACCCGGTCCTGTCCGCCGTCCCGGCCGACCGGCGTGACACCCTGATCGCGGAGCGGGAGAGCGACCGGACGTACCGCTTCGACGTCCACCTCCAAGGCGAACAGGAGACCGTGTTCTTTGCCAGCTGACCTTCTGTCACCGGTCGCCGCCGGCACCGCCGCCGAGGCGGCCACCTCCGGCGAGGCGTGGCTGCGCGCGCTGCTCGACGCCGAGGCGGCCCTGGCGCGTGCGCAGGCACGCCTGGGCCTGATCCCGGACGGCGTCGCGCAGGCCATCGCCGAGGCCCGTCCCGACCTGGGTGAACTGGCCGAGCGGGCGCGGGGCGCGGGCAACCCGGTCGTGCCGCTCGTCGCCGAGCTGCGGAAGGTCGCGGGCGAGCACGTCCACCACGGCGCCACCAGTCAGGACATCATGGACACCGCGGCCATGCTGGTGGCCGACCGTACGCGCCGGATCGTCCTGGCAGACCTCGGCCGCACGCTCGACGCCCTGGCCGGCCTGGCACGACGGCACCGCGGCACGCCCATGGCCGGGCGGACGCTCGGCATGCAGGCGGTGCCCACGACGTTCGGGCTGAAGGCGGCCGGCTGGCTCACCGCCGTCGCGCAGGCGCGTGACCGGCTGGCGGCCGTGCGACTGCCGGCGCAGCTCGGCGGGGCAGCCGGCACCCTGGCGGCGTTCGGCACTCCGACATGCTCGACCTGTACGGCGTCGGCTCCGGCGAGACCCGCGACCGCCTCATCGCCCTCGCCCGCGAGTCCAGGC
>JAOPYL010000228.1 GCA_025964625.1 Actinoallomurus sp. | reverse complement strand
CATCGGCGGCATCGACGGTCCACCTCCGGGCTGGCACATCATGGGCACCTGCCGGATGGGAAACACCCCCGAGGACTCCGTCACCAACAAGTGGAACCAGACCTGGGACGTGCCCAACCTGTTCATCACGGACGCCAGCTCCCTGACGACGAGCGCGGCGGTCAACCCCACGAGCACGCTGCAGGCGGTCGCTGTCCGCAGCGCGGAGTACATCAAACGTCGTTTCGCCGACATCGTCGCGCAGAAGACGACGCCCGGCAACGCGGACGCCCCCGGCTTCTGACCGCGGACGCCCCCACTTCTGATCGCACGCGGACCACCGGCGACCTCGCCGGTGGTCCGTCCTACCTGGCCGAGCACCGGCAACGGGCCGCTGGGGACGCTGGTTAGCCTCGCGGCCCACGCCGCTCCCACGCCACCCGAGCGCGCACCGGGGTGACCCACGAAGGAACCACCGAGAAAAGGAGTACTCATGCGAATCACCGGCGTGTCGGCGACACCGCTCGCCTCGCCGTTGAGCGAAGAACTGCGCTGGGGGGCGATGGCCGTCCGGGTCAAGGGTGGGATCGTCGTCCGGGTCACGACCGACGAAGGGATCGAGGGAATCGGAGAGGCCGGCTTCTCGGCCGAGTACTTCCCCACGGTCGGCCCCATCATCAATCAGCAGCTCGCACCGATGCTCATCGGCAAGGATCCACGCGACATCGGAGCGCTCTGGCAGCAGATGCTCGATGCGACGCACATGTGGGGACGCCGCGGCATCGAGACGTATGCCATCAGCGGCGTCGACATCGCCCTGTGGGACCTGCTGGGCAAGCTCAGCCGGCAGCCGGTCTACCGGCTGCTGGGGGCTTCCAAATCCCGGGCCCGCGCCTACTTCGCGCCGTCGCTGAAGCCGACCGCGGAGATCGTCGAGGAGTGCCGGCAGGCCGTGGCGGACGGCTTCACCGCGATGAAGCTGCGCGTCACCGCCGACCTCGGCCAGGCGGCCGAGCTGGTCGGCTCCGTACGCGACGCGGTAGGGCCGGCCGCCGACATCATGGTCGACGCGAACATGTCCTACGACCGGCGCGGCGCGCTGCAACTCGCACGTGAGCTGGAGCCCTTGGGAGTGGCCTGGCTCGAAGAACCGATCCTCTCGCGGAGCCTCGCCCAGTACGCGGACGACCACAGTTGGCTCGCCGACCGGGTGTCGCTGAAGCTGGCGGGTGGCGAGTCGCTGCTCACCCGCTACGAGTACATCGACCTGTTCGCACGCCGCACCTTCGACGTGATCCAGCCCGACTGCACCAGCGTCGGCGGCATCTCCGAAGCCAAGCGCGTCGCCGACATGGCCAGTGCCTGGAACATCACCTGCGTCCCGCACATCGCCTGCTCCTCCGGTACAGGCGTGGCGCTGGCCGCGGGCCTGCATCTCATCCTCGGCTGCGAGAACGCGCCCCTGGTGGAGTTCGACGCGTACGGCGGCCCGGGATGGGACGGTCTCCTGCAGAACCCGCTCCAGGTCGAGAACGGTTTTCTGGCGGCACGGGACGTGCCCGGCCTGGGCGTGGAGCTGGGCGCGGACATCGAGCGGTTCGCCGTGGCGTCGCCCGCACAGGAGGCAGTCCTGTGACAGGCACAGAAGCGGCACGCTCGCTGGTGTTTCCCGACCCGCCGATCATCGCGATTCTCCGCGCCGGTTCCGCACACCGGTTCGGCGCCGCCGCGGAGGTCCTGTGCGAGGCCGGCATCCGCGTCGTCGAGCTGACCCTCACGACGCCCGGCGCCCTGGAGGCACTCGCCGGCGTCCGTGACAGGGTCCCCGCCGACGTCGTGCTCGGCATGGGCAGCGTGCTGACGACGGAGGACGTCGATGCCTCGCTGCACGCGGGCGCCCAATGCCTCTTCACCCCCATGTACCGTCCGGACGTCATCGCACGTGCGGTCGGCCTCGGAATACCGATCGTGGCGGGCGCCGCGACCCCGACGGAGATCTTCAACGCGTACGAGAGCGGCGCGAGCGCGGTCAAGGTCTTCCCCGCCTCGCAACTGGGCGGACCCGGCTACCTGCGGGCCGTCCGCGCACCGTTGCCCGCCATCCCGCTCCTGCCGACAGGGGGCATCGGCGTCCATGACGTCGGGGCGTACCTTAGGGCCGGCGCGGCAGCGGTCGGGCTCGGCGGCCCGCTCCTCGGAGACGCTCTGAAGGACGGTGGCGACCTCGAGGCGCTCGCCGCGCGTACCCGTGAGGTGGTCGCATCGAGCAAGGCGGCGAAGGCGTGAACGCCGGACTGATCACGGTCGGCGAGACCATGGTGCTCCTCATGGGCCCCGACATCGGCCGGCTCCGCCATGCGACCGGCATGACGCTGGGCATCGGCGGTGCCGAGTCCAACGTCGCCATCGGCGTCGCCCGGCTCGGCCTCCCCTCGGCCTGGATCGGCCGCGTGGGCGACGACGAACTCGGGGAAATGGTCCTGACCAGGATTCGAGCCGAGAACGTCGATGTGGATGGTGCCGTCCGGGATCCCGAAGTGCCGACAAGCCTGATGGTCAAGGAACGCCCGCTGCCCGGCGTGACCAGGGTCACCTATTACCGCAAGGATGGTCCCGGCGCCCGCCTGTCCCCGTTCGATCTCGACGAGGCACGAATCGGCGCCGCCGGGGTCCTGCACATCACCGGGATCACGCCCGCCCTCAGCCCAAGCGCACTCCAGACCGTGCGGAGCGCCGTGGAACTCGCGCGGGCCGGCGACGCGAAGGTATCGCTGGACGTCAACTACCGGGCGGCCCTGTGGTCCCCGAACGAGGCACGGCCGGTGCTCCGTGACCTGATCAGGCAGTGCGACATTCTTTTCGCCGGCGACGACGAAGCCGAGATGCTCGGCGTCGGCGGAGAGCCGGAGGAGCAGGCGCGGTCGCTGGCCGACCTGGGGCCGAGAGAGGTAGTGGTCAAGCTCGGCGCCCGAGGCGCCGTCGGATGGATCGACGGTGAACACCGGACGGTGGCTGCGTTGCCCGTCGCGGCGATCGACACGGTCGGGGCCGGGGATGCCTTCGTCGCGGGATACCTCACCGAGTACATGCGCGGGAAGCCGCCCGTCGAACGCCTTCGGACCGCGACCGCCTGTGGAGCGTTCGCCGTCTGCACCCCAGGCGACTGGGAGGGGTTTCCCACGAGCCGCGACCTTGGGCTCCTGGCGGTGAGCGACGGCACCGTGCTGCGCTGAGGTCCAGCGCTGGGCCACTCGCCCGCTAGGGATGGAGCAGGTCGTCGATCTCCGTGGTCGGCGAGCCGGTCGTTGTCCGGGCCACCGTTCCGCCCGCCGTCCCGGCGAGGTCTTGGCCGCTCCCGTCGCCCGTACCTTTTTTCCTGGCATGGGCCATTGCCTTCACGGGGCCCGGGCCGGCCGGGGCCGGCCGGTGAGGGGCCGGCGGCATGCGTGGCACTGACACGGGGGACGTGTCCCCGCGAGCCGATCCGCCGGGCTGCGGGACGGCCGAGCGGTCCGGCCCGGCAGCGCGAGTAGGCGGCGCGGCGGTGCGAGTAGGCGGCGCGGCAGCGGCATCGGGGTTTCGCCGCA
>JAOPYL010000171.1 GCA_025964625.1 Actinoallomurus sp. | reverse complement strand
TTCCGCGGCCCGCGCCGCCTCGGCCGTCAGCGACGCGGAGCGGTCGCCGTCCGCCCAGCGTGCCCGCAGGCCGACCTGTTCGGCGAGGAGCGCGAAACCGGCGCGCTCTCCGAACGCCTCCTGCGCGCGCCGCGCCGTCGCCGCCGCGGCCCGCGGGTCGTCGTCGGCCAGCTCGGCGTGCGCGAGCAGCAGGAGCGCGTCCGCGGTGTCGCAGTGATAGCCGCCGCCCGCCAGCCGGTCGAGGGTCCGGGCCAGCAGCTCGCGTGCCTCACCGGGCAGCCGCGCGGCGATGAGCGCCTCGGCCCGGTCGAGCTGCAGCTGACACATCCGCTCGCCGATGCCGGCCAGCTCCGGCTCGACGTCGTCGTAGAGCGCCAGTGCCCGCGGCAGGTCACCGCGGCGCAGCGCGACCACGGCGAGGTTGTGCCGCACCATGGCCGCCTGGTGCCGGAGGCCGGCCCTCTCGGCCACGGCGAGGGCTGCGCGCAGGTCGGACTCGCCCCGGCCGAGCTTTCCGGCGTACGCCTTCGCCAGCCCGGTGTTGACCCGGAGGCCGACGAGGACCTCCGGGTCCGTGCAGGTGCGGGCGATGCGCACGACCTCCGTGATGCGGCCGCTGCGGGCCAGCACGCAGGCGCGGTTGGCCAGCAGCCGGTCGGCGTCGGCCCCGGTGAGCACGGGCGCGGCGTCGTCGGCGGCGGCCAGTGCGGCCTCGATGTCGCCGCGGGCGGTGAGCAGGCCGACGAGGTTCATCTTCACCTGCGCGGTGGCGTAGGTGAGCCCCGCCGACTCGGCGGTCCGCAGCGCCTCGCCGAGATGCGCGAGGCCTTCCCCGAGCCGGCCCAGCTCCTTGCAGGCAATGCCGAGTGCGCGCAGCGCCGCCACCCGGGTCGCCGGGTCGCCGGTCGCCGTCATGGCCGCGGCGGAGTCGTACGCGCGCCGCGGGTCGACGGCGGCCGGCGTCATGCGGTCACACACGGATCCAGCTGGTGACGACCGATGTCGCGTCGGTCAGCCGGAACAGCAGGCTGACCAGGCCGGCCGGCACGGCCGACAGGGCGAACGCACCGGCCTCGTCGGTGCGCGTGCCGCGCTCGCCGCTCGGGGATCGCAGGACGACGTCCGCGGTCACCGGGGGCGCCAGCTGTCCCACGATCTCCCGTCCGCAGACCTCGATCTCGACGCTGACGCGAGGAGCGGCGAAGGTCAGCAGCCGCGAGCCGCCGCCGCGCACGCCGAAGGGCGTGCCGCGGGTCTCCTCCGTCAGAGTCGCCAGCGTCGCGGCGGGGTCGAACCAGGCGAAGGCCGCGTGGCCGAGCGCCAGCACATGCTCGGGCACCGGGGGGAACAGGCCCCGGAGCCGCTGGATCAGCTCGTCGTCGTTCACGCGAGCCCGCCCAGGCGCCTGCGAAGGTGCGTGAGGCAGCGGGCCCGTGTCGGGCCGACGCTGCCCACCGGGACGCCGAGCGCCGCCGAGATCTCCGAGTAGCTGAGCTGCGGCGAGGCGATGAACAGCTCCAGCAGGCTGCGGCACCGTGGCGGCACGGCGTCCAGCGCGGCTCCCACCGAGCTCGCGAGGTCACGGCCGAAGACCACGTGGTGCGGCCCGGTCACCGACGGCCCATGGCCGTGGAGTGGCCGCTCACGGCCCAGCCGGCGGAGCGTGGCCAGGCTCTCCCGGCGGGCCGTGACGGCCAGCCAGGCGCCGGTCCGCGCCGGATCGCGCAGCAGGGACAGGCGCTCGACCAGGCGCAGCCACGTCGTCTGCACCACGTCGTCGGCGTCCGCGCCGCTCAGGCCGTACGAGCGCGCGATCGCGCACAGCAATCGGGAGTAGCGATCGACGATCATCCGCCAGGCGGCCTGGTCGCCCCGGCCCGCCCGTGTCACAAGGTCGCCGGTCCGTTCGTCATTCACAGGCCGGGATTTTAGCGCACGGTTACCAATCGATTACCTTCAGTTGCCATTGTGTTCCACGGCCACGCCGAGGTCGGGGAGGACGCGGCGGCCCCCCGGGTCGAGTATCCGGTCGGCGGCGACCACGGCGGGCAGGTCCTCCGCCGCGGCCAGCCCCGCGATCGCCCCGGCCACCGCGGGCGCCGCGAACGACGTGCCGCTCCACGCGGCGTAGCCGCGGAAGTCGTCGGGATCGATGCCCCTCACCCGGGGGCGCGGGCCGTCGAAGCGTACGAAGCAGCTGGTGACGCCGACGCCGGGCGCGCAGGCGTCCACCCACCAGCCGTAGTCGGAGAACCAGGCGCGATCGTCCCCGTCCAGCGCCGCGACGGCGATCACATGTTTCAGCGCGGCGGGCCAGAACGGCCGGTCGCTCGCGTGGTTCCCGGCGCACGCCACGACGACCGTACGGCGGCCGAGCGCGGCGATGGCGCGGGCGATGACGGGGGAGGGGCGGTCGTCGTAGGTGTAGCAGCCGAACGACAGGTTGACGACGTCGGCCTGCCCCCAGGCGGCCAGCCAGGCCAGCGCGCGCAGGACGTCGAGGTCGTCTCCGACGCCGTCGCCGCCGATCACCCGTTTGGCGCGGATGCGGACGCTC
>JAOPYL010000155.1 GCA_025964625.1 Actinoallomurus sp. | reverse complement strand
ACCACAGGCCGGCCCGCACCTCGCGCAGCGCCGGGCCGCGTAGCGCCGCCGCGAGGTGCGGGTGGATCAGGGGGGTCAGCACCGACCGGGGCGGATCGACGTAAAGGACCGGTGTCAGCGTGCTGAGCTCGTCCGCCATGCGCCGGTCCGTGCCCGCCACCCCGTCATAACCGGTTCCCCCGAAGTAGACGATCACCGTTGCGACCGCCACCACGTGACGAGCCGCCGCAGGCCCTCGTCCAGGCCGATCTCGGCCTTCCAGCCGAGCCGCTCCTCGGCCTTCGACACGTCGGCGAGACGCCGGGTCACCGCGTTGACGGCGCGCGCCGGGCCGAACTCGGGCTCCAGATCCGCGTCCATCGCCCGCAGCAGCGCCTCGGCGAGTCCGCGCAGGCTGGTCTCGGTACGGCTGCCGATGTTGAACACCTCGTCGGTCGCGTCGCTCTCGGCCGCCAGGAGGTTCGCCCGCGCGATGTCCTCGGTGAAGACGAAGTCCATGGTCTGGCTTCCGTCGCCGAGGATGAGCGGCGGCCGCCCCGACTCGATGCGTTCCATCCAGCGGATCAGCACCTCGGTGTAGAGGCCGTGCACGTCCATCCGCGGGCCGTACACGTTGAAGTAGCGCAGGGCCACGTAGTCCAGGCCGCGCATGGCGTGGAAACTGCGCAGCAGCCCCTCGTTGAACGTCTTCGCCGCGCCGTACAGCGTGTCGTTGGCGTACGGATGATGCCGCTCCGGCGTGGGGAACTCCTCGGCGAGGCCGTACACCGACGCCGAGGAGGCGGCCACGACCTTGCGCACTCCGCGCTCGGCCGCCGCCTCGATGACCTCGTAGGTCCCGTCGACGAGGACCTCCAGCGCGAGCCGCGGCTCCTCCGCGCACTGGGTGATGCGGATCGCGGCCTGGTGGAAGAGGACGTCCACGTCCTCGAGCAGCGACCGTACGAGCCCGCCGTCGCGGATGTCGCCGTCCACCACGCGCACCCGTCCGCTCGGCCGTGCGTCCGCGAGGTTCTCCGGACGGCCCCGGACGAAGTTGTCCAGCACGATCACCTCGGCGCACCCCGCCGCGACGAGCTGGTCGACGATCGTCGAGCCGATGGTGCCGGCGCCGCCGGTGACCAGGCAGCGCCCTCCGCTGAGGACCGAACCCGTGGTCATGCGGCTCCCTTCGCCACGACCACGGTGCCGTGCTCGCTGATTCCCTCGCCTGGATCGGTCACTCGCTCTCCTTCAGTGAGATGATCGCGCCGCCGTTCTCGATGCTCCGCGTCGCCGCTTCCAGCAGGGAGATCACGCGCAGGCCGGCCCGGCCATCCGTGAGCGCCGGGCGGGACTCGCCGATCGCCGAGGCGAACTCGGCCATCACCCCGCGCAGCGCCTCCTGTTCCGGGAGTGCGGGCACGCTGATGTCGCCCAGCCGGTAGGAGATGAGCGCCTCGCGGCGCCGGTCGGGCTCCTGGGGGATGCGGTCCACGCCGCGGTCGTGGATCGTCACCCGACGCAGGGGGTCCAGGTCGTCCCAGACGACCGTGCGCCGCGAACCGCCGATCACGGTTGTGCGGATCTTGGTCGGGCTGAGCCAGTTGACGTGGACGTGGGCCATGGCCCCGGTCGACAGCCACAGCGTCAGGTGCGCGACGCAGGCGCGGCCCGCGTCGATGGGATCGCTGGCGTGGGCGGCCACCGCGACCGGCCGGACGCCGTCCGGCAACACGAAGTCGAAGATCGACAGATCGTGCGGGGCCAGGTCCCACAGCACGTCGATGTCGGACTGCACCAGCCCCAGGTTGATCCGCACCGAGTCGACGAACTGCACCGTGCCCAGCTCACCCCCGCGGATCAGCTCCCTGATCCGGCGCACCGCCGGGGTGTAGCAGTAGGTGTGGTCGCACATGAGCACGAGGCCAGACCGCTCCGCGAGGTCCACGAGCTTGCGGCCCTCGGCCACCGACAGCGTGAGCGGTTTCTCGACGAGGACGTGCTTGCCGGCTTCGAGGGCCGACCGGACGAGGTCGAAATGCGTGGCGGCGGGCGTCGCGATCGCCACCGCGCCGACCGCCGGATCCTCCAGGACCGTCTCGTACGACGTCGTGGCCCGGACGGTCGTGTACGGACCGAGCACGGTGCGGGCCCGCTCTTCGTCGAGGTCGCAGAGCCACTGCAGCCGCAGCGCCGGGGTCGCCTGCGCGGTCCGCACCAGGTTCGGCCCCCAGTAGCCGGCCCCGATCACCGCCAGTCCCACTGTGCTCATCGGTGTCCTCCTCTGCGCGGTGTGGCCGAAGGCGACGACGGAGTGGGCGCCGGCGGCGAAGGGCTGTTCTTCGGCAGGATGGGCCGCTGAGCCCTCAACGGCGCCGTCGTGGTGAAGACGACGTCGACCCAGTAGTTCGCGGTGCTCGCGTTGGCCGGGAAGCCCCCGGAGCCGTACAGGTAGAGGCCGCCTGACTGCAGGGCGTGCAGCGGCGGGTTGTCGACGCCCGTGCTGGCGAGGGCATCGGAGTCGGCCGCGTAGTGGCCGTTCGGGGCCAGGTAGGACGCCACGTAAGTGGTGTTCGCGGTCACGGCCACCGGAGTGGAGAAGTGGACCTCCTGCCAGCCGGCCGCCGACTCGGCGGAGAACGTCGCCGTGGCGAGCTTGGTACCGTCGGCGGCCCACAGCGTGCCGGTGTGCGTGCCGGTGTCGCCGGGACCCTTGTAGAACCGGATCCCGGTGATCCACCCGTTGCCGTCGGCGCGGAACCGCACACCGAGCTCCACGGAGGCCGGGTCGTTGACGTTCACGACCTGTGGGATCGCGCTGTCCGCCCAGATCGAGCACGGGCACACGCCCGTGGTCGACTGCCGGGCGGTGGTGAACGACCAGGTGTACGCGGACGCCATCGCGTTGCCGGCGAGGTCCTGGGCGCCGGAGACCTTCACCGTGTAGCTGGTGTTCCAGGCCAGGGCGTTCGACGGCCGGAAGGTCGCCGTCCTGGTCGGGGAGTCGTAGGTCACGGAGCCGGTCACCGAGGGGGTGACCGTGAACTGGACGGTGCCGCCCTGCACCGCCTCGCCGAAGGTGACGGATACGCCCGCGTCCGGCGGCACGCTCGTCTGGCCGTCGATCGGGTTCACCGCGTCGACCGCCGGCGGCGTGGTGTCACCGGGCTGGGCGGTCGAGAAGATCGGGTCGACCCAGTAGTTGGTCGCGCCGTAGGAGCCGTTCGGGAAGGGAGTGCCCGAGCCGTAGGCGTAGACGCCGTTGCCGCCCGCGGCGCCGTCCGCCGGGGCGTGCACCGGCGCGTTGTCCACCGCGCTCTGGAAGTAGCCGCCGGACGCTGCGTAATGCCCGTTCGGTGCGTGGTAGGACGCGATGTACGTCGTGCCCGCGGTGACCTGCACCGGTCCGGGGAACGTCAGGGTCTGCCAGCCCGACCCCGTCTCACCGCCGAAGGTGCCCGTGGCCAGGCGGGTGCCGCCGGTCGTCCACAGGCTGCCGGTGTGCGTGCCGGTGTTGCCGCTGCCCTTGTAGAAGCGCACGCCGGAGATCCAGCCGGGCGTGTCCGTCGTGAACTTGACGCCGACCTCGACCGAGCCGGAGTCGGCGGCCGAGGCGGTGGTGGGCGCGGCGTCGCTCGGGAAGAGCGTGCAGGGGCACGATCCATTCGTGGTGAACGACCACGTGGTCGTCCCCTGCATCGCGTTGCCCGCGATGTCCTTCGCCCCGCCGACGCTCGCGGTGTACTTCGTGCCCGCGGCGAGCGGACTCGACGGCGTGAATGTGAGGACCCGGGACGCGCTGTCGAACGCCGTGCTGCCCGCGATCGTGGTGCCCCCGGGGTTCTTGAGCGTGAACGCCGGCGACGAGGGCTGCACGGCCTCGCTGAAGGTGACCTTCACGGGGGCGTCCGCCGGCACGCTCGTCGCGTTGTTCGACGGGTTCGTCGACGCGACCGCCGGCGGCGTGGTGTCCGGGGGCAGGGTGAAGACGACGTCCACCCAGTAGTTCGTCGTGTTGTAGCTCTGGTCGGGGAAGGCGTGGGCGCCGTACGTGAACACGCCGTCGGCTCCGTCGGCGACGGTGTGCAGCGGCGGGTTGTCGACCGCGCGGCTCAGGCCGCCGCCGTCGGCGGAGAACCAGCCGACCGCGGTGTGATAGGACGCCACGTACGTGGTGCCCGCCGTCACCGCCACCGGTGAGGAGAAGCGGACCTCCTGCCAGCCCAGCGTCGACTCGCTGGAGAACGTCGCCGTGGCGAGCTGGGTGCCGCCGGCCGTCCAGAGCGTGCCGGTGTGGCTGCCGGTGTTGTTCCGTCCCTTGTAGAACCGGATCCCGGCCACGAAGCCACTGGTGTCCGGGGTGAACTTGACGCCGAGCTCCAGCGCGTTCGGGTCGTTCACGCCCTCGGTGGAGGGTGCGGTGTCATCGGCCCAGATGCTGCACGGGCACTGTCCCGCCGGCGGCGGCGGCTTCGCGGTCGTGAACGAATACGAGTAGGAGGTCATGGTGTTCCCGGCGGCGTCCTTGGCCCCCGTCACGGTCGCGGTGAAGGTCTTCCCACCGGGCAGTGGGCCGGTGGGGACGAAGGTGAGGCCGGTGCTGGCGGAGTCGAGGGACAGGCTGCCCGCGACAGCGCTGCCGCCGGAGTCCTTGAGCGTGAAGGAGGGCGATCCGGCCTGCACCGGCTCGCCGAACGTGACCGATGGCAGCACGGCCGCCGGCACGCTCGATGCTCCCGGGTAGGGCGTCGAGTCGATGACCGCGGGCGGCGTCGTGTCCGGAGGTTGGACCGTGTCGAAGACGACGTCGACCCAGTAGTTGCCGCCGTTGTAGGTGTCGGTGGGGAAGGCTGATCCGCCGGCGTGGTACACCCCGTTGCCGCCGTCGGTGCCCGCCTGCAGGCCGGTGAGCGGGGGAGCGCTCGTGGGCTGGTAGGCGAAGTAGGCCGGGTCCGCGGCGTAGTGCCCGGCCGGCGCGAAGTACGACACGACGTAGGTCGTGCCGGCGGTGACGTGGACCGGCGTCGGGAAGGTCACGGTCTGCCAGCCCGTCGACGTCTCGTTCGTGAACGTCGCGGTGGCGAGGCGGGTGCCGGTGGCCGTCCAGAGGCTGCCGGTGTGCGTGCCGGTGTTGCCGGTGCCCTTGTAGAAGCGGGTGCCCGTGACCCAGCCGTCGACACTCGCGCGGAACTTGACGCCCGCCTCGAGCGGTGTCGAGTCGCTGTCCGCCGGGTTCTTCGGGGAGGCCGACTGACCGAACAGCCCGCAGGGGCACTGGACGTTCACGGTGCGGCCGGCGCCCGGGGTCTCGGTGTTGCCGCTGTCGTCGGTCGCGCGGGTCTTGATGGTCACCGGGCCGGCGCCGGTCGCGTCCCAGGCGTACGTCCAGGTGCCGCGTCCGCTCGCGGGATGCCACGTGGTGCCGCCGTCGGTGGACACCTCGACGCCGCCCACCTGCCCGCCACTGTCGGAGGCGGTGCCGCTGATGGTGACGGACTGTCCGCTGGCGATGGTCGCGTTCGCGGCCGGAGCGGTGATGGTCGAGGTCGGGGCCGTGTGGTCGGCGGAGGCCGTGGCCGCGTGCAGGTCGCTCTGCAGCGTCACCGGCTGCGCGTTCATGTCGGCGAGCAGGTTGACCGTGGCCTGCCGCATGCTGGGGTCGGGGGCAGTGGGCGCGCCGTCGGGGCCGTCGTGGACGGCGTCCAGCCCCCAGGACCACTGGATGGTGCCGCCGCCGAAGACCAGCGCACCGCTCGGCGCGCGGTAGAGCGTCAGATGGTGGGTGGCCGTACCGGGGGCGACGTTGGAGCCGAAGTCGGTGAGCTTCTCGGGTACGTCGGCGGTCGTGGTGGACAGGTCGATGAGCCCCGCGGGCCGGAACCCGTTGTCGAGGTCCTCGTCCCATTCATAACCGAGTGTCTGGTCGGGCAGGGTCAGGGTCGCGCCCGAGGACTGGCTTGCGGCCGGAGTGCCCCGCCAGAACCGCATCTTCCCGTCGGCCGCCGGCACCTTCATGGCCACGCCGCAGCAGTTGACCGTCCAGATCGTGCCCATGAGGGCGTTCTCAGGGCGGCCGCCGTCGGCGGGCGGGCTGAACCGCGGATCACGCCAACTGCCCGTCCAGGTCCCGGTGGGGTCGGTCTGCCGGTTGTCCTTGGTCGACTTGTACGTCACCAGCGTGCGGTACGGCGTCGACGTGCCGTCGTTGCTCGGTTCCCAGCGGGTCTTCCAGAAGACCGAGTTGCCGCTGAAGAAGGCGAGATTGGTCCCCGCGTCCCGCGCGGCCTCGACGTTGGCGCGTTCGCCGCCGGACCAGTACTCGTCGTGCCCGACCGACAGGAACACCTTGTGGTTCTTGATGAGCGAGCCGCGCTGGTCGGCGTCGATGCTGCTCATGTACGAGACGTCATAACCCTGAGCCTCGAGGAACCGCACCATCGGGTACTCATTGGAGAAGACGAAGTCGCGGCCCCACGGAGTCGATTCACGCGTGTTGAACGGCCGGTTGTAGCTGACCTTGACCGCCCGGCCGGGCGCCGCCGCGCTGTCCCCCTTGTAGAGGCTGTTGCCGCCCCAGCTGTTGTACGCCTGCCAGGTGGTGTCGGAGGTCTTGAAGAGCACGTCCGAGTGGCTCGCGTCGTTGCGGACCACGAACACGATGTGGTTGTCGTCGCTGACGCCGTCCGTGCGGGAGATGTGCGCGAAGTAGATCCCCGAGACCGCGGTGGCCGGTACCGGCCAGCTCGCCGACACCTGCCAGTTCCCGCAGTCGATCAGCCCGGTGGCGTTGTCGGTGAGGCACGAGGGCTGTGATTGCGGCAGGCCGGCCGATGGGGTGATGCTGGCGATCTTCCGGGCGCCGTCGCCGCCGTAGTAGCCCATCCGGTAGATGTCGATCGAATAGCCCCGGGCCGGGGTGTTGATCTTGAAATGAACGGTCTCCCCGGCGTTCACGCTGAATTCGGCGGCATAACCCTCGATGGTCTGTCCTCCGCCGGACAGCTTGTCCCACTCCGTGCTCGGCGACCCTTGCTTGGTGTTCTCGCAGGCGATCAGATTTCCGCCGGAATCGCAGGGTCCGGCGGCGTGCGCCTTCGTTTCCATCGCCGCCATGAGGAGAAACGCGATGGGAATGAAGAGTAGACCCCAAAGGAAAAGCCTTACCCGCGAACTGACCATGACGCCCCCGGCCGAGCGGAATGTATCGGATTCCCGACCCCCGAAACCCGCGCCCTCCGGCATCGCGGTCACATCGGTACACGCATTACCCCTGAGTGATGACCTCTCCGAATATACGGGGGGAAAGAGGAAGTAGGACTGTCCGGATTCGGCCTAGATCATTGGCGCTTCGGGTCATCCTCCGGCCGGAGTGAGGCGTCCGTCGTTCTCCGCATAAAGACCACCCGTACGCGGCTCATGGGGTCATACTGTCCCGCGTGGTGAGCGTAGTCATCCCCGCGCACAACGAGGCGCGGGTGATCGGCCGGCTGCTCGGCCGGCTCGCGGAGTCCGGGCTGGACGTCGTCGTCGTCCCCAACGGGTGCACCGACGGCACCGCCGGCGTGGCCGCCTCCTACGGCGTGCGGGTGGTCACGTCGCCGGAGGCGTCCAAGGCGGCGGCCCTCCGTCTCGGCGACCAGAGCGCTCGCGGCTTCCCCCGGCTGTACGTCGACGCCGACGTCGAGGTCGGCGCCACCGACGTCTGGGCCCTGGTGGCCGCGCTCGAACGCCCGGGGGTGCTGGCCGCCGCACCGGCGCGTGTCCTGGACATGGCCCGGCGGCCGTGGCCGATTCGCTGGTACTACGACATCTGGACCCGGCTTCCGGAGGTCCGGCGCGGCCTTTTCGGCCGCGGCGTCATCGCGGTCGGCCGCGAGGGCCACGCGCGTCTCGAACGCCTCCCGGGCGTCATCGCCGACGACCTCGCCGCGTCGCTCGCCTTCGGACCGCACGAACGCGTCGTCGTCGATGACGCCCGTGTGCTGATCCATCCGCCGCGTACGTGGGGTGACCTGCTGCGCAGGCGGACACGCGCGGTTACCGGGGTCGTGCAACTCGAACGGGCCGAGCTCGATCAGGCCGGGGGCTCCGCGCGGACGGGCATGCGGGACCTGGCGGCGATGGTGGTGCGCGAGCCGCGTCTCCTGCCGCGCCTCGCGCTCTTCCTCTCCGTGACGCTGATCGCCCGGTGGCGGGCCCGCCGGACCGGTCCCTCCACCTGGCAGCGCGACGAGAGCAGCCGCGGCTAGCTCCAGCCGCGCGTCCATTCGCGACGCGCCGACCACAGGGCCCGCCAGTCCGCGCCGGTGGCCGTCGGGCGTCCCTGCCGCTGCGGCGCCACGGTGACCGCGCGGCCGATCACCGCGCGCAGCAGGACGCCGAGCTTCAGCAGGCGTACGCCCGCGCCGCGCAGCCCGTACGGGAGATGCCGCCGCAGGACGGTGACCTTCCCGGTGAACAGCAGGACGAGCTTGCGCACGCTGGACGATGACGCGCCCCCCTCGTGCCGGTACTCGGCACGCGCGGTGACCATCGGGCGATAGCCGGCCGCTGCCGCCCGCAGGCACAGGTCGGCGTCCTCGCCGTACATGAAGATCGTCTGCTCGAACCCGCCCAGCTTGTCCCACAGGCGCCGGTCGACGAGCATGAAGCCGCCGGTGACGACGGGCACCGGGCGTTCCTCGCCGGACCAGGGCGCGGGCGACTCGGGATCGAACACGCGGTTGCCCGGGAACACCGAGCCGAGCAGGAGGGCGAAGCACAGAGTCGACCACAGGGTCGGGCGGCCCCACCACGAACGCGGATCCGGCGTTCCGTCATCCCGCACGCTCCGTCCGCCCACGATCCCGGCCCCGGGGTTGCGGCGCGCGCATGCGAGCAGGGCCGCCACGCTGCCCGGGGCGGGTACGGCATCGGGGTTCACGAACAGCAACCAGCGGCCGCGGGCACGGCCGGCACCCGCGTGGCAGCCGCAGGCGAAGCCGCCGTTGCGGTCGTTCTCGACGACCTGAGCGTCCGGCGCGGCGTCGCGGGCGGCTTCGGCCGTCTCGTCGCCCGAGGCGTTGTCCACGATGACGAGTTCGGAACGGACCCCGGCGCACGCCCGCCGGATCGCCGCCGCGCATTCGCCGATGTAGGCCGCGCTCCGGTAGGTCACGACGATGATCGAGACGTCCGGGTCGCGGTGAGGAGCAGAGACCATGCTTGCCCTCCCCGGGAGGCGTCGTCGCGCAGCCCTTACGGACGGGAGCGTACCGGCGCCGCGTTCATCGCGCCCGCGCGTCGATCCTCATGCTCCTTTCACGGCGGCGAGAAGCCCGTCGCCGACCGGCAGCAGCATCGGGGTGAGGCGGTCGTCCTCGCGGACGAGCCGGCCGAGCTCGCGGATCGCCACCGTGTCTGGCGTGCGGTTGGCCGGGTCGGCGACCCGGTCGTTCCACAGGGCGTCGTCGAACGCCACGACCCCGCCGGGGCGCAGTAGCCGCAGGGCCTCGCCGAGATATTCGGGGTACTCCTGCTTCACCGCGTCGCAGAAGACCAGGTCGTACGCGCTGTCGGTGAGGCGCGGCAGCACGTCCAGCGCGCGGCCGGTGATCAGCCTGGCGCGCGAGGCCGGGAAGCCGGCGTCGGCGTACGCCTCGCGGGCCAGCCGCTGGTTGTCCGGCTCGACGTCCACGCTGGTGAGCACCCCGCCCGCGCGCATGCCGCGCAGCAGCCAGATGCCCGAGACGCCGCATCCTGAACCGATCTCGACGACCGTCCGCGCGCTGATGGCGGTGGCCAGGAACCGCAGGGCGGCGCCGCCGCCCGGGCCGATCGGGGTGGCTCCCACTTCCTCGCCGCGCTGCCGGGCGTTGCGCAGCGGCTCGTCCTCGGGAAGGTAATGCTCAACGTAGGCCAGACTGGCCTTCACCGCGTCGATGACTTCCTCCTTGGGACGCATGAGCCTGCGGGGCAAACACTAGTACGGAGGGGGAACTCCGCCGCGTGTCGTCACGTTCTTCAGGAGGGCCACTCCAGCCGGGTAGGCGGAAGGGAAGAATCGGGGCAGTATGGCGGTGGCAGAACTCTTGCGTGAAAGGGGAGCGACGGTGCGCGACGCCGGCATCGCCTGGACCCCGCCGAGTTGGGACGAGATCGTGCGCGAGCACTCGGCGCGCGTCTACCGTCTCGCCTTCCGGCTCACCGGCAACCCGCACGACGCCGAGGACCTGACCCAGGAGGTCTTCGTCCGGGTGTTCCGGTCGCTGGCGAACTACCAGCCCGGCACGTTCGAGGGCTGGCTGCACCGCATCACCACCAACCTCTTCCTCGACCAGGCGCGGCGGCGCCGGCGCATTCGCTTCGAGGGCCTGGCCGAGGACGCCGCGGAGCGGCTGCGCGGTCTCGAGCCCACGCCGGCGCAAGCCTATGACGACAAGAAGCTCGACGCCGACGTGCAGGCCGCACTCGACGGCCTGGCGCCCGACTACCGCGCGGCAGTGGTGCTGTGCGACATCGAGGGGCTGTCCTACGAGGAGATCGCGGCGACCATCGGCGTGAAACTCGGCACGGTCCGCAGCCGGATCCACCGGGGCCGCGCGCAGTTGCGTGCCGCACTCGAGCACCGAGGCCCCCGTCGCGCTTCCGCCGCCCCCGGGGCATCCGGCTCCGAGGAGCCGGTATGAACCATCTCGGAGAGCGTCTCACCGCGCTGATAGACGAGGAGCTGGGCCACGACGAGCGTGAGAAGGCCCTCGTCCACCTCGCCGCCTGCGACGAGTGCCGTGCCGAGGCCGACGCGCTGCGCGGTCTCAAGCGGCGGCTCAGGGCCCTGGGCGACACGATGCCGGCCGAGGGCCTGATCCGCCGCCTTCAGGCCATGGGCGAGCCCGGCGACCCGGTGCCGCCGCCGGTGCCGCGGCTGCCCGGCCACAGCCGGCAGCCCGC
>JAOPYL010000130.1 GCA_025964625.1 Actinoallomurus sp. | reverse complement strand
GCTGCGACGCTTTTACCCGCGGCCACACCTGGTTCTTCCACGCCTCGATGGCCGCCTCATCACGTTCGATCGCCCGCCGGACCGGTACCTGAGGCGACCAGCCGTGCCGCCGCATCAGCTTTCCTGCCCCCTCGATGGTGTAGCCGATGTGGAACAACCGGCCGATGAGGGTCTTGATCCGCTTGAGCGTCCAGCGCTGGTCGTCGGCGAACCCGTGGAACAACGGCCCTTTGGCCAGCTCGGCCTCCAGCCGCGCCCACTGCCCGGGGCTCAGCCTCTCAGGCGATACCGGCCCTGTGGACTTCAGCGCCCCGGTCCCGCCCTGGCGCCAGGCCCGGCGCCACCGCCGCACGCTGCCTTCGGTGACGCGCAGATCCCGCGCGATCTGGCCGGTGCCATCCCCGCGCGCGAACCGCCCGGCCGCCTCCAGCCTCAACCGCTCGCGCCGCTCCTGCTCGGCGGGCGTGTACCCGCCCCGCTGTGCATACCTCATACTCCTGGCATACGCCGACGACCACCAAGATCACGACCCGACAAACCCTACGAGTTCAATCTGGTTAGCTCGCGATCTCACACCGTCAAGAGCGTGTTTTTGGTGCCGCCGAGGAAGAGCTTGGCCAGGTTGTGTACGGTGCCCAGGAGCTTGCTCTCAGCGTCCACACCATCAGCACCTCTGTAGTTGAGGTGCCGCCCGAACCGCTGGAACAACTGGGCGAAACCGGGTTCCACCACGACGTTGGAAAAACGATCAAACGGGAAACCACACTCGCTGCCAGACTCCGGCAGGCAGGTTAAACCACAAGCGTGCGTCCAGCAGTCCGGGCGTCATCGCAGCTCAGAAGGGATGTGAGAGATGTAACCGGGCGTCAAGCTCAGGGTAGCCAGCCGGTGAAAGTCCGGTCCGGGGAGACGCCAGGGTCCCCGGTAGCGGGGTTCCCGGCATCGGTTGAGAGGCCGGTGTCGAAGCGGAGCGACGAGCACCCTTCGGGGGTGTCGCGAACGGCCAGTCCGCAACATCAAGTGAAGCCTGCAGCGCCGTTATTTAACCCCCGCCCCTGTGGGGCGGGCCCAGGAGGAGCCGAGCCTGTGCTTGTAGGGCGAAGGCCATGGAAGGCGACCGGGAACCTGGAGCGGTCGCCGAAGAACCTCCCGGCGTAAGGGGCGTGGAATGGTCGGAAGGTTGTCCTGGGAACTGGAGAGAGCCTCCTCGGCCCCGAGCATGCGGCTCGGGAGCGTGGCTCGCCTATAACCGGCAGAACCGGGAAGTGGCGGGTTGCCGAGAGGGAGTCGGAGGGGGCCGTAGTAGTGGTGATCGGCGGGACAGCATAACCCGTCAGGAGCGAAGGGCCCCTGCTTCATCGATGCGTTGCGCGAACAGGGAGGGGCCCGGATGAGTGCCGTACCGGCTAGATCCATCCGCCGGGAGGACGAGAGCCGCGACCGACGTCCTGTGGACAAGGTCCGAGCCTTGCAGTGGACGCTCTACCGCTGTGCCAAGCAAGAACCCGAACGCCGATTCCATGCCCTGTACGGCCACGTCCACCGCATGGACGTTTTGTGGCGGGCCTGGTCCGGTGTGTGCGCGAACCGGGGTGCTCCCGGCGTGGACGGCGTGTCCGTCGACGCGGTGGTCGCTTCGGGGGTGGAGGAGTTCCTCCAGGACCTGTCGGTGCGGCTGCGGGCGGGCACCTACCGTCCAGCGGTTCTGCGGCGGGTGATGATTCCCAAGCCGGGGTGGCCGGGCGAGATGCGGCCGCTGTCGATCCCCACCGTGGCGGACAGGGTGGTGATGACGGCCGCGAAACTGGTTCTCGAACCGGTCTTCGAGGCCGACTTCACCGACGCCAGCTACGGGTTTCGGCCCAATAGATCCGCGATCGACGCGTGCGAGGCTGTGCGCGTCGCCGCGAACCAACGGCAGGAATGGGTGTTCGAAGCCGATATCCGTGATTGCTTCGGCACGATCGACCATGACGCGTTGATGGTCCAGGTGGCCCGCCGCGTGGTGGACGGGCCGATGCTGAAGCTGATCCGGGCGTGGCTGCGGATGGGAGTGCTGGAGGGCGGGGTGACCTCCCCGACCGGGGCGGGAACCCCACAGGGCTCGCCGATCTCCCCGCTGATGGCCAACGTGGCCCTGCATGTCCTTGATGAGGCGTGGCAGGGACACGGCCGGCGGCTGGGGACGTTGGTGAGGTACTGCGACGATTTCGTGGTCTTGTCGCCGACCAGGGAACGGGCCGAGCAGGCACGTGAACTGGCGGCTACGGTGCTGGGCAGGCTCGGGATGCGACTGCATCCCGGCAAGTCCGGCATCGTCTGCCTCACCCGAGGTGAGCAGGGCTTCGTCTTCCTTGGATTCCACCACCGGAAGGTGGAGTCGTGGAAGTGGCGGGGCAGGTTCTACCTGCAACGATGGCCCTCGCAACGGGCGATGGGGGTGCTGCGGGACAAGATCCGCGCGGCGACCTCCCGGTCCCGGACCGAGCGGCCGGTCTCTGCCGTGGTGGCCGACCTCAACCCCGTACTGCGCGGTTGGTCGGCGTACTTCCGCAACGGGAACTCCGGGCGGAGGTTCAACGCGGTCGACAGCTACGTCCACGAGCGGCTGGCGATCTTCGCCAGCCGCAAACACGGCCTGGCGGGCCGGAACTGGACCACCCGCTACAGCCAGGGGTGGCTGGACCGGCTCGGGGTCTTTCGCCTGACCGGAAACGTGCACTGGGCAACCGCGCATGCCAAGCGGTGAACGATGTCGGAAAGCCGTGTGCGGGAGAACCGCACGCACGGTTTGAAGCGGCGGGGGCTGGAAACGGAGCATCGCGCCACCGCGCCAGTCCCCGACCCTACTAAGATCGAACAAAAGGTGAAGATGATAGACCCGTCGAAACATTGGCATGGCCGCTGTCCTTCTGTGTTTCGACCGCGTTTCGGCGTCATCTCCGCATCGAATGCACCTGAACCGGCTGACGCGCTGAGCCGGCCCACGTTGTTGACCTCGGCGAACCGGACGTGGGGCGCTCGGCGTCTAACTTTCCCTCAGCCGGTTCTTGATCTCCGGTTTCAGTACCTTGCCGATCTTCGAGCGCGGAAGGTCAGGCCAGATCTCAATCTGTTTCGGAGCCTTTACGCTGCCGAGCCGTGTCTTCACGAAGGCGGTCAGCTCGTCCGCCGTCGTATGCTGCGTGGGACGCAGCTGGACCACCGCCGTCACCCTTTCCCCCCATTTCTCGTCGGGGAGGCCGATCACAGCGCTGTCCTGCACCGCGGCATGTGCCATCAGAGCCTGCTCCACCTCGGCCGAGTACACGTTGAACCCGCCGGTGATGATCATGTCCTTGGCCCGGTCGACGATGTAGAGATAGTCCTCCTCGTCGAGGTAACCGATGTCACCGGTGTGGTGCCAGCCGTACTTACTCGCCGCAGCTGTGGCTTCCGGGTCCTCGTGGTACCCCGCCATGACCAGCGGGCCGCGTACCACGATCTCACCGCGCTCGCCCCTCGGTAGCAAGGTGCCGGCCTCGTTCATCACCGCAACCTGGGTAAGGGGGGTGGGGCGTCCCGCGGAGGAGAGCCTTTCCGTGGCAACCGATCCGTCCCCACGGAAATGGTCGGCCGGGGCGAGCGTCGAGATCATGTTGGGCGCCTCCGTCTGGCCGAACAGTTGCCCGAGCACCGGACCGATCCTGGTCAGTGCCTCCTCAAGGCGCGTCGGTGACATGGGCGCGGCGCCGTACCACAGGCAACGCAGCGATTCCAGGTTCGTCGAGTCGAGATCGGGATGGTCGAGCAAACCGTAGATGACAGTCGGGGGGAGGAACGCGTGCGTGATGCGGTGTCGCTCGACAAGCCGCAGGAACTCACCGAGGTCCGGACTCGGCATAATCACGATCTCGCCCCCGAGTGTCATGATCGGGAAGGTGAGCACGCCGGCGGAATGGGTGAGCGGGGCGAGGGCGAGGTACCGGGGCCGCTCGCCGAACGGGTAACTCATCAGCGTCAACGCGGTCGCTGTCTCCAGGTTGTGCCCGGTCAGCCGGACCCCTTTCGGCTTCCCAGTGGTGCCACCGGTCCCGGCGAGCATGCACAGCTCGTCGCCGGCCGACGAGACCTCGTCCGGGTCGCGATGGTCGCGCTCGACCCACTCGGTGAACGTCATCGCGCCGTTGACCGAGCCGTCCAGGCACACCAGCGTGGTCAACTCCGGCAGCTCGCCGCGTATCCGCTGCACCAGCGACGCGAACTTCTCCTGGAAGAACAGGCAACGACAGCCGAACAGATCGAGCAGCTGCCGGTTCTCCGCGGCCTCGTTGCGAGGGTTGACCGGACACCACACCGCGCCGGCGCGGGATATGCCGAACACGCAGGTGAGGGCGAGCGGGTCATTCGCCGAGAGCACCGCGACCCGGTCGCCCCGGGCGACCCCGGACCCGTGCAGAGCCCCGGCGATCCGCCAGGACAGCCGCTGCACCTCGGCGTAGGTGAGCGATTCACCATTCGTTGTCAGGCAAGGAGAATCGCCACCGAGAGAGGCGCCCTTGTCCAAATAGTCGGCCAGCTGCACCGCTACCTCGCTGTCGGGTTCAGAACCGCGCCGGCCGCCCCGTGGGGCGGCCGGCGCAGTGGGTCAGTGGTGGATCTGCAGGATCGGCTCGAGTACGAGACCGAAAGAGCGGAGCGTGCCCAGCAACTCGCGGTGCCCGAAGGCCTGGCAGCTGGAGGCGAAACCGACCTTCCTCGGCTGTTGCTGCACCAGATGAGCCGCCGCGTGCGCGTTCAGCAGGGCCGTCTGCTTGTAGTTGCAATTGCCGTGGATGACGCAGTGCGCGCGGCCCAGCGGGCCCGAGGCGTACACCGAGTCCAGCGAGGTGTTGATGCGGGGATTCTCCCTCGGCGGCATCTCGCTGCGGACCTGCGCCGACTGCTCGTCGACGATCCGGTACTTCTCCTCCAGCGAGAGTCCTTCCATCTGCTGGAGCGCCGCGGTGACGATCTGCGGTACGCCCTGCATCAGCGGACGGTCGAACACACCACCGAGCGCACGCACGTTGGCCACCCTCGGGTCCTTCTTGAACCACACGGGATGCGAGGTGCCGCCCCACGGCAGAGCGAGGCCGAGCTCGTGCTGTCCCGGCACGACCAGCTCGTAGAGCCCGCCGTCCGCCGGCCACTCCACGTACTCGTTCTGCTCCAGGTAGTACGCCTTGGCGAACGCGGCGTTGGTCAGGATCGTGTTGGTGGAGGCGACCGTCGGGTAGCCCTTCCAGAACACCTCGATGTCCAGGGTGTCCAGGCCAGGCGTCTCCAGGCAGAGGTTGGCCGCGATCTCACCGATCGTGTACATCTGCGCCAGGCCCGGGGAGAGCACGAGCCCTTGCGCGGCGAACTCGGCTCCGTAGCGTTCCTCGGCGTCGATCATCCAGTTCTGTTCGCCGTTGGTGTCGGTGTAGTGTGCGCCGATGTTGAGGCAGGCCTGCGCCACCTCGTGCCCGTAGCGGGCGAAGGGGCCGACCGTGTTCAGCACGACCGTGGCGCCGCGGAACTGCTCGGTGAGCGCCGCCACGCTGTGCTCCACCTCGACGACCTCATGCTCGACGGTCTCCACGCCGGGCACCGCGTCGACGGCCTCTTTCACGCGCTTGTAGTCTCGGCCTGCCGCCAGAAACGGGATGTTGTACTCGCGCAGGTACTCGCAGATGAGCCGTCCGGTGTAGCCGGAGGCACCGTAAACAACGACACGCTTGTCAGTAGCCACGAACGTTCCCTTCCGTCCTCGTGAAAAGCCGGTCACATGCCCATGCCGCCATCGACCGGGAGCCCTGCCCCGGTGATGAACTTGGCGGCGTCGGAGGCCAGGAACACCACAGCGTCGGCCATGTCGTCGACCTGCCCGAGACGCCCCTGCGGAGTCAGCTCCACGACGGCCTTCGCGGCCTCCTCGGGGGAGGGGAAGAGGCCGATCTCCGCACAGTCCACGGCGAGCTGGTTGCCCATCAAGGTGGGCGTCAGACCCGGGTAGATGCAGTTGACCCGCACCCCGTAGCCGAGCTTGCCCGACTCGGCGGCCGCGACCCTGGTGAGCCGGTCGATGGCGGATTTCGTCGCCGAGTAGCCCGCGATACCGGGGAACGCGATCGTCGCGGCGACGGAGGAGATGTTGACCACGGCGCCGCCGTTGCCCGCCGGGCCTCCGGGACGCATGGCGCGGAAGGCGTGCTTGAGGCCGAGCGCGGTGCCGAGCACATTCACGTTGAGCATCGCGCGGAGACCGGCCGGGTCGAGATCCACGAGGAGGCTGGTGACCTCCACGCCCGCGTTGTTCACCAGGATGTCGAGCCCACCGAGTGCGTTGACCACGTTCGGGATCGCCTCGGCCCAGCTCGCGTCCTCGGTGATGTCCAGCGGCACGAACTCCGCCGTGGCGCCTGCGTCGCGCAGCGACTGCGCGGTCTCCTTTCCTGCGTCCTCGAGAACGTCGCCGATGGCGACGGCCGCCCCCGCCTTGGCCAGTGCCTCGGCCATGCCGGCGCCGAGTCCACGCGCACCCCCCGTGACCAGGGCTTTTCTGCCGGTCAAGTCATAACTCGTCATCCGGAATCTCCTCCGTGAGATCGCTGATCCGCCCTGTTCAAAAGGTCGAGCGTGCGGCGTGGGTCACACAGTAGCAACGCTTGGACAAGCGTCAAGAGTTTCTTGGACAACTGTCAAGAATTGCTCTTACCGGCAGGAGATAGGCTGCGATCGGGTGCCGCAGCCGCGGGCCGCAGTCAGCCGACAGGACGAGCACGTGACCGAGGTCGCCGAGACGAAGCGGGATCGGATAGCCCGCCGCCAGGTCGACAAGTTCGAGGCGCGGCGAACGGAACTCGCCGTCGCCACGCTGCACACCCTCGCTGACCTGGGCTACGCTCGAACGAGCCTGCGGGAGATCGCGCAAAACTCGGAGTTCTCCCATGGCGTCCTGCACTACTACTTCGCGGACAAGCGCGACTTGATCACCCAGGCAGTGCGCCAGTACGAGGCCGTTTGCGTCACCCGCTACGACGAAGTGGTCGCCAACGCGAACACTGCGGACCAACTGCGGCGCGGCTTCGTCGACATGTTCTTCGCCACGCTGGCATCCGACGCCCCGCTGCACCGCCTCTGGTACGACCTGCGCAACCAGAGCCTGTTCGAGGAGTCATTCCGGACAGACGTGCTCGAGATCGACGAGCGTCGTGAGGCCATGATCTGGCGTGTGGTCAGCCGCTACGCAGAGCTCTCCGGCGGTGAGCCGGCGACCTCACCCACTGCGGCGTACGTCATGCTCGACGGCGTCTTCCAACGCGCCCTGTTGTGTTTACTGTCGGGAATGGACGAGGAAATAGCGAAGCTGAAGAACGAACTTCCTTGTGTACTCGACCTTGTGGTCGCAGGTGCATGAACTGGAGCCCACCGGCTTCCGTTCACAGTGAGTAGCCAGCTCGCCGTGTCGAGCACTGGGAGCGGACGGGTGAGCGTCCGGCGGTGGCGGTGTGGACGGCGGTGCAGACGGCCGGGTTCCTGCACGCTATCCGCGACCATCGTCTTTACGCGGCTTTCCATCTGATCGCGCTGCACGACCTGCGCCACGGAGCAGCCTGTGGGCGCCCGTAATTCGGCCACCCTATGCCGCTCGAAAACTCGGCCGGGGCTTTGACTTGGAGGTTAGCCTGCGGGAGACCGCTGTGGCTGGGATCCTCGCGAGATGCGTCTCGCCGTCGTTTACATGATCATCAGGTTCGTGCTCTCAGTGGTGGCGGTCCTGGTCCGCGGTGATGTGTCCAAGGACGTTGAGTTACTCG
>JAOPYL010000113.1 GCA_025964625.1 Actinoallomurus sp. | reverse complement strand
GGCCCGGCAGGGTGGTGAGGTGATCGCGCGGCAGGGACCTGCCTGGCGGCGGTAATCGGCTGGGGGCGGCGGCAAAGGGTCACCGTGCCCGGTAGCGTTTCCTGTCGTGCCCGATGACCTCCTCGATTCCGCGGACAAGCCTGACCTGCCCGATATTTCCACCCTTCTCGCCGCGGCGGTCTCGGGAGTCGGCGGTGCCGAGCGGCCCGGGCAGGTGAAGATGGCCGAGGCGGTGGCTCATGGCATCGACTCGGGGGAGCATCTCGCTGTTCAGGCGGGCACTGGCACCGGAAAGTCCCTGGCCTACCTTGTGCCGGCCGTGCGGCACGCTGTCGCGGAGAACGCCTGCGTCGTCGTCTCGACGGCCACGATCGCACTACAGCGTCAGCTCATCGACCGGGACCTCCCCCGGCTCGCCGAGTCGCTGAAGCCCCTGCTGGGCCGGGAGCCGGTGTTCGCCATCCTCAAGGGCCGGCGCAACTACCTGTGCCTGCATCGGCTGCAGAGCGGCGCACCGGAGGATCCCGATGACCTCCTCTTCGACCCGCAGGCCGTATCCGCGGCCGGCCGGCAGGTGCAGCGCATCCACGAATGGGCGGAGTCCACCGAGACCGGCGACCGCGACGAGCTCGTTCCCGGCGTCGGCGAGCAGGCGTGGCGGCAGGTCGCGGTCAGCGCGAAGGAGTGCCTCGGCGCTCAGCGCTGCCCGTACGGCACCGAGTGTTTCGCCGAGCGCGCCCGCGACGAGGCCGGCGACGCGGACGTCGTCGTCACCAACCACGCCCTGCTCGCCATCGACGCGCTGGAGGAGTTCAACGTCCTGCCGGAGCATGACGTCGTCATCATCGACGAGGCGCACGAGCTGGTCGACCGGGTCACGTCGGTGGCCACCGCGGAGCTGTCCGCCTCGGCCGTGGAGATCGCCGCTCGCCGTTGCGGCCGCCTCATCGAGGACGACCTCGCGGACCGGCTGAAAGAGGCGGGAGAGGCGCTGCAGCCCATGCTCGCCGACACCCGTGCGGGCCGTATGGACGTGCTGCCGCAGGCGCTGGGCGTGTCCCTCGTCGCGATCCGTGACGCCGCGTACTCCTGTGCGACTGCCCTGCGTGCCACGCTCAAGGCCACTGAGGACGACGCTGAGCGGCTCGGCGCTGGCCGGGCCGCACTGACGTCGCTCGAGGAGATCCACGACACCGCCGTACGGTTCCTGGAGTCGTTCGAGGACGACATCGCGTCCCGGCACGATGTCGTCTGGCTGGACAAGCCTTTCACCGAGGATTCCCGGCGCCCGACCGCGCTCCGGGTGGCCCCGCTCGGCGTCGGCGGCCTGCTCCGCGAGAGGCTGTTCCAACGGCGCACCACCGTGCTGACGTCGGCCACGCTGTCTCTGGGCGGTTCGTTCGAGCCGCTCGCCCGGCAGTGGGGCCTGCCGCCCCTCGACGCCGCCGCGAAGGCTGCGGACAACGCCGCCAGCGCGAACGACGCGGACAGCACGAACGACGACAAGGCCGCGAAGGACGCCGCCAACGCGAAGGGCGGGGAGTCCAAAGAGAAACCGCTCACCTGGTCGGGGCTGGACGTCGGGTCGCCGTTCGACCATGCGCGCAGCGGGATTCTCTATATCGCGCGAGGACTGCCCTCGCCTGGCCGTGACGGCCTCCCGGAGGCGTACCTCACGGAGCTGAGCGAGCTGATCGCCGCAGCCGGCGGCCGTACCCTCGGGCTGTTCTCCTCGATGCGTGCCGCCAAGCAGGCCGCTGAGGCACTGCGGAGCCGCATTGAGCAGCCGCTCCTCTGCCAGGGCGACGACACCACGTCGCAGCTGGTCAAGCAGTTCGCCGAGGACGATGCCACCTGCCTGTTCGGCACGCTGTCGCTCTGGCAGGGGGTGGACGTGCCCGGGCCGTCACTCCGACTCGTGGTCATCGACCGCATTCCGTTCCCGCGTCCGGACGATCCGCTGTCCTCGGCCCGGCAGCGGGCCATCGCCGCAGGTGGAGGCAACGGCTTCATGGCGGTCGCCGCGACGAACGCGGCGCTGCTCCTCGCGCAGGGAGCGGGACGGCTGCTACGCGGCATGACCGACCGGGGCGTCGTCGCCATTCTTGATCCGCGTCTCGCCACCGCCCGCTACGGGAGCTTCCTGCGGGCCTCTCTGCCGCCGTTCTGGACGACCTACGACGCCGAGACCGCGAAGGGCGCCCTGCGTCGTCTCGACGCCGCCGGGTGACGTCTCAGGACACGGTGTTCTCCTCGCGGAGGACGCGGCGCAGGACCTTCCCGAGCATGTTGCGCGGGAGGGACGGACGCAGCTCGATGAAGGCGGGCACTTTGTAGTCGGCGAGGTGCTGGACGCAGTGCGCGGTGAGCTCCTCAGAGCTCGGCTGGTACGGCTCGCGCGGGATGACGTAGGCGGCGACGACCTCCCCGTGCGCCGAGTCGGGAATGCCGACGACCGCGGCCTCCGAGACGGCCGGGTGGGCGTTGAGCACCGCCTCGATCTCGGAGGGATAGACGTTGAAACCGTCGACGATGGCGACGTCCCGCTTGCGGTCGATGAGCGTGAAGAAGCCGTCAGGGCTCATCACGGCGATGTCGCCGGTCCGGAACCAGCCGTCGCGCGACAGTGTCTCGGCGGTCTCCGCCGGTTGGTTCCAGTAGCCGGCGAAGACCTGCGGACCTCGGACGATCAGTTCTCCCGGGTATCCGATCGGGAGTATGCGCCGCGGGTCGTTCTCGTCGACGATCCGCGCCTCGGTGCCGGGAAGCGGCGTGCCGACGGAGACGTGCCGGGCGTTCCCGTCGAGTGGATTGGCCATGATGACCGGAGAGGCCTCCGTCATCCCGTAGCCCTGAACGAGATGTCCGCCGGTGCCGATTTTGAAGGCCTCCACGGTCGTGCGGGCAAGCTTCATGGCGCCCGACACGCAGCTGCGGATCTCGCCCACCCCGGCCTTCTTCGACTCCGGTGCGGCGGCGAGCTGCTGATAGATGGGTGGCACTCCGGGGAAGAGCGTGGGCTTGTGCTTGCGGATGGCGTCCAGCACGAGGTCGAGGTCGTACTTGGGGATCAGCACGACCGCGCCGCCGATCAGCATCGTGCACGTCAGGCAGAACGTCAGGCCGAACACGTGGAACAGCGGCACCACCGCCAGGGTCACGTCGTGTCCGGGCCGGATCGCAGGGTCCCAGGCCGTGGTCTGGTGCGCGTTGGCGACCAGGTTGCGGTGGGTGAGCATGGCGCCCTTGGGCCTGCCGGTGGTGCCGCCCGTGTACTGCAGGACGGCCAGATCGCGGATCGGGTCGATCGGCGTCTGCTGGTGATGGGCAGGCCCCTCCTTGAGCAGCTCTTCGAACCACAGCACGGGGGAGTTCTCCGGGAGTTCGGTGCTCAGCTCGGCGAGCAGCCGGCGCGCCTTGGCCAGTGGCAGTTTCAGCAGTTCCCGCTTGACGAACGGCAGGTAGTCGACGAGCGAGGTGACGACGACGTGCTCGACGGTGGTGCCCTGCATGGCCTCGCGCAGCGTTTCGTGTGCCTTGTCGAACACGACCACCACCCGGGTGCCCGAGTCGGCGAGTTGGTGCCGGAGCTCCGAGGCCGTGTAGAGCGGGTTGGTGGGCACCACCACGGCGCCCAGCCGGAGCACCGCGTAGAAGGCGATGACCTCCTGGGGGCAGTTCGGCAGGATGATCGCCACTCGCTCGCCCTTACGCACGCCGAGCCGCCGCAGGGCCCCGGCGAACCGGTTCACCGCGTTCAGCAGCTGCGAGTACGTCATCGAGCGCCCGAAGAACACCAGCGCTCTGCGGTTGGGGAAGCGCTCCGCGGACGCGTCGAGCAGGTGCGTCAGCGGTACGTCCGGCACGTGAACGTCGGTCGGCACGCCGTCGGCGTAGAACCGAAGCCACGGTCGCTCATCGTATGGCGTGTTCATTCGTCGACGATCACCCCCGGGGACAGACGAAACATTCCCGTAACCTTCGCACCAAGTGACCGCTTATGCACGGTCATTCGGTCAGCACATTAAGTGCGGCCTCCACATCGATCTCGGTCCTGTACAGATGGAACGACACCCGCGGCCGTCCGTAACGCACCGCCGCGCGCACACCGGCGGCCTCCAGTCTCTCAGCGCCACCGGGATGTCGACGCCGACGGTCGCGCTGCCGGGGGAGGGCAGGCCGAGGCCGGCCAGAAACCGGCCGGCCAGGCTGACGTCGTGGTCGTGGATCCGCTCGACGCCGATCTCGTTGAGCAGCTCCAGTGACGGGGCGGCCCCCGTAAGGGAGAACCACGGGGGGAGAGGTCGAACCGGCGGGCCGACGACGCCAGCCGCAGCGGCGGCCCGTGGTGCGCGTGTTCCTCGCCCGCGTACGAGCCGGCGGCGAGTGGCCGGATCCGGTCACGCACGGCCGCGCTGATGTAGCAGAACGCGGTCCCGCGGCGCCGGCAGCGACGTGTACGCGGCGGCAGGCCGTGAGCCGATCCGGGTTATCCCCAGAACAGCCTTCGGGGGTGTCGCGCCGCATGCGGGTCACGGCACGCTCTGCAGGCATGAGAGCAAACACTCTGCGGCTTCGTTCGCCCGCCGACGTCGTGTCCGCGATCCCCTATCTCGTCGGATTCCACCCGGCCGACAGCGTCGTCGTCCTGGGCTGCGGCGGCACTGACGGCGCATACGCGATCCGGCTCGACTTAACCGCGCAGGACGCCCTGGTCGAGCACATCGCCGGCCTGGTCGCCCGCCGTCACTCCGCCGACGTGATCCTGGCCGGCTATGGCCCGGGCGACCGGGTGACGCCCATGGTGGAGCGGGTCCGTGACCGTCTCTCGGGCCATGGCGTACGGCTCCGTGAGGCGCTGCGCATCGAAGACGGGCGGTTCTGGTCCTACCTCTGCTCCGACCCCGCCTGCTGCCCGCCGGAGGGCACGCACGTCGACGTGCGCAGCAGCACGGTCGCCGCGGAGGCCACCGCCGGAGGCATGGTCGCCCTGCCCGATCGCGGTGAGCTGGAGCGGATGGTCGAGCCGGCCGGCGGTGAGCGGACGCGACGGGCGACCGACCGGGCGGAGCGGCGGCTCGCCGCGTGGGCCGGCGAAGGCGTCGACGCGGTGGCCGCCCGCATGGCCGGAGAAGGCGTGCCGCTGGTCCGCCTCCTCATCGACCGGGCCTGCGCGGGCTTCGACCCGCCGTCCGATGATGAGGTTGCCTGGCTCGGAGTGCTCCTCGTGAGCCTGCGCGTTCGCGACGAGGCGTGGGTGCGCATGGGCGAGGCCGATCTCGGCGTGCACATCTGCCTGTGGCGCGACGTGCTGCGCCGGGTGACCCAGCCGTACGCGGCCGCGCCGGCCTGTCTGCTGGCCTTCGCGGCCTGGCGCGCCGGCGAGGGCGCACTGGCCAACATCGCGCTCGACCGGGCGCTGGCCGCCGACCCGTGCTACTCGATGGCCCGGCTGCTGCACGAGCTGTTCATCAGCGGGCTTCCGCCGTGGTCGGTGCCGATGAACATCACCCCCGACCAGCTCGACGAAACCGGATGAGCGGCACCAGGGCGACCGCGCGGCCTCCGCCGCGTCGCCGGGCGGTCGCGCCTCGTGTGTGTCTTCGGGCGAGACGATCGCCGTCGCCGGGGCGTCGCGTGCGTGTCATGGGCGAGGCGTCGCCGGACCGTCCGAGGTGGGTCAGATCGATGCGGCGCCGGAGCCGCCCTGCCTCTTGCGTCGTTCGTTGAAGTCGCGCATCCGCTGCGGATAGCCGGTGATCTGCACGTCGTAGACCGGCAGCCGGAGGTCACGCGCGACCTTCTGGATGACCTGGGGGGACCCGACCCGGCGCCGGGTCCATTCGCCGTCGGCCGCGATCGCCACGGCGGTGGTGTCCGTCGCGAACGTCTCCGGCTCGACGTAGAACTCCACGCCCGCGCGGCTGCGGGCGAACGCCATCAGCGACTCGATGTCGGCGTTGTTCGCCTGGCGGTCGAGGGTCGTCACCTTGTGCCCGCGCCAGCGGTGAATCCCGAAGCGATCGCCCCACCTCATTGGAGGCCCTCCTCAAGAATCCGTCGCGACGCCCTCACCCGTCACGCACGGGTTCTATGCCGGACCTCGCGAATACGACGTTAACGTCGGCCCATCGTCCCTGGTTCCCACGAAGACGCCCACGCTGATGGCGGCACATGCCGGGTGATATGGCGGCACTTGCTGAACTTGGAGCCATCAAGCCAAACATCACTCTAAGGTGACGCTGTCCAGACAAAGGCGGTAACGGGGGCCTAATGCGGTTGGTCATTCCAGCGGGTCTTCCTCGCCGGCGCACCGCGGCGGTGGGGGTCGCTCTGCTTCTCGGCTGGCTGAGCGGCCTGGGGTCAGGTCCCTCCGGCGGCGGGCAGGACTCCGCGACGGCCGCCACCGGACCGGCCGCGCGTCCAGGGCCCGCGTCCGTCCGGTCCACCCCGTCCCCGCCCCCGGCTCCGGCTCCAGAGATCGACTGCCGCACGGCCAAGTGCGTCGCGCTGACCTTCGACGATGGTCCGGGGCCGTACACCACGAAGCTGCTCGGTATGCTCGCGGCCCACCATGCCAAAGCCACGTTCTTCCTGATCGGCGGCAGCATTCGCGGGCGGGAGGCCGTCGTCCGCAGGGAGCTGGCAGAGGGCCACGCGATCGGCGACCACACGTGGAGCCATCCTCAGCTGAGCACGCTCTCCGACGGCGCGATCCGGTCGCAGCTCGTACGCACGCTCGGGGAGATCCGCAGGGCCACCGGCGGCACGACCGGCATCATGCGCCCGCCCTACGGCGCCACGAACAGGCGCGTCGGTGTGGTGACCCGCGGGCTCGGGCTGGCGCAGATCCTGTGGAGCGTGGATACCAATGACTGGCGCGACCGCAACAGCGGGATCGTCGCTCACCGGGCCATTTCCTGGGCCCACCGCAACGACATCATCTTGATGCATGACATTCACCCGACGACGGTGAACGCCGTGCCAAGGATCCTCGATGGCCTGTCCAAGCGCGGCTTCACCTTCGTCACCATCCCGGAGCTGTTCGCGGGTCGTCCCCTGAAGCCGGGGAGGGCTTACCTGGACGGGGGATGACCCCAGGGACGATTCAGGGGTTTCCCCGATGGCCCCGACCCCGGCGGCGGCACACGATGAGGACATGACCAATCCCGTACCGCCCGGCGCGCTGCGCGTCTCTCACGCCGAACGCGAGCCGGTCGTCGGCCGGCTCCAGGAGGCGTACGCCGAGGGCCGGCTCGACAAGCCCGAACTCGATCTGCGGCTGCATCTCGCCATGACCGCCAAGACCCGGGCCGACCTGGACGCCGTCCTGGCGGATCTGTACTGGGTTCCCGTGCCTCCGGTGCATGGTCAGGCCGCCTCATACGATCCGACCGCGGAGCAGCGGCTGCTCGCCGCGCTCGCGCACGTCCTCGGCATCATGACGTTGTTCGTGGGCCCGCTCATCATGATGTGCACGAGGGCGAAACGGTCGCCGTACGTCCGCCAGCACATCGTGACGGCTCTGAACTTCCAGCTCACGCTGCTGATAGTGACGATCGTGACGTTCGGTGTCGGCGGCATCGTGTACGCCGTCGCGTGGATCGTCGCGGGAGTCGGGGCGCTCCTGGCGCTCGCGGGGTCACCGTTCCGCTACCCCTTCACGCTGCGCCTGGTGCGCTGACCCATCGACCGACGCGACGCGCCGCCGGCTCTCGTGCGGCGGAGGGCTCCCGTGCGGCGGCCGGTCACGGGGCGGCCTGTCTCGTGCGCTGCGGCGGCCGGTCAGCCTGCGGGAGCCGGGTGGTCGGGATCCAGGGCGGGCAGCCCGTCGATGCTCGCGGTGTTGCGTCGCACACGCGGCCCCCACTCCTCCGCGGTGCGGCGGCCGTGGTGGTCGTCGAGCAACGGGCGTTCGCCGCCGAGCTCCATGTACGGCACCGAGTAGCCACAGGAGTCGGCGACGCGCTCCACGTCGACGACGATGATCGACCGGGTGCCGGCGTGTTCCCTCCCGAAAAGGCCGCTGAGGGATGCCCACTCCGTTGCGTCCGGCCGGACCACGCGGCCGGAGCCGTACAAACGCAGGATCTTCGGCTGCCGGCCGAACGAGCAGAACATGACGGTGATCCGGCCGTTGTCGCGCAGGTGTGCGATGGTCTCCGCACCACTGCCGAACAGGTCCAGGTAGGCCACCGTCCTCTCGTCCAGGACGGCGAACGTGTCGCGATAGCCCTTGGGCGAGACGTTGACATGGCCGCCGGAGTCCGGCGCGGTCGCCACGAAGAACATCGGCTGTGCGGCGATGAACGCACGCAGCCGTTCGTCGATGACCTCGTAGAGCTTGCCCAACGGACACACCCCCTGAACGCTCCGACCAGACGGACACTACACGCGGGTCTGCAACACCCGAGCAGGGGATGAGAGGATCGTGCGGTGACAGGTCATCGTGTGGCAACCGAGAAGCTGCTGGAGTCGTACAAGTCAATTCCCGAGGGAGCGCCGGTCCGGCTCGCGAAGCGAACCTCGAACCTCTTCCGCTTCCGCGAGGACACCGACGTGCCCGGGCTTGACGTAACCGGCTTCGACAAGGTGCTGAGCGTGGACGCGGCGGGGCGCACCGCCGACGTGCAGGGGATGACGACCTATGAGGACCTGGTCGACGCGACCCTCCCGTACGGGCTGATGCCGCTGGTCGTCCCCCAGCTGAAGACGATCACACTGGGGGGTGCGGTCACCGGGCTCGGCATCGAGTCATCCTCGTTCCACAACGGGCTGCCGCACGAGTCCGTCATCGAGATGGAGATCCTCACCGGCGCCGGCGAGATCGTCACCGCGACGCGGGACAACGAGCACCGCGGGCTGTTCTACGGTTTCCCCAACTCCTACGGCACGCTCGGCTACGCCCTGCGTCTCAAGATCGAGCTGCAGCCGGTGAAGCCGCTCGTCGAACTGCGCCACGTACGGTTCGGCTCCGCGCGGGAGTGCGCCGAGGCGATCGACAAGCTGGCCCCCGACGTCGACTTCATCGACGGCACCGTCTTCGGCGGCGACGAGCTGTACCTGACGCTGGGGACGTTCGCCGACACGGCCCCGGATGTCTCCGACTACACGGGGCAGCGGATCTACTACCGCTCGATCCAGGAGCGCTGTGTCACCCCCCGGCGGCTGGGTCCCGGCACCCCGCCGACCGACGCGCTCACCACGCACTCCTACCTGTGGCGCTGGGACACCGACTGGTTCTGGTGTTCGCGCGCGTTCGGCGTGCAGCATCCGCTGATACGGCGGGCGTGGCCCGCGTCCAAGAAGCGCTCCGACGTGTACCGGCGCCTGGTCGCGCTCGACAAGCGCCTGCAGACGTCCGCCCGGCTCGATCGCTGGCGGGGGCGCCCGCCGCGCGAGGACGTCATTCAGGACGTCGAGGTGCCGGTCGAGCGGCTCCCGGAGTTCCTGGAGTTCTTCGAGCGCGAGATCGGCATGAGCCCGGTGTGGCTGTGCCCGCTGCGGGCACAAGAGAAGTGGCCGTTGTACCCGCTGGAGCCCGGGCGGACGTACGTCAACGTCGGTTTTTGGGGGACGGTGCCGATTCCGCCCGGTCGGCTCCCCGAACACCACAACCGGCTGATCGAGCGCGAAGTCGCCCGGCTCGACGGCCACAAGTCGCTGTACTCCACAGCGTTCTACACACGCGACGACTTCTGGCAGCACTACGACGGAGAAACATATCGTCAGCTGAAGGAGGAATACGATCCCGGGGGGCGGTTGCTTGACCTGTACGACAAAACGGTACGAGGTAGGTGATCATGAAGCTTGCGGAGGTATTCGAGCGCGTCGTCGGCCGCGACGCGAACGTGGAGTTCCTGGCCTATGACGACAGTCGTGCGGGACCCGCCGGCGCCGACGTGACGGTCGAGGTGAAGTCGCCCTACGCGATCTCTTATCTCGCCCACGCGCCCGGTCCGGTCGGGCTCGCCCGCGCATACGTCTCCGGATACCTGGACGTCACCGGCGACATGTACACGGCACTGTCCCGGATGCAGTCGGCGCTGGGCGACCTGTCGTGGGGCCAGAAGGGGACCCTCCTGCGCGGCATCCTCCGCGATCCGCTGCTGCGTGCGGCCACCCTCACCCGCCTGGAGCCGCCGCCGCAGGAGGTCCGGGTCAACCGGCTGCCCCTGCTGTCGGGACTGCGCCACTCGAAGCGCCGCGACGCGAAGGTGATCTCCCACCACTACGACGTGTCGAACACCTTCTACGAATGGGTGCTCGGGCCGTCGATGGCCTACACGTGCGCGTGTTTCCCGTCCGAGGACGCGACGCTGGAACAGGCGCAGTTCCACAAGTTCGACCTGGTCGCCCGGAAACTGGAGCTCCGCAAGGGCATGCGGCTGCTCGACGTCGGCTGTGGCTGGGGCGGCATGGTGATGCACGCCGCACGGGAGTACGGCGTCCGGGCGCTCGGCGTCACGCTGTCCAAGCAGCAGGCCGAGTGGGCCCAGAAGGCGATCGCCGAGGCGGGGCTCTCGGAGCTGGCGGAGGTCCGGTACCTGGACTACCGCGAGGTCGCCGAGGGCGACTTCGACGCCGTCAGCTCCATCGGGCTGACCGAGCACATCGGCAAGGGCAACCTGCCCTCGTACTTCTCCTTCCTCTACGGCAAGCTCCGGCCGGGCGGCCGGCTGCTCAACCACTGCATCACCCGGCCGGACGACACGGAGCCGTCGATTCGGAAGGAAGGCTTCATCAACCGGTACGTCTTCCCCGACGGGGAGCTCGAGGGACCGGGTCACCTGATCTCGCAGATGCACGACGCGGGCTTCGAGGTGCGGCACGAGGAGAACCTTCGCGAGCACTACGCGAAGACCCTGACCGGCTGGTGCCGCAATCTCGACGACCATTGGGACGAGGCGGTCGCCGAGGTCGGCGAGGGAACGGCGCGGGTCTGGCGGCTCTACATGGCGGGCTCCCGGCTGGGCTTCGATCTCAACTGGATCCAGCTGCACCAGGTGCTGGGCGTCAAGCTCCACGACGGCGGACGCTCCGGCATGCCGCTGCGCCCTTCGTTCGAGCCGCCCAGCGCGGGCTGACACGCAGGGGCTCGGCCCGGACGGCCGGCTCACACGGTTGTGACCGTTCCGGTGCGGTACCGCACCGGAACGGCGCATGCCACAAGACGAGGTCGGTCAGCGGCGGCCTCCATGGACAGGCTGAAGCACGTGGCCCTAACGTCGGCGCCATGACGGTGATCAAGACGGTCCAGGCGAACGGGCTCACGTTCGGCTACCTCGAGGCCGGTAGCGGCCCGCTGGCACTGTGCCTGCACGGCTTCCCCGACTCCGCGCACACCTGGCGGCACCTGCTGCCCGTGCTGGCCGACGCCGGCTACCACGCGGTGGCGCCGTTCATGCGTGGCTACGCGCCGACAGACGTCCCCGAGGACGGCGCCTACCAGACCGGCGCGCTCGCGGCCGACGCCGGCGCACTGCACGAGGCGTTCGGCGGCTCCGGTGACGCCGTGCTCATCGGACACGACTGGGGCGCCGCCGCCGTGTACGCCGCCGCGGCACAGGCACCCGGCCGCTGGCGGCGGGCCGTCGCCTTGGCCGTGCCGCCGCTCTCCGCCATGGTCTCCTCCTTCTTCGACTACGCCCAGCTCAAGCGGTCCTTCTACATCTTCCTGTTCCAGACCGCGCTGGCAGAGACGGCGGTCGCGGCCGAGGACATGGCCTTCCTCGACGGGCTGTGGGCGGACTGGTCACCCGGTTACGACGCCGCGCGCGACCTGAAGCACGTCAAGGACTGCCTGCGCGCGCCGGAGAATCTGGCCGCCGCGATCGGTTACTACCGTGCGATGCTGGACCCGTCGCTGCACGTGGAGACGTACGCTGCCGAGCAGGAGGCGTCTCAGCGGCTCGGCGAGCGGCCGATCCTCTACGTGCACGGAGGTGCCGATGGGTGCCTCGACGCGAGGCTGGCACGCGGCATCGAGCAGCATCTTCCGCCGGGCTCGCGGTCGGAGATCGTCTCCGGCGCCGGCCACTTCCTGCACCTGCAGAATTCCGCCGTGGTCAACCGGCTCATCCTGGACTGGCTCACCGCGGATCAGGGCGGTGCCGAGCGGGGGACGAACTCGGGACGAACCAGCGGCGAACCGGGGTGACGCCGGCTCCGGCGCGGGGTGGGGGCGGCCTGATTCCTGGGTGAGGGGACTTTGTGATCGCCGTCACTTGTTCTCGTGGGCGTTCACTTGGCAGGATATGGACCGAATGCGATTCTAGTAAAAGAGGGTGATCGGGCAGTGACCGCAGATACGCTCGGGCCGGCCGAGATCAATCTCACCGACTGGGACTTCTGGGCGCGTCCGCTGGGGGAGCGCCACGCGGCCTTCGCGGTGTTGCGGCAGCTACCCCGGCCGGCGTTCTTCGAAGAGTCGGAGTTCTCCATCGTGCCGCCCGGTCCCGGGTACTACGCGCTGGTCAAGCATGCCGATGTCATCGAGGCCTCGCGCCGCCCGGCCGACTTCTGCTCCGGCCGAGGCGCCACGAACATCGAGGACATGCCGGCGGACCTGAACGAGTACTTCGGCTCGATGATCAACATGGACGATCCGCGACATGCCAAGATCCGCCGGATCGTCTCCCGCGCGTTCTCGCCACGGATGATCCAGCGGTTCGAGGACCAGGTGCAGTCGGTCGCGGAGCAGGTGGTCGAGGAAGTCCTCGCGAAGGGCTCCGGCGACTTTGTCCCCGACGTGGCCGCGCGACTGCCACTCAAGATCATCTGCGACATGATGGGGATCCCCGAGAGCAGTTACGCGACGGTGTTCGACAACACGAACATCATCCTCGCCGGGGTCGATCCGGAGTTCGTCACCGGCGACGCCGAGCAGGTCGCCGGCCAGTTGCTCACGGCCGGCCAGACGCTCAAGGACCTCGTCGAGGAACTCGGGCGTCACCGCCGGGAACATCCGACCGACGACCTCACCTCGGCGCTGGTCAACGCCAACATCGACGGCGAGTCGCTGACCGACCAGGAGCTCGGCTCGTTCTTCATCCTGCTCGTCGTCGCCGGCAACGAGACCACGCGCAACGCCATCGCACACGGACTCAAGCTGTTCACGCTCAACCCCGGGCAGAAGGACCTCCTGCTGGCGGACTTCGAGACACGCATTCCCGGCGCCGTGGAGGAGATCGTGCGTTACGCGTCCCCGGTCATCTGGATGCGGCGTACGGCCACCCGCGACACCGAGCTCAACGGCCACGAGTTCAAGGCCGGCGACAAGATGCTGCTGTACTACTGGTCCGCCAACCGCGACGAGACCGTCTTCGAGAACCCCGAGGTCTTCGACATCACGCGTGACCCGAATCCCCACGTCGGCTTCGGCGGTCCCGGCCCCCACTTCTGTCTGGGATCCCACCTGGCCCGCCGCGAGATCAGCGTGATGTTCCGTGAGCTGTTCAAGCGCGCGCCGGGCATCCGCTCCGCCGGGCCGCCGGACCGCCTGCTGTCCAGCTTCATCAACGGGATCAAGCACCTGCCGTACGAGCTCTGACCGCCCGCGTTCCGGAAGGAGCCCTGACGAGCCGAAGCGCACCGCGGCTGTTGGTCGTAGCGCGCGAACTCAGTGGAGTTCGCGCTTGAGGATCTTCCCGGTCGCGGTCATCGGCAACTCGTCACGGAACTCCACGGTGCGGGGGTACTTGTAGCCCGCGACGTTCTCCTTGGCCCAGGCGATGAGCTCGTCCTCCGTGATCGTCGAGCCGTGGACGCGGATGACGTACGCCTTGATCTCCTCACCGTGGCTGTCGTGCGGGACGCCGACGACGGCGGCCAGGGACACGCCCGGGTGCGTCATCAGCACCTCTTCGATCTCCCGCGGATACACGTTGAACCCGCCACGGATGATCATGTCCTTGGAGCGGTCGATGATGTAGTAGTAGCCGTCCTCGTCGCGGCGGGCGATGTCGCCGGTCTTGAACCAGCCGTCGCGCATGACCCCGGCGGTGGCCTCGGGCCGCTTGTAGTAGCCCTTCATGACGCAGTGCCCGCGGACGGCGATCTCGCCCGGCCCGTCGCCGGCGTCCTTCCAGTCCTCCTCCACGAGCTTCATCTCGACGCCCCAGATGGGCAGGCCGATCGAGCCGGGCTTGGTCGGCCGGTCCGGCCGGTTGAAGGACGCGACCGGCGAGGTCTCCGACAGTCCGTACCCCTCGATGATGTGCACGCCGGAGCGGTCGGCGAACTGGTTGAGCACCTCCAACGGCAGCGCCGACCCGCCGGACGACGCCGTCCTGAGCGTGGCCGTGGCCTGCTTCAGGTCCTGGCCGCCCTGGTGGGTGAGCAGCCCCCAGTACATCGTGGGCACGCCCGCGAACAGCGTGACCTTCTCCTTCAGCATCAGGTCGAGCGCGGCACCCGCCTCGAACCGCGGCACCAGCACCAGCGTGGCGCGGCGGTAGAAGCCGGTGTTGAGCACCACCGATTGCCCGAAGGCGTGGAACATCGGCAGTGTCGCCAGGAACACGTCGTTGTCGGACCGCTCGAACATACTGTCGGAGACCATCGCGTTCATCAGCATGTTCTGGTGGGTCAGCTCGGCGCCCTTGGGATGGCCCGTCGTGCCGCTCGTGTAGAGGATCACCGCGGTGTCGGTCGCCTCGGTCTGCACGGTCTCGAACTCGCCCGGCTGCCCGCCGATCGCCGCCCAGAACGACTCGCCGTACGGCACCTCGGTCGCGAGCGGCGTGGCGGGCAGCAGGAAGAACTGCTCACAGCCGGCGGTGTCCTCGAAGCCGCCCCAGCCCGCCTCGCCGAGTGGCAGCTCGGGGGTGCCTTCGAAACAGAACAGCGCCTTGACCTCGGAGTCCTCGAGGTGGTAGGCGATCTCGCGCCGCTTGAGCAGCACGTTGAGCGGTACGACGACGGCGCCGGCCTTGAGGATGCCGAAGTAGACCATCGGGAAGTACGGCAGGTTGGGGCAGGCGAGGGCGACCTTGTCGCCGGGCCGTACGCCACGCGACCGCAGGAGGTTCGCCACCTGGTTCGCGATCGTGTTGACGAAGTCGTACGAGAGCCGCAGATCGCCGAAGACCACGGCCTCGCGGTCAGGGGCCTCGCGCGCGGCGTCGTCGAGGACGATCGAGAGGTTGAGCATCGGCTACTCCTGCTGTTATGGACGCGAACATCCATTGATACCGCAGACGGTGATCATCTTGAATGTGTGCGCAGGCCCGGGTTCTGTGACATTCGCGGTATGCGGCACTCATGATCACCTCGGCGGAGTTCGGGTGCCCGGCGCCGGCGGGTGCCGCCGATTCCCGGCCGGCGAAGGGCGGCGGCCCTTGCTTGCGTCTGCGCTAGTCTTGGGATATGTGCTCTCGGCTGCTCCTTAGCCGGCCGCGTTGATGTAGCTCACCTCGACGCGGCAGCCCCTCCTGTGCGAGGGGCCTTCTCATGTAAGGGGCACAGTTTCGTGGAGCCGAAGCCGTGCGAATCAGACGAGGAACCGATGACTGGCGCCGACGAGAACTACGACCCGCGGGCAATCCAGGACAAATGGCAGGCCCGGTGGGAGGAGCTGAACCCCTTCGCGGCGAGCGAGGACCCCGCCGACGAGCGGCCTCGCAAGTACGCGCTGGACATGTTCCCCTACCCCTCCGGCGATCTGCACATGGGTCACGCCGAGGCGTTCGCGATCGGTGACGTCGTCGCGCGCTACTGGTTCCAGCGGGGCTACAACGTCATGCATCCCATCGGCTGGGACTCCTTCGGCCTGCCGGCCGAGAACGCCGCGATCAAGCGCGACTCGCATCCGGCCGAATGGACGTATGCCAACATTGACACCCAGGCGGACTCCTTCCAGCGTTACGCCACCTCGTTCGACTGGTCGCGGCGGCTGCACACCTCCGACCCGGACTACTACCGGTGGAACCAGTGGCTGTTCCTGCGCTTCTACGAGCGCGGGCTGGCCTACCGCAAGGGCGGCAACGTCAACTGGTGCCCGAACGACCAGACCGTGCTCGCCAACGAGCAGGTGGTGGCCGGCCACTGCGAGCGGTGCGGCGCGCCGGTGGAGAAGCGCGTCCTGACGCAGTGGTACTTCAAGATCACTGAGTACGCCGACCGGCTGCTGGCCGACATGGCCGAGCTGGAATGGCCGGAGCGGGTGCTGCTGATGCAGCGCAACTGGATCGGCCGGTCCGAGGGTGCCGACGTCGCCTTCCAGATCGAGGGCCGCGCCGAGCCCGTCACCGTCTACACGACCCGGCCCGACACCCTGTACGGTGCGACGTTCTTCGTGGTCGCCGCCGACGCCGCGCTGGCCGACGAGATCTGCGCGCCCGAGCAGCGCGCCGAGTTCGAGGCCTACCGCCAGGCGGTGCAGCGAGAATCGGAGGTCGAGCGGCTGGCCGCCGACCGCGAGAAGACCGGCGTGTTCCTGGGGCGGTATGCCATCAACCCGGTCAACGGCGAGCGGATGCCCGTCTGGGCCTCGGACTACGTGCTGGCGGAGTACGGCCACGGCGCGATCATGGCGGTGCCCGCCCACGACCAGCGCGACCTGGACTTCGCCCGCAGGTTCGGCCTGCCGGTACGCGTCGTCGTGCGGACCGGCGATGCCGACCCCGCAGAGTCGGGCGTCGCGACCGCAGGCGAGGGCGAGCTGGTCAACTCGGGTCCGCTGAACGGCCTGTCCAAGTCCGCCGCCATCCCGCGGATCACCGAGGTGCTGGAGGAGAAGGGGCTGGGCAAGGCGGCCGTCAACTACCGGCTGCGCGACTGGCTGATCTCCCGGCAGCGGTTCTGGGGCACGCCGATCCCGATCATCCACTGCGAGGCGTGCGGCGAGGTGCCGGTCCCGGACGACCAGCTGCCGGTGCGCCTGCCGGACGACCTGCGCGGCGCGGACCTGGCTCCACGCGGCGTGTCGCCGCTGGCGGCCGCCGCCGGCTGGGTCAACGTCGACTGCCCCAAGTGCGGCGCCGCCGCCAAGCGCGACACCGACACGATGGACACCTTCGTCGACTCCTCCTGGTACTTCCTGCGCTACTGCTCACCGGGTTACACCGACGGTCCCTTCGACGTCGAGCAAGTGCGCCGCTGGATGCCCGCCGACCAATACACCGGTGGTGTCGAGCACGCCATCCTGCACCTGCTGTACAGCCGGTTCTTCACGAAGGTGCTGTACGACATGGGCATGGTGGACTTCACCGAGCCGTTCACGAGGCTGGTCAACCAGGGCCAGGTGATCCTCAACGGTTCCGCGATGTCGAAGTCGACCGGCAACCTGGTCGACCTGGGAGAGCAGATCGCCGAGTACGGCGTCGACGCGGTACGCCTGACCATGATGTTCGCGGGGCCGCCCGAGGACGACATCGACTGGGCCGACCTGTCGCCGTCGGGCGCGGTGAAGTTCCTGGCCCGTGCCCACCGGGTGGCGGCCGAGGTGACCTCGGCGCCGGGTGCCGACGTCGCGACCGGCGACACCGAGCTGCGTAAGGTGACCCACCGGACGATCGACGAGGTCACCCGGCTGGTCGAGGCACATCGCTACAACGTCGCGATCGCGCGGATGATGGAGCTGACCTCCGCCACCCGCAAGACCATCGACACCGGCGCCGGAGCGGGCGATCCCGCCGTGCGGGAGGCCGCCGAGACCCTGGCCGTCATGCTGTCGCTGGTCACGCCGTACACCGCCGAGGAGATGTGGGAGCGGCTGGGCCATGACGTGCCGGTCGCGAAGGCCGGTTGGCCGGCCGCCGAACCCGCGCTGCTGGTCCAGGAGTCGGTGACGTGCGTCGTCCAGGTGGCGGGCAAGATCCGCGATCGCCTGGAGGTCTCCCCGGACATCGCCGAGGACGACCTGGAGCGGCTGGCTGTGGCCTCGGAGAAGGTTCAGGTGGCCATGGGCGGCCGCGGCGTCCGGAAGATCATCGTCCGCGCCCCCAAGATCGTCAACATCGTGCCCGCCTGACGGGGGCGTTCCCCGGGTTGGGAGCGAAGGCACAGAAAGAGCGACACATGAGCCGCGAGGGCGCCCCGTGCGGGGCGCCCTCGGGCTGCCGCGCCGTGCGGGACGCGTCCGGGCCTCACATCTTGCGCAGCACTGCCACCACGCGGCCGAGGATCGTCGCGTCGTCACCGGGGATCGGTTCGTACGCCGGGTTGTGCGGCATCAGCCAGACCTGCTCGTCGCGGCGCTTGAACGTCTTCACCGTCGCCTCGCCCTCGATCATCGCCGCGACGATGTCGCCGTTCTCGGCCACCGGCTGCTGGCGGACGACGACCCAGTCGCCGTCGGCGATGGCAGCCTCGATCATCGAGTCACCGGTGACGTTGAGGAGGAAGTGCGTGCCCTCGCCTACCAGCTGCTTGGGGAGGGCGAACACGTCCTCGACCGCCTCTTCGGCGAGGATCGGACCACCCGCCGCGATGCGGCCCACAAGAGGTACGTAGGCGGGGGCGGGCCGCGTCGCGGTCTCCTGGCCGGCCGTGGTCTCGTACGACTCCGGCTCGCTCCGCAGCGCCTGCGAGCCCGGCAGGCGGACCACGACCGCGCGCGGCCGGTTGGGGTCGCGCAGCAGGAACCCCTTGCGCTGCAACGACCGCAGCTGGTGGGACACGCTGGACGTGCTCGTCAGTCCGACCGCCTCGCCGATCTCGCGCATCGACGGAGGATAGCCGCGCCGCTGGACGGAGTCGCGGATCACCTCCAGCACCTTGCGCTGGCGTGCCGTCAGCCCGCTCTCGTCGCGCGGGCCGTCAGGCATTTCCCGGACCTTGCTCATGGTGTCTCCGCTGGATGACTGTGCTCCGGTGACGCGCTGTCGCCGGTATTTCGCTCCCGTAGAGGGACGTTAGCGCCTGTCGGCGAAATGATCAAACACCTGTTCGAAGAAGTGCTGGAAATTTGCCGGCGCTCTGCGGTAGAACTCGTACGGATGTTCGATCGAAATTTCGTTCGACTCATCAGAGGGAGACCGACATGAGCCTGTCCGCTCAGAATCGCGCTTCCGTGCCGGTCGGCGTCCGGCTCACCCGCCGAGGCCGCATCGTGGTCGTCTGTGCCGTGGCCCTCGTGCTGCTCGGCGGCTTCTGGCTGGGGGCGCGGCACGGCGCACGGGCCACGTCTGGTGGTGGCCGGCCCGCGGCCGGAGTGCCGGAGTCGGTGGTCGTGGGGTCACATGACACGCTGTGGGGGATCGCCGTGCGCACTCGCCCAGGCGTCGATCCACGGGTCACGGTCCAGCGCATGATCGACTTCAACGCTCTCTCCGGCGCCGTTGTCAACCCAGGTCAGAGGCTGTTTCTGCCGTCCGAGTAGGGCCCGCCCGAGGTTACGGCCGCGCGACACGCCGAAGGCGGCGCGACAACGGCAACGTGAGCAGCGGGTTCGTACCACTGGGGCTGACGAGGTTGCGATGGGCACCCTGGAGCCTTACGGTGGACCACAACATCTAGTAGTTACACGCATGTAGTTCACCATAAGTTGTGGTCATGCGGTGAAGTTCGCGTAACCAGTGCGTAACACCTTGCCGTGGGAAGGAGTGGGGAGCGTGCATTGCCCGTTCTGCCGCAATCCCGACAGCAGGGTGATCGACAGCCGCTCGACCGACGACGGGGCGGCGATCCGGCGACGCCGGTCGTGCCCGGAGTGCGGCCGTCGCTTCACCACCCAGGAGACGGTGCTGTTGATGGTCGCCAAACGCAGTGGCGTGACCGAGCCGTTCTTCCGCGAAAAGATCATCGCTGGGGTCCGCCGGGCGTGTCAGGGCCGTCCCGTGAACGAGGACGCGCTGGCCCAGCTCGGACAGCGGGTCGAGGAGGCGATCCGGGCGACCGGAAACGCCGAGATGCCCTCACATGAGGTGGGGCTGGCCATCCTCGGTCCGCTACGTGAGCTTGACGAGGTCGCCTACCTGCGATTCGCCTCCGTGTACCGGGGGTTCGAGTCGCTCGACGACTTCGAGAAGGAAATCCAATCGCTGCGCGCGGCCGAGGGCACCGGCTGAACGGTGCCCCGGCGCGCGTTCTACGAGTAATGCTGGAGGTGGGCCTCTTGGGCTCGAGAAGGGGGAGGTCATGACGGAAACGGTGAGTGGCTCAGCGGCACGGCGCGGCAGGGGCGGCCGCAAGGGATTGAAGATGGAGCGCATCTTCACCCGGCCCGGCATTCACCCGTACGACGAGGTGCGGTGGGAGCGCCGCGACGTCGTCATGACCAATTGGCGGGATGGATCGATCAATTTCGAGCAGCGTGGGGTGGAATTCCCCGATTCCTGGTCGGTCAACGCCGTCAATATCGTCACGTCGAAGTACTTCCGCGGCGCCGTCGGCACCTCGCAGCGCGAGTGGAGCCTGAAGCAGCTGGTCGACCGCGTCGTCGGGGCCTACACCGAGACGGGCCGCCAGCACGGCTACTTCGCGAGCGACGAGGACGCCGAGATCTTCGAGCACGAGCTGAAGTACGCGCTGATCCATCAGGTGTTCAGCTTCAACTCGCCGGTGTGGTTCAACGTCGGCACGTCCTCACCGCAGCAGGTCTCGGCCTGTTTCATCCTGTCGGTCGACGACACGATGGAGTCCATCCTCGACTGGTACAAGGAAGAGGGCGTGATCTTCAAGGGCGGCTCGGGGTCGGGGGTGAACCTCTCCCGTATCCGCTCCAGCAAGGAGCTGCTCTCCTCCGGCGGCACCGCCAGCGGCCCGGTCTCCTTCATGCGTGGCGCCGACGCCTCGGCGGGCACGATCAAATCCGGCGGCGCCACCCGGCGGGCGGCCAAGATGGTCGTCCTCGATGTCGACCACCCCGACGTCGAGGAGTTCATCGAGACCAAGGCGCGTGAAGAGGACAAGATCCGCGCCCTCCGCGACGCCGGTTTCGACATGGACCTCGGCGGCAAGGACATCGTCAGCGTCCAATATCAGAACGCCAACAACTCGGTGCGCGTCTCGGACGAGTTCATGGGCGCCGTCGAGTCCGGCGGCGGCTTCGGCCTGCGCTCTCGCCAGACCGGCGAGGTGATCGAGCAGGTCGACGCCAAGGGCCTGTTCCGCAAGCTCGCCAAGGCCGCATGGGGGTGCGCCGACCCGGGGATTCAGTACGACGACACGATCAACGACTGGCACACCACCCCCGAGTCGGGGCGGATCACCGCCAGCAACCCGTGCTCGGAGTACATGAGCCTCGACAACTCCTCGTGCAACCTCGCCAGCATCAACCTGCTGAAGTTCCTGCGCGACGAGAACACCTTCGACGTCGCGAAGTTCGTGAAGCTCACCGAGCTGATCATCACGGCCATGGACATCTCGATCACGTTCGCGGACTTCCCGACCACCAAGATCGCCGAGACCACCCGTGCGTACCGCCAGCTCGGCATCGGCTACGCCAACCTCGGCGCGCTGCTGATGGCGACCGGCCACGCGTACGACTCCGAGGGCGGCCGGACCCTCGCCGCGGCGATCACCTCGCTCATGACCGGAGTGGCCTACCGGCGCTCCGCCGAGATGGCCGGGGTCGTCGGTCCGTACGACGGCTACGCCCAGAACGCCGAGGGCCACAAGCGGGTCATGCGCAAGCACGCCGCGGCCAACGACGAGATCCGCACGCTCGACGAGATGGACAAGACCCTCCACTCCGAGGCCACCCGGCAGTGGCAGGAGTGCCTCAAGACCGGCGAGAAGAACGGCTACCGGAACGCCCAGGCGTCGCTGCTCGCGCCGACCGGCACGATCGGCCTGATGATGGACTGCGACACCACGGGCATCGAGCCGGACCTGGCGCTGGTCAAGTTCAAGAAGCTCGTCGGTGGCGGTTCGATGCAGATCGTCAACAACACGGTGCCGCGGGCCCTGCGGAAGCTCGGCTACCAGCAGGAGCAGGCCGAGGCGATCGTCGAGTACATCGCCGAGCACGGTCACGTCATCGACGCGCCGGGCCTCAAGCCGGAGCACTACGAGGTCTTCGACTGCGCGATGGGCGAGCGGGCGATCAGCCCGATGGGCCACGTGCGGATGATGGCCGCGACGCAGCCGTTCCTCAGCGGCGCCATCAGCAAGACGGTGAACGTCCCGGAGAGCGCGACGGTCGACGACATCGAGGAGGTCTACCTCCAGGGCTGGAAGCTCGGCCTCAAGGCGCTCGCGATCTACCGCGACAACTGCAAGGTCGGCCAGCCGCTGTCGGTGGCGAAGAGGAAGACCGAGGAGCAGGCCCAGGACAGGCCCGCGCCGGCGCCCGCCGAGGCCGGTCCGGTACGCACCCGCCTGCCCAAGCGGCGGCCGGCCACGGTGACCCGATTCTCCGTCGGAGGCGCCGAGGGCTACATGACCGCCTCGACGTACCCGGACAACGGGCTCGGCGAGGTCTTCCTCAAGCTGGGCAAGCAGGGGTCCACGCTGGCCGGCGTGATGGACGCCTTCTCAATGGCGATCTCCATCAGCCTCCAGTACGGCGTGCCGCTGGAGACGTGGGTCGAGAAGTTCACCAACATGCGGTTCGAGCCGGCGGGCATGACCGACGACCCGGACATCCGTATGGCGAACTCGATGATGGACTACATCTTCCGCCGGCTCGCCCTCGACCACCTGCCGTACGACACACGCGCCGAGCTCGGCATCTTCTCCGCCGAAGAGCGCGCGGCGCAGGCGGCCGGTCAGGACCCGGCGGCCCTGCGCGCGGAGGAGGAGGTCGACCCCGAGTCGCTGGCGCAGTCGGTTCCGGTCGAGCAGCCGAAGCCGGAGAAGCCCGCCCCGGCCCCGGCCGCCCAGCCGCGCTCCTCGACCGAGCTGATCGAGAGCCACCAGGGCCGTACCGCCGACGCGCCGCTCTGCCTCACCTGCGGTACGAAGATGCGCCCGGCCGGTAGCTGCTACGTCTGCGAAGGCTGCGGCTCCACCAGCGGCTGCAGCTGACTCAGGGCGCCGTCCGGCGCGGAGCACCAGGTCACTGAGGGGAGTCGGCGAGACGTCGACTCCCCTCAGATCTTGAGTCGACCCGTCGGTCGCGTCCGATGCGACAAGCGGGTGGACCGATCACCTGCCGGCTGTGAACGTGGCTGTGCGGCCTGCTGGGTGGAGGTCCGCTCGCGGGCTCGGGTGCGTCGCCGCCGGTCCTCATCTGCCCGTGCGCATCTGAAGGCGCTCCTGGACGCCGCTGAGAGAGGCCGCGTGGCCACAGTGCGCCGCGAGTCGGCCAGAACCGCCATCGTGGACGTCGAGCGATTGCGCCATTACCTCGCAGCGGTCACTCCATCTCGTGCGCAGGTGGTTCCCGAATCCGGTGCCTGGTCGCTTTTCATCCCGGGGCTGCCCGTCGCCGCGGACGGCGCCACCTTCGATGAGGCCGTCGCTGAGATGGTCGATGCGCTGCGGGAGTACGCGGAGGACTGGCAAGATCATCTGCTTGATGCTCCGAACCACCGCGAGAACTGGGGTCTTGTCCAGCTGATCAGCCTCAGCGATGACGAACAGTTGCGCGACTGGTTGGTGGGGAAGACCCGGTGACCTGGCCGCAACCCACGGGTGAGGATCACGACCGTTTCTGCCAGACCGAAGGATGGCGCCTGGTAC
>JAOPYL010000111.1 GCA_025964625.1 Actinoallomurus sp. | reverse complement strand
GTCCGCTCCGGCCGCCGCCGTCACATCGCGCAGCGCGCGCCCGGCCCAGGCGTCGAGGGCGTCGGCGTCGTCGCGGAGCAGCCTGGCGGTACGGGCCAGGGCGGCGGTGACTCCGGGGCCCAGGCCCTTCTCCAGCGCGGGCAGGACGTCGCCCCGGACCCGTACCCGGGCGTACGCGGGGTCGCGGTTGTGCGGGTCGTCCCAGGGGATCAGGCCCATGGCGAGGCAGGCCCGGCGGATGAGGTCCCGGTCCAGGCCGAGCAGCGGGCGGCGGTAGACGCCCGCCGAGCCGGGCATGCCGGCGAGGGAACGGGCGCCCGAGCCCCGGGCGAGGCCGAGCAGCACCGTCTCGGCCTGGTCGTCGAGCGTGTGGCCCAGGAGCACAGCGGCGGCCCCGTGGCGTGCGGCGGCGGCGTGGAGAGCGGCGTAGCGCGCGTCGCGGGCCGCCGCCTCGGGGCCGCCGGACGAACCCACCGTGACCGCCTGCGCCTCGGCCGGCACGAGACCGAGGGTCGTCAGCGTGCGTACGACGTCGGCGGCGCGCTCGGCCGAGTCCTCCTGCAGGCCGTGGTCGACGGTGATCCCGCCCGCGCGATGGCCGGATCTGGCCGCCTCGAACGCCAGCGCCCCGGCGAGGGCGAGCGAGTCGGCACCGCCGCTGCACGCGACGAGCACCAGCCCGCCCGGTGCGACGGCACGCAGAGTCGCGCGTACGGCGAGCCGCACCGCCGCGACCGCCGGATCAGGTCCCACGTCTCCCGTCCTCGTCTGACGAAGCCTCCCGCCGCGGGCGGCCGGGCGACTCCGCGGTCACTGCGCTTCGGAGGGCGGCAGCTCCGGCTTGCCGATGACCCGGCCGACCCACAGCGCCGGGTCCTTGATCTCTTGGTGGGTCGGCAGCGTGTTGGGCGAGGTCCAGACCCGGTTGAAGCCCTGCATACCCACCCGATCGATGACCTGGTTGACGAAGCGGGAACCCTCGGCGTACTGCCTCATCTTCAGGTCGAGGCCGAGCAGGCGCCGGATCGTCCGGTCCACCTGGGAGGCGCCCTCACGGCGATGCTGGAACTTGGCGCGGATGTCGGCGACGCTCGGCACGACCTCGGGGCCGACCGCGTCCATGACGTAGTCGCCGTGGCCCTCGGCCAGGGTCATCACGGCGGTGAGACGGTCGAGGATCTCCCGCTGCTCCGGCGTCTGGATCGCGTCGATGAGGTTGCCCTCGCCGCCGCGTACGGCGTCGGCGACCGCCCCACCCACGCCGCGGAGGCGTTCGAGCAGCGCGCCCGGGTCGAGGTCGGAGGCGAGCAGGAACGCGGTCATCTGGTCCTGGACGTACGCCCGCAGCCACGACACGGAGGCGAACTGGGCGCGGTGGGTCTCCTCGTGCAGGCAGACCCACAGCCGGAAGTCGTGGGTGTCGACGTTGAGCTCCTGCTCGGCGCCCACGATGTTGGGCGCGACGAGGGTCAGCCGCCCGGTCGGGGCGCGGCCGGTCGGGTCCGGCGGCAGGAACAGTTCGTACTGGCCGAGCACCCTGCTGGCCATGTACGCGAGGATCGCGCCGACCTGCATGCCGGTGACCCGCGAACCCACCGCCTGCAGGACCGCGCTACCCGCGCCGCCGCTGAGGAACCCTCCGCCGCGGCGCTGCTGGAGCTGCTCCATGAGGGGTTCGAGCACGACGCGGAAGCCGTCGACGTTCGCCTGTATCCAGCCCGGGCGATCCACGACCTTGGCGGGGGAGGCGTCGAGACCGCCGTCCATCCCCGTGAAGTCGCGCACGTGGCCCTGCGCGACCCGTGACAGATCACGTAGTTCCGCGACGACCTGGCGCGCCTCCCCCGGGCTGACCTGCGGCCCCGAGCGGACCAGGCGAGTCCCCGTCTGAACGGCGACATTCCAGTCGATCATGGATGCTGGCATCACAACCCTCTCCGGCCGAGCCCACCACATACCGTACGTCCCCGAATCACCGGGGGGCATGCCTTACATGCTCCAACGCCCGGACGCCCCCGATGAACTCCCAGGACACGGAACCGCCGGGCTCAGCGGCACCCGCAGCCCGCGAGAGTGCCGGCGAGGCTGTCGAGGGCGGCCAACGCGGCCGCCGGGGACTGCACCTTGTTCGCCATGAACGCGAAGGCCAGCAGCCGCCCGTCCGCGTCGTTCACGACTCCGGCGAGGGTGTTGACCCCGTTCAGGGTGCCGGTCTTGGCCCGGATCAGCCCCTTTCCGGCGGCCGCGGTGCCGACGCCGTACCGTCCGGCGAGCGTGCCGGAGAACCCCGCGATGGGCATGCCGGACATCACGCTGCGCAGCTCGGGGTGCCCGGGGGAGGCCGCCAGGGCGAGGAGCCTGGCCAGTGCGGACGGCGTGATCTGGTTGCGCGGGGACAGCCCGCTGCCGTCCACCGTGGCGACGCCGTCCGCGACGCCGAGGCGTGTCAGCACGTCGTGCACGCCCGAGGCCCCGCCCTCGAACGTCGGCGGAAGGCCCAGCTTCATCGCCACCTGCCGGGCCATCGCCTCGGCGATGTCGTTGTCGCTGTTGGTGAGCATCTGCTCGACCAGCGCGGAGATCGGCGGAGACTGCACCGCGCCGAGCTGCCGGGCGCCGCGGGGCGCGTTCGTACGCGTGCCGACCTGGGCGCTCACTCCCTTGTTCACAAGGAGCTGCGCGAACGCCTCGGCCGCGCTCCGCGGCGGGTCCGGAACGCGCTGCGATGCCCCCGGCGCGATCTGGCCCTCGTCCAGCTCCAGCGCGGACACGCCTGAGACGTCGCCGTCGGAGATGTAGTTCGGCTTCCAGCCGGGTCCGGAACGGCTGCCCTGGTAGGCCGAGACGTCGTAGTCGACCCTCACCTGGGTGGTGCCCGAGGCCTTCAGCGCCGCCGCGGTCTGCTTGGCCAGGTCGGTCAGCGACGCCGGCCGGGGATAGGCGTTCTTCGGGCTGACCGTCGTCAACGTCGGGTCGCCGCCGCCGACGAGGATCACGCTGCCGGCACCGCCCACGACGGCACTCGTGGTGAGCCGGCGGTCAGGGCCGGCCGAGGCGAGCACGGCGATCGAGGTGGTCAGCTTCGTGGTCGAGGCGGGCACCGCGGGCACGTCCGCGTGACTGGCGAACAGCGTGCGGCGGGTAATGGCGTCGATGACGGTACCGCTCAGGTTCGCACCGAGCCCGGAGGTCCGCATCGGACCGGCGATGCGTGCCGCCAGGGAGCCCGCCGTGGGCAGCGGCGCGGTCGAGGCCGCGGCCGCCAGTGCCGGAGGCCCGGCGACGACGATCGACCGGGCGGCGACGGTTGGTGGCCGGAGCGCGAGGGAACGATCCGGTGTGAGCTTCATCACTGCGAGAGCTGCGGTGACAAGGAAAACGTTCAGGAGCGCCAGTGTGAGCATGGCCACGGTGCGCTCTCGCCTCGGCACGTGACGCCCCTCTCATCGCCGCAGCACTTGTGACGTGCGACATCCTTGTACAGGCCAACATCCAACCAGAACCGCCTCGGCCCGCCCCGGGGAGCGGAGGACATTGTGCAATTCGACGTCACTATCGAGATCCCAAAGGGACAACGCAACAAGTACGAGATGGATCATGACACCGGTCGTATCCGGCTGGACAGGATGCTCTTCACCTCGACGCAGTATCCGGCCGACTACGGCTTCATCGACAACACGCTCGGTGAGGACGGCGATCCGCTGGACGCGCTCGTGCTGCTCCAGGAGCCGACCTTCCCCGGCTGCCTGATCCGGTGCCGGACCGTCGGGATGTTCCGGATGACCGATGAGGCGGGCGGTGACGACAAGGTGCTGTGCGTCCCGGCCACGGATCCGCGCATGGAACACCTGCGTGACATCCACCACGTGTCGGAGTTCGACCGCCTGGAGATCCAGCACTTCTTCGAGGTCTACAAGGACCTCGAACCCGGCAAGTCCGTCGAGGGCGCCAGCTGGACCGGCCGCGCCGAGGCCGAGGCCGAGATCGAGCGCTCGGTGAAGCGGCGGGCGGCGCAGGGCCACTGAAAGCCCCAGCCCGGTTCGGCTGACGCCGTCAGCCGGCCGGGCCGGTCGCGCCCCCATCATCCCGCCGGGCGCGTCGCGCCGGCGTAGTCCGGTCGGAAGGCGTAGGAGATCCGCACCCGCGCCCCGGTGAACGGAGCCTCCACCATCTGGTCGTGGCCGACGTAGATGCCGACATGGTGGATCGTGGCCGGGTTCGACGGATCATGGGCAAAGAACACCAGGTCGCCGGGGCGCAGCTGGCCGCGCGCCGGATGCGGCCCGGAGTTGTACTGCGTGGTCGCATAGTGCACCAGTCGCACCCCGGCCCGCGCCCAGGCGTACGTCACCAGGCCGGAGCAGTCGAAGCCGACGGTGTGCGCCCCCCGCTCGATGCCCAGTGACGGGCCGCCCGGGTTGCCGCCGCCCCAGGAGTACGGGGTGCCGAGCCACTTCAGCGCGGCCCGCGCGGCCACGGCGCCGAGCCCTGAGGCACCGGCCAGACCACGCGACAGCTCGCGGCCGCCGGCGGGAGCCTGGCCGTGCGGGAGCGCGGCATCCCGGCGGAGCTGCCGCCCCGCGGTGCGCGCCCGCGCCTTGTCCAGCGCGGCCACGAGACCTGCCTTCTGCTGCTCGATCCGCTTGACGTCCGCCCGCTGGCGGGTCACGGTCGCGCTCACCGCCTGCCGCGCGGCCCCGGCGGCGCGGATCGCCCCCCGCTGGGTGGTCATGGCCTGTGACGCCTGCCGTTCGACGAGGCCGGCGACGGTCTTGGCCGCCCTCTCCTGCCGCACCAGCGCCTGCTGCCGGTCGCCGAGCATCTGGATCATGGTGGCGCGGTCCATGAACCCCGCCAGACCGCCCCGGCCGCCCAGGACGGCCGCGACCGGGGGGAAGCTGTTGTCGCTGGGATACGCCTTGGCGTCGAAGACCGCCAGCTCGCGACGGGTCTGGTCCAGCCTGCCGCGTGCCCGCGCCGACCGCTGCAGCGCCGCCTGGTAGTCCTGTTCCGCCTGGTCGAGCTTGACCCGTGCGCCGTTGAAGCGCTCGACGGCGAGCTCGGCCTCGCCATTGAGATCGTCGAGCCGGCCGTCGGCCTGCGCCAGGGCGGCGTCGATGCGCCCGACCTCGGCCACCCGGTCATGAAGCTGCTTCCTGCTCTTGGCAAGGTCACCCGCGCTGGGGGAGGGATCGGCCCCGCATGGGGCGGCAAGCAGCGTCGTGGCCGCGAGCGCGGTGAGCGAGATGGCGCCGAGCCGTCGCCGGCGCTCGATGGAACCTGGCAACTTCACCCCCCGTGTCGGCCCGACGGGAGCGGGCTACCACGAAGAGTAACCACTCGTGACGCAGCGAAACCACGGGCACCATCCGTCGCCTTACGTCACTCGCACCTCAGGAGCCTGCTGATCCACGGCCTCATCGCCGACTTCGGCGGGACCGGCCCCCGGGGGTAGGTGAAGATCGGCACGTCGCTGCCGTACCTGGCGCGCAGCTCTGCCGCCTTGCACCAGTCGGCCGGGGTGCGGGTCGCCGCCCATGCCGCGGCGAGGGCCTGGCGCACCTCGGGGATCCGGCTCACCAGCTCGGCCAGCGCCGGAGAGACCGCCTGCGGGGCGACCAGCGCACCGCGGAGATCGCCGGTGCGGACGGTGTAGGCGGCCATCAGTGGTTCGAACCGGAGGGCGGGGGCGCCGGCGGCCCCTGCCGCGTGGGCGCGGGAGGCGGGGGCGCCGTAGGAGGCGGAGGCGATGAGGGCGGCGGTGTGCCAGGGCCGGCAGGCGGCTTACCCGGGCCGCTTGGCGGCTTTCCGGGGCTCGTAGGCGGCTCGCTGGGCCCGGGCGATGGCGTGGGCGGGGCGGGCGGCGGCGCGGTCTGCGTCGGAGGAGGCGTCGTCGCCGGCGCTCCGCCCCAGGCGACCAGCACCTGCGCGCCACCCGGCTGGAAGGTGATGACCGCGCTGCCCGGGCGGTCACCCGGCGCATGGACGCCGACGGCCTGCGTGCCGCCCTGAGCCAGGGTGCCGCCGCCGGGCGCGAGCCTGACCGGCCCCGCGGCCGACGCGTACCAGCCCACCGCGCCCCCCACCGCGCGCAC
>JAOPYL010000097.1 GCA_025964625.1 Actinoallomurus sp. | reverse complement strand
CACTACAAGGAGTCGCTGCGCGGTCAGGAGATCGGCACCCCTGACCCCGACAGCCTGTCCATCCTCGCCAACAAGTACGGCATCGATGTGTTCACCGGGCCGCCCGGCTCGGCGACGATGTTCGACTGCAACTGCATGCACGGCTCCAACGGCAACATCACGCCGTTCCCGCGCTCGAACATCTTCATCGTCTTCAACAGTGTCGAGAACGCCTGCGTCGACCCCTTCGCCGCGCCCTCCCGCCGACCCGACTTCATCGCCGCCCGCGACTTCACACCCGTCGGCACCTGACACACTCCTGTCCGCCGCGCCGCCGAGAGCATGTGCTCCCGGCGGCGCGGCGGGCACCGCAGCACAACGGGCCACTACCTCGGAGGGGGGTCAGCGTTCGACGAGGGTGAGGGCGAAGGAGTAGCGGCTGGCCCGGTAGACGTGGCTGCCGTACTCGATGGCGCGGCCCTTGTCGTCGAAGGCGGTGCGCGTCATGGTGAGCAGCGGCGCGCCGCGGCGTTCGTCAAGGAGGACGGCTTCGGCGGTGGTGGCGGGGCGGGCGCCGATCGTCTGGTTGGCGATGCGCAGGTTGATCCCGGCCGCCCGCAGCGTCTCGTACAGGCCGTGCCGTTCGAGCCGTTCGACGGTCAGCTCGACGATGTCGGCCGGCAGGTGGTTGGTCAGGAGCGCGAGAGGTTCGGAGTCGGTGAGGCGGAGCCGCCGCAGCCGGATCACGTCCGTGCCGGGTGGTACGCCGAGGTCCTTGGCGATCTCGTCGGTGGCCGGCACGGTGACCAGGTCGAGCACCTTGGTCCGGGGAGAGCGGTGGGCGGCGGCCAGGTCGTCGTAGAGGCTGGTCAGCTTGATCGTGCGTCTGACCTGCGCCTGCACTACCTGGGTGCCGACTCCGCGCTTGCGCACGAGTAGTCCCTTGTCCACCAGGTGCTGGATGGCCTGACGGACGGTCGGCCGGGAGAGCCGGCATCGATCGGCGAGCTGGACCTCGTTCTCCAGCCTGGTGCCCGGTGTGAGGGCGCCGGCGAGGATCGCCGCCTCCAGTTGCTCGGCAAGCTGGAAGTACAGCGGCACCGGGCTGCTCCGGTCGACGGTCACTGCAGGTCGCTGCACCACTGGCCCCCAAAAGGTCGTTCGGTGGGTGATCTTAGCGATGCTCACCAACTTAGGTATTACCTCTTAATGTCATGACAAATCGTTGACAGCCGTGGAACGCCCCCAGCAGACTCGGGAAGACCGGGGTCAACCCGTTCGTAACGCATCTGGCACAAGGTCGTCTCGGGGAGGACCCTATGAGGATCGGGCTCGCCGGCGCCGGGCGGATCGGGGCCCGGCATGCTGAAACCCTGCGCACGCTGCCCGAAGTCGAGTCCGTCGTGATCGCCGACGTCGACGCCGGAAGAGCGCGGCATATCGCCGAGAAGCACGCCGCGACGGCCGCCGCCACAGTGGATGAGCTCTACGCGTCCGGCCTGGACGGCCTGGTCGTGGCCGCGGCGACCGACGCGCACGCCGGGCTGGTGACGCGCGCGGCCGACGCCGGCATTCCCGCATTCTGCGAGAAGCCGGTCGCCCCGGACATCGTTGGAACGCTCCAGGTCATCAAGGCCGTCCAGCGGGCCGGCACCGCGGTGCAGGTCGGTTTCCAGCGGCGGTTCGACGCCGGCCACGTCGCGGTACGGGAGGCCGTGGCCGCGGGCCGGCTCGGCTGGCTGCACACGATCCGGTCCTGCACCCTCGACCCGGCGCCGCCGCCCCCGGGTTACATCCCGGTGTCCGGCGGCATCTTCCGCGACTGCGCCATACACGACATCGACGGCGTGCGGTTCGTCACCGGGCGAGAGGTCGTGCGGGTCGTGGCCGTCGGCGCCAACAAGGGCGAGGCGTTCTTCGCGGAGAGCGGCGACGTCGACACCGCGGCCGCACTGCTCACCCTGGACGACGGCACGATCGCCATCATCTCCGAGACCCGCTACAACGCGGCCGGCTACGACGTCCGGCTCGAGGCACTGGGCTCCAAGGACAGCCTCGTGGCCGGCCTGGACAAGCACACACCGCTCTCGTCCGCCGACGACGGCGACGGCGGATTCGCGGAGGACGGTTCCCCCTACACCGGTTTTCTCGAGCGTTTCGGTGCGGCGTACGTGGCCGAGTTGCGCGCCTTCATCAGGGTCGTGGCAGGGCAGTCGGACAGTCCATGCCCGCCGGAGGAGGCGCTGGAGGCGTTCTACGTCGCGGAGGCGTGCGAGCGGTCCCGCCGCGAGGGCCGCGCCGTGACGATCGAGGAGGTCCGCCGGTGAAGATCGCAGGTGCGCCGATCTCGTGGGGTGTGTGCGAAGTGCCGGGCTGGGGCCACCAGATGCCCCCGGATCGGGTGCTGGCCGAGATGCGCGACGCCGGGCTGACCGCCACCGAGTTCGGGCCGGACGGGTTCCTGCCGGAGGATCCCGCGGAGCGGAGCACGCTGCTGAAGTCGCACGGACTCGGCGCGGTCGGCGGCTTCGTGCCCGTGGTCCTGCACGATGCCGGGCACGATCCGCTCCCTGAGGTGGACCGGGCGCTTGAGGGGTTCGGTGACGCCCGCACGCTGGTGCTGGCGGCCGCCACCGGACTGGACGGTTACGACAAGCGGCCCGTCCTGTCGGACGCGGACTGGGCCACGCTGGTCGCCAACCTCGGCCGCGTCGCGGCGCACGTGGCCGGCCTCGGCCGCCGGGTGGCCCTCCACCCGCACGTCGGCACGGTCGTGGAGCGGCCCGGGGAGGTCGAGCGGGTGCTGTCCGGCTCGGGCGTCCCGCTCTGCCTGGACACCGGGCATCTGCTCATCGGCGGCACCGACCCGGTGGAACTGGTCCGCGCGTCGGCGGGCCGGATCGCGCACGTCCACCTCAAGGACGTCGACGCGGCCCTGGCCCGGCGGGTGCGGGCGGGGGACGTGACCTACACAGAGGCGGTACGGGGCGGCATCTACCGGCCGCTCGGCGCGGGCGACGTCGACATCGCCGGTATCGTCGCCACGCTGGAGGCCGCCGAGTACGCCGGCTGGTACGTGCTGGAGCAGGACACCATCCTGGAGGCCGAGCCCGCGCCGGGCGCGGGACCCATCGAGGACGTGCGGCGCAGCGTGGCGTACATGGAGGCGTTTTGAACCAGCACCGGCCGGGCGGGCGGAGGGAACCGCGCCACGAGCTCATCACGATGGGGCGGGTGAGCGTCGACGTCTACCCGCTGCAGACCGGCGTCGGCCTCGAGGACGTCGAGACCTTCGGGAAGTACCTCGGCGGCAGCCCCACCAATGTGGCGGTCGCCGCGGCGCGCCACGGCCGGAGCACCGCGGTGATCACCCGTACCGGGGACGATCCGTTCGGGCGTTTCATCCACCGGGCACTCCGGGAGTACGGCGTCGATGACCGGTTCGTCACCGCGGTGCCGGGCCTGCCGACGCCGCTGGCCTTCTGCGAGATCTTCCCGCCGGACGACTTCCCGTTGTACTTCTACCGGTATCCCAAGGCGCCGGACATGGAGATACACGGCAGCGAGCTCGACTACGACGCGATACGGGAGGCGCGGGTCTTCTGGGCGACGGTGACCGGGCTGTCCGAGGAGCCGAGCCGCTCCGCGACCCTCGCCGCGCTCGCGGCGCACGACGGGATCACCGTCCTCGATCTGGACTACCGGCCGATGTTCTGGTCCTCGCCGGAGGACGCGCGGCACTGGGTGGACAAGGCCCTCGGCCACGTCACGGTCGCGGTCGGCAACCAGGACGAGTGCGCGGTCGCGGTGGGCGAGCGCGACCCGCGCCGGGCCGCCGGCGCGCTGCGGGACCGGGGCGTACGGCTCGCCATCGTCAAGCAGGGCCCGAAGGGCGTGCTCGCGGTGGACGACGGCGGCGTCGTGGAGGTGCCGCCGGTCCCGGTCCAGGTCGTCAACGGTCTCGGTGCGGGTGACGCGTTCGGCGGCGCGCTCTGCCACGGTCTGCTGGCCGGCTGGGAGGCCGGCCGGATGCTGCGGTTCGCCAACGCGGCGGGCGCCATCGTCGCGTCGCGCCTCGCCTGCTCGGCCGCGATGCCCACCAGCGACGAGGTCGGCGCGCTGATGTCCGGGGCGCCCGTCTCATCCGCCGGGGTCGCCCGGCAGGGCGGAGTGGAGCCATGACCGGCACGTTCGCGGAGCGGCTGGCCTCGCTCACCGAGATCCGCGCGCGTCGCCCGCAGGCCGTGGCGGACGCGGCCGCGCGGCGGGTCCGCAGGTCCACGCTGCTCGGGCCGTCCGGCCGACTGATGATCATCGCGGCGGACCATCCGGCGCGCGGTGCGTTCGGCGCCGGCGACCGTCCGAGGGCCATGGCCGACCGGACCGATCTCCTGGAGCGGCTGTGCGTCGCGCTGCGGCGGCCCGGCGTGGACGGCGTGCTCGGCACGCCGGACATCGTCGAGGACCTGCTGCTGCTCGGCGTGCTGGACGAGAAGATCGTCATTGGCTCGATGAACCGCGGCGGGCTGGCCGGGACCTCGTTCGAGATCGACGACCGGTTCACCGCGTACGACTCCGCCGCGATCGCGGACCGGGGCCTGGACGGCGGCAAGATGCTGCTGCGCATCGAGGACGAGGACCCGGCGACAGCGCGCACCCTGGAGTCCTGTGCGCACGCGGTGTCCGCGCTCGCCCGGCAGGGCGTGATGGCGATGGTCGAGCCGTTCATCTCCCAGCGCACCGGCGGCCGGGTGCGCAACGTCCTCACCGCCGACGCGATGACGCGGGCGATCGCGATCGCGTCCGGGCTCGGGGCGACGTCGGCCTACACCTGGTTGAAGGTCCCCGTCGTGGAGGACATGGAGCGGGTGATGGCCGCGTCCACGCTGCCCGCGCTGCTGCTCGGCGGAGAGGTGCCCGCAGACCGGGACACCGCACTGGCGGGCTGGCGGAAGGCGCTCGCGCTGCCCACGGTGATGGGCCTGGTCGCCGGCCGCACCCTGCTCTATCCGGCCGGAGACGACGTCGCGGCGGCCGTGGACGCCGCAGTGGAGGTCATGTGATGACACCCGGCTACCACCTGCCCCACGGGGGCACGGCCGCGGAGCCGTACGGCCTCGTGGTCACGCCGGAGAGCGCGGGCTGGAAGCATTCCGGCCTGCGGGTGCTGGAGCTGGACGGCGAGTGCGTCTTCGAGACCGGTGTGGAGGAGATGCTCGTGCTGCCGCTCGAGGGCGGCTGCACCGTCCACTGCGATGACGCCGAGTTCCGGCTCACCGGGCGCGCGGACGTGTTCTCGCGGGTCACCGACTTCGCGTACGTGCCGCGCGACGCCGTCGTACGGGTGCGGGGGCGGGGCCGGTTCGCGTTGCCGTCGGCGAGGTGCGAGAGCCGCCTGACCTCGAGGTACGGCCCGGCGGAGGACGTGCCGGTGGAGGTGCGGGGCGCGGGCATCGCGAGCCGTCAGGTCAACAACTTCTGCACGCCCGAGGGGTTCCCGCACGCCGAGAAGCTGATCGCCTGTGAGGTGCTCACTCCGGGCGGCTGCTGGTCGTCCTACCCGCCGCACAAGCACGACGAGGACCGGCCGGGGGAGTGTTCCCTGGAGGAGATCTACTACTTCGAGGTCGCCGGCGGGGGGATGGCGTACCAGCGGGTGTACGGCACCGCCGACCGGCCGATCGACGTGCTCGCCGAGGTGCGCACCGGCGACGTCGTGCTGATCCCGCACGGTTGGCACGGCCCGTCGATGGCCGCGCCCGGGTACGACCTGTACTACCTCAACGTGATGGCCGGGCCGTCGCCGGAACGGCAGTGGCTGATCTGCGACGACCCCGCGCACGCCTGGGTCCGTGAGACGTGGGCCGGCCGGGACGCCGACCCCCGCCTTCCCCTTACTTCGACAGCGGAGAGACGATGAGGCTCACCACCGGACAGGCGATCGTCGGCTTTCTCGCGAACCAGTGGTCGGAGCGGGACGGCGTCGAGCAGCGGTTCTTCGCCGGCTGCTTCGGCATCTTCGGCCACGGCAATGTCGCCGGCATCGGCGAGGCGCTGCTCGAGTACCCCGAACGCGACGGGGCGGCCGGGCTGCGCTACCTCATGGCCCGTAACGAGCAGGCGATGGTGCACACGGCGGTCGGTTACGCGCGGACGCACGACCGGCTGCGGGCGTTCGCGTGCACGTCGTCGATCGGCCCGGGGGCGACCAACATGGTGACCGGCGCGGCGCTCGCCACCGTGAACCGGATCCCGGTGCTGCTGCTGCCCGGCGACGTGTTCGCCACCCGGGTCGCCAATCCGGTGCTGCAGGAGCTGGAGGATCCGCGTTCGTACGACGTGTCGGTCAACGACGCCTTCAAGCCGGTGTCGCGGTTCTGGGACCGGATCAACCGGCCGGAGCAGTTGCCCTCGGCGCTGATGGCGGCGATGCGGGTGCTCACCGACCCGGCCGAGACCGGTGCGGTGACGCTGGCGCTGCCGCAGGACGTCCAGGCGGAGGCGTACGACTGGCCGGAGGAACTGTTCGCCAGGAGGGTGTGGCACGTCGGGCGGCCAGTGCCCGAGCCCGCCGCGCTGAACCGCGCCGTCGAGCTGATCCGCGGCTCGGCACGGCCGCTGATCGTGGCGGGCGGCGGCGTCATCTACTCCGGGGCCGCCGACGAGCTGCGCGCCTTCGCCGAGGCGACGGGCGTCCCGGTGGCCGAGACCCAGGCCGGCAAGGGCTCGCTGTCCTGGGACCACCCGCGGGCGGCCGGCGCGATCGGCACGACCGGGACCACGGCGGCGAACGCCCTGGCGCGGGAGGCGGACCTGGTCCTCGGCGTCGGCACGCGCTACAGCGATTTCACGACCGCCTCGCGGAGCCTCTTCGGCCGGGCCAGGTTCGTCAACCTCAACGTGGCGGCCTTCGACGCGGCAAAGCACTCCGGCGTCTCGCTCGTCGCCGATGCCAGGGCCGGTCTCGCCGCGCTGCGCGGTGCGCTGGGGGACTGGTCGGTGCCGGAGGCCTACCGGGAGGAGTCGCGGCTGCGCACGGCAGAGTGGAACGCCGTCGTGGACCGGGCCTTCGGGCCGTCGGACGGGCTTCCCGCGCAGGCGGAGGTCCTCGGCATCGTCGGCGAGGTCGCCGAGCCGCGTGACGTGGTGGTCTGCGCGGCCGGGTCGATGCCCGGCGACCTGCACAAGCTGTGGCGCGCGCGCGACCCGAAGGGCTACCACGTCGAGTACGGCTACTCGTGCATGGGCTATGAGATCGCCGGCGGACTGGGGGTCAAGATGGCCCTTCTCGAGGGAGGGGAGCCCGGCCGCGAGGTGTTCGTGATGGTCGGCGACGGCTCGTACCTCATGATGTCGAGCGAGCTCGTCACCGCCGTTCAGGAGGGCGTCAAGCTCGTCGTCGTCCTCGTGCAGAACCACGGCTTCGCCTCGATCGGGGCGCTCTCGGAGTCCGTGGGCGCGCAGCGGTTCGGCACCCGCTACCGCTACCGCACCGGCTCGGGCCTGGACGGGGACGTGCTCCCGGTCGACCTGGCCGCGAACGCCGCCAGTCTCGGCGCGGACGTGCTCACCGCGCGTACCGCCGAGGAGTTCCGCGCCGCCCTGATCCAGGCGCGTGCGGCCACGAGGACGACGGTCGTGCACATCGAGACCGATCCGCTGCGGCCCTCGCCGGACGGCGAGGCGTGGTGGGACGTGCCCGTGGCCGAGGTGTCCGGGCTCGACACCGTACGCGAGGCCCGCGCCCGCTACGAGAAGGACAAGCAGGCCCAGCGCCCCTACCTCTAGACCTCTGGACCGCGGCGACCGGGGGGCGTGGCGGACTCGCAGTGAAAGGAAGCTCCTACCGTGCGTCGTATTCAGCGCTCGCGCTTCCGTAGGGCGGGCTGAGTCGTGCGGATCGGCGTGCTGGGACTGGGCCGCATCGGGTCCGTGCACGCGCGCAACGCCGCGGCGGTCGCGGACGAGGTCCTCGTGTACGACGCGGCGCCAGGCCGGGCGGAGGGCTTCGTGCGCGAGGGCGTGTACGAGGGCGTGCGTGAGGGTGGACTTCGCCCCGGCGGCCGCACGGCCGGCCGGCCGTGCGACTCAGTGGAGTCGCTGCTGGAGGCCGCCGACGCGCTGGTCATCGCGACGCCGACGCCCAGCCATGCCGAGTTGACGCTCGCGGCGGTGCGGGCGGGCGTGCCGGTCCTCTGTGAGAAGCCCCTGACCATGGAACTCGACCGGCTGCTCGCCCTGATCGACGAGCTGGAGCCGTACGACGTGCCGGTGATGGTGGGCTTCCAGCGCCGCTACGATCCGGCGTACACCGAGCTCCGCCGCCGCGTCGCGGGCGGCGACACCGGGCGGGTGCACGTCGTCCGGTCGGCCAGCCACGACCGGCTGCCGCCGGACCCGTCGTTCGTTCCGACGTCGGGAGGCGTCTGGCGGGACCTGCTGATCCACGACTTCGACGCGCTGGCCTGGATTGTGGGGGAGCGGGTGACCGACGTGTACGCCGCCGGATCTGTACTGGTAGATGAGGTCTATGCCGCCTGCGGTGATGCGGACACGGCCACTGCGACGCTGCGGTTCGAGGGCGGGGCGCTGGGCGTGGTCACGGGGACGCGGCGCAACGGCCAGGGCTACGACTGCCGGCTCGAGGTGTTCGGCGCGGACGCGACCCTGGCGACCGGTGTGGACGGACGGACGCCCGTCGTCTCCGTGGAGCCCGGGGCGCCGGGCCCGGACGGTACGCACGACGGGTTCATGGGGCGGTTCGCGGCGGCATACCAGTCCGAGATGGAGCACTTCGCCGGTTTGATCCGTGGTGAAGCCGATAACCTCACGCCACCCGTGGCCGGATTGCACGCACTGGAGATCGCGCTCGCCTGCGAGCGTTCCATGGCGCAGGGAGGCCCGGTAAGCGTGCCACTGAGAGGAGACGAGCACAGATGAAGCGACGGGTGATCGCCACGGCCTTGGCGGGGCTGCTGGCACTCAGCGCGTGCAGCGGCTCAGGCGGAAAGAAGGCCGAGGAGCAGCAGACGAAGGCGCTGACGGGCGGCGGCCCCCGGATCAAGATCGCCATGGTCACCCACTCCGCCCAGGGTGACGCATTCTGGGACATCGTGCAGAAGGGCGCCCAGGCGGCCTCGGCAAAGGACAACGTCCAGTTCCTGTACGCCGCCGACCCCGACGGCGGCAAGCAGGCCCAGCTCGTGCAGTCCTACATCGACCAGCACGTCGACGGCATCATCGTCACACTGGCCAAGCCGGACGCGCTCAAGGACGTCGTCACGAAGGCCGTCCAGGCCAAGATCCCCGTCGTGACCATCAACTCCGGCGCGGACGTGTCCGCCAAGTTCGGCGCGATCGCGCACTTCGGCCAGGATGAGAACATCGCCGGCCAGGCGGCCGGGGAGCAGCTCAACAAGGTCGGTGTCAAGAAGGCGGTCTGCCTGATCCACGAGCAGGGCAACGTCGGTCTCGACGCCCGCTGCGCCGGCGCGAAGAAGACCTTCTCGGGCCAGATGCAGAACCTTTACGTGCAGGGCTCGAACATGCCGCAGGTGAAGTCGGCGGTCACCGCCAAGCTGCAGGCGGACAAGGGCATCGACGGTCTTCTCGCGCTCAACGCGCAGATCGCGCTGACCGCCTCCGACGCCGTCAAGGACAGCGGCGGCAAGGCCAAGGTCGCCACGTTCGACATGAACAAGGACCTGATCTCCGCGATCAAGGACGGCCGTATCCAGTTCGCGGTCGACCAGCAGCCCTACCTTCAGGGCTACGAGGCCGTCGACGAGATGTGGCTGTACAAGCGCAACGGGGACGTCCTCGGCGGTGGCCAGCCCGTGCTCACCGGACCCGCGATCGTCGACAGGACCAACGCGGACGCCGTCGCCCCGTACGCCGACCGGGGCACCCGCTAAGGAACCGCGAGTGCTCCCCGTCGACGATCACGGCGGGGAGCACTCGCGCCGGACAAGGAGTCCCTCGTGAGTCAGACCATCGAGCGGCCGTCGGCGCCCTCGGACGAACGCCTCGCCGCCCGCTCACCCCTCCGCAAGCTGCTGGGGCGTCCCGAGATCGGCGCGCTGGTCGGCGCCGTCGTCCTCTTCGTCTTCTTCTCGCTGGTCGCCGACGCGTTCCTGCGGGCCTCGTCGTTCTCCACGGTGCTGTACTCCAGCGCCTCCATGGGAATCATGGCCGTGTCGGTGTCGCTGCTGATGATCGGGGGGGAGTTCGACCTGTCCGCCGGGGTCATGGTCACGACCTCGGCGCTGATCGCCTCGATGTTCAGCTACCAGCTCACGCTGAATGTCTGGGCGGGCGTGGCGATCTCGCTCGTGGTCACCCTGGCGCTCGGCTTCCTGAACGGCCTGCTGTACGTCAAGACCGGCCTGCCCAGCTTCATCGTCACGCTCGGCACGTTCTTCATGCTGGCCGGGCTCAACCTGGGCTTCACCAAGCTCATCACGCACAATGTCGCCACGCCGTCAATCGAGGACATGGACGGCTTCGAGCAGGCGAGAAGCGTCTTCGCGGCGAACTGGACGATCGGCGGCGTGCAGGTCAACATCAGCGTCCTGTGGTGGATCGTGTTCGTGGCCATCGCCACCTGGCTGCTGCTGCGGACCCGGTCCGGCAACTGGATCTTCGCGGTCGGCGGGTCGGCGTCGAGCGCCCGCGCGGTCGGCGTGCCGGTCACGCGTACGAAGATCGCGCTGTTCATGGGCGTGTCCTTCACCGCGTGGTTCTACGGGATGCACATCCTCTTCAACTTCAAGTCCGTGCAGTCCGGTGAGGGCATCGGCAACGAGTTCTTCTACATCATCTGCGCGGTCGTCGGCGGCTGCCTGCTCACCGGCGGGTACGGCTCCGCGATCGGCGCGGCCATCGGGGCGTTCATCTGGGGCATGACGAGCAACGGCATCGTGTACGCCGAATGGAACCCCGACTGGTTCAAGTTCTTCCTGGGGGCGATGCTGCTCGCCGCCACCGTCGTCAACCTCGTCGTACGACGCCGAGCGGAGGCAGGACAATGACCGCGCGACACGAAGCGGGCCGGCCGAGTCTCGTGGAGCTCACCGGCGTCGGCAAGCGGTACGGCAACGTGATCGCGCTCCGCGACATCACGCTCCAGGTGAACGCCGGCGAGATCACCTGTGTGCTCGGCGACAACGGCGCGGGCAAATCCACGCTCATCAAGATCATTGCCGGGCTGCACCGGCACGACGAGGGCGTGTTCAGGGTCGATGGTCGGGAGGTGGCGTTCGGGTCGCCGAGAGAGGCGCTCGAGCACGGCATCGCCACCGTCTACCAGGACCTGGCGGTCGTCCCGCTCATGCCGGTGTGGCGCAACTTCTTCCTCGGCTCGGAGAAGCGCAAGGGCTCGGGGCCGCTGAAGCGGCTGGACATCGGTTTCATGCGCGGCACGGCCAAGGAAGAACTGCTCGGCATGGGGATCGACCTGCGCGACGTCGACCAGCCGATCGGCACCCTGTCCGGCGGCGAGCGCCAGTGCGTGGCCATCGCCCGAGCGGTCTACTTCGGCGCCAAGATCTTGATCCTCGACGAGCCGACCGCGGCGCTCGGCGTCAAGCAGGCGGGCGTGGTGCTGCGCTATGTCGTCCAGGCGCGCGAGCGCGGCCTCGGCGTCGTCTTCATCTCCCACAACCCGCACCACGCCTACCCGGTGGGGGACCGGTTCCTGATCCTCAAGCGAGGGCGCAGCATCGGCTACCACACCAAGGACGAGATCACCCTCGACGAGCTCACCGCGCAGATGGCCGGCGGGGCCGAGCTCGACCAGCTCGCGCACGAGCTGGAGAGCGCGGGCGTCAAGGGTGCGCCGGAGCTCCGCGAGGAGGCACGCGACCTGGGCGCCTCCGACTGACCGAGTGCGCCGGCCGCCCCGTACGCCCGCCGCGTACGGGGCGGCCGGCTGTCATCGGCACGGCGTTCTACGGCACCGCGGGCCGGTCGGCCGCCCAGGGGCGAATACCTGCGAAGATCTTGACGTGGCGCTCGTTCATGCGCAGTATCCCCGTGTAGTGCGCATCAATGAGCAGTCCGGCGGGGTATGCGACCGGACGGCTCCCGACCCCGCGAGGTGATCGCGCTGAGATCCCGCCGAATGTTCCTGCCGCTCGCCGCCCTGCTCCTTTTCGCGACGTCGCTCACCGGAAGCGCCCGCCCGGCGTCGGCCGCTCCCGGCGTCAAGTACCACAACGGCGCGCGCGCCATCACGCTGACCACGCCGGCGTACCAGGTCGTGATCGCCAAGCAGCGCTTCCAGATCAGCGCCCGCCGCGCCGGCCGTACGGTCCTGGCCACGACGAACACGGACGCCATCGACTTCAACGGCCCCAGGGGTCGGACCACCGCCACCGACGTGCGCGAGGCCACCTGGTCCGGTGGCGTGCTCACCCTGCGGGTGGGCACCACCGACGCCTCGGCGACGCTGTCCGTGAGGCTGACGCCGTCCGCCGACCGCTACAAGGTGGAGAGCACGGTCGAGGGCGCGACGCCGACGTCCACCGGCATGCACTTCGACATGGCCTCCGCCGGGCACTGGTACGGCCACGGTGAGGCGGCGAACGACAAGGGCGCCCCCTACACGAACCAGCCGTGGCCCCTCGACGCGGGCAAGGTGGCCGACGACGCGTTCGGCCCGGCGTCGTACCTGATGGTGGATCCGTTCTGGTTCACCCAGTCATCGACCGGCATCTGGTTCGACACCCAGGACCTGATGAACGTCTCGCTCGGCAAGGACACCGCCGGTGTCGCGGGCATGGAGGTCACCGGATCGCCGAGCTTCGCCGCGACCTTCTTCGTGGAGAAGACCCCCAAGGCGGTCTACGACGACTACATCGGCGTCACCGGCAAGCCGGCGAAGAGCGATGCCGAGCCGTACCAGTACGAGACCCCGCTGTGGAACTCCTGGGCGCAGTTCTACACGAACGTCGACCAGCCAGGCTTCCTGGACTACGTACGCCGCCTGCACGCCGCCGGCGTGCCCGGCCACACCATGTCGCTGGACGACGGCTGGATGAGCCACTACGGGGACTTCACGTTCAACTCGAAGTTCCCCGACCCGAAGGCGATGTCGGATGAGGTGCATCGGCTCGGGTACAAGTTCGGTCTCTGGGTGACTCTGTGGATCAACCTCGACGCCGACAACTACAAGGTGGCCGCGGACAAGGGGTACCTGCTCAAGTCCAAGACCGACCCGTCCCGGCCGTGCACGGTCAGCTGGTGGAACGGCAAGGCCGGCGTCGTGGACCTGGGCAACCCGGACGCCCGCGCCTGGTACGTGGACCAGTTGCGCGCGCTGCAGAAGACGTACGGGGTGGACGGTTTCAAGTTCGACACCCGCTTCTTCGACGAGACGTGCGCGCCCGCCAAGGGCTACACGGCCAACGACTACGTCAAGCTGGGCGCGCAGCTCACCGACGAGTTCGACCAGCAGGGCGTCGGGGTGCGGATCCACTGGACCGGCTCGCAGAAGTACGGCTTCGTGACCCGCGAGGTGGACAAGGGCACCGGATGGAACTCCCTGCAGGCCGCGGTCAAGCAGGACCTGGCCATCTCCACCATCGGCTACCCGTTCGTGGAGACCGACATGGTCGGCGGATCGCTGAGTCAGGCGCCGCCCGCCAAGGAGGTCCTCATCCGGTGGGCGCAGGCGGCCGCCGCCATGCCGCTCGTCTACGCCTCCACGTCGCCGATCCGTGTCTATGACTTCGTGCACAAGAAGTGGGTGGACTACGACGCGGAGACCGTGCGGCTCTACACGGCGGCGCTCAAGCTCCACCAGCGCCTCTCGCCGTACATCCTCAAGCAGGTGAAGCAGACGTTGAAGACCGGAGCCCCGATCATGCAGCCGCTGTTCTTCGACTACCCGTCGGACCAGGCCGCCTACACGATCACCGACGAATGGCTGCTCGGCGACTCACTGCTGGCCGCACCGCTGCTGTCGGCGGGCACGAGCCGTGACGTCCACCTGCCGCCGGGCACGTGGTACGACGTCGCGCGCGGAAAAGCCGTCAAGGGCGACCTTCGCGCGTACCCCGCCGGCCTCGGGACCCTGCCGCTGTTCGTCCGGATGGGCACCTCCGACACCGGTTCGCTCATCGCCGCCCTGCGCGGCTGACCGGGCGGCGCCGCCCCGGAACGCCGCGGCGGCGCCGGCCCATAGTCCGGCCGCCGGAGGCGTTATCGCCCCGGGGACGGGGAATGATCGCGAAGGAAGGTGGGCAAGCAGCTCGGTACCCCCCGGCCCACGTTGTCGGATCGATGGTGTGCGGGGGGTACGCAGTGTTCATCGGGTCAGGACGCCGCAGGGTGGCGGTGATCGCGGTCGGCGGACTCGCCGCGAGCGTCGTCGCCGGATGCGCCGGGAGCTCGCACAACGCCGCCAGGATGTCCACGGCGACAGCGCTGGTCCCCGTGTCGGGCGAGGTACAGCATGACGTCGCCAAGGTATGGCCGCAGGCCTCGCGCATCTGGCCCGGCGTGGTCCTCAAGGACCGGCGGATCATCCTCGGTGACGGCAAGGCGGCCCGCCTGATCACCGTGGAGGGTGTCACGACGCTGACCCCGGCCAAGCTGGCGGAGGAGAAGGTGACGGTCCCGGCCGCCGGGTCCCTGTACACCACCTGGGACGGGCATCCGGCCGTCGTCCTCAACACGGCCGACCCCGCGTACGCGGCGGAGGCCAAGGCCAACCGCGTCGGCCTGTCGAACGTCCTGTTCGGGGCCGCCACCGATGAGCTGTTCCACTCGTGGCAGGTGGCCGGGGGAGCGAAGGCCGGGCGCGAACTCCGGGGCACGGAGTATCCGCTCGCCGTCACGCCCCGGCTGTACCGCGCGATGCTCTACAACGACCTGCTCGCCGCCTACCGCGATCCCCGCCAGCGGAGGCAGCGGCTCGCCGCCGCCGCGTACTGGAACTCCCGGTGGGAGAAGGAGTACCCCGATGAGGCGAAGCGGGCCGTCCCGACCGACGCGAACGAGGGCGCGGCCGGCTACTTCGACACTGTCGCGTCGGCCATGGCGGGCGGCGCCGACCGCGAGAACCGGGCGGATCTCAGGGAGAACGTGCCGTACGCGCCACTCGATCAGGTATCCGATCCGAGGCGGCTGACACTCGACGGAGAGGGCGGCCCGTTGGGCGCGATCGCCGGCCTGATCCTGGAAGAGACCAGGAAGGGCTGGCAGAAACAGGTCACCCAGGGTGGCCAGACCCCGGTCGGACTGCTGCTCTACGGGGTGACCCCTGTCGCCGAGCAGCCGTCGGACGGTCTGCGGCAGTCGATCCAGGACGTGCTCGCGAAGCAGAACAGCGACCTGATCCCGCGGTTCACCCCACTCGTCAGCGCGTACCACGACACCGCCGACCCGCTGCTGCTCGTCCCGCTGGACTCCGCGACGGGAGACCTCGACGCGGGCGGCTACTACACCACCAAGGACGTGCCGTACACGATGCTTGCGAGGTTGAGCGGGAGCTTCCAGTTGCCGACGGGAACGCTCCGGGCCGACCAGGCGTCCGTGCTCACCGGTATGGTCGACGGCCACCAGTATGTGATCGTTCCGATCGACCCGGCTCACCACGGCACCCATGTCTCGAACGACCGTGTCGAGCTGAGCACCGGCACGCTGACCGGGACCTTCCAGGTGAGAACCCACGGCGCCGGGGGGCGGGAACGCCTTGTCGCCCAGTGACGCGGTGCGGCGCTAGCCGCGGGGACCGCCGCCCTGCCGCGGGGCCGGTGGCGCCGGGGGCCCGGGCGGCGTGATGTTGCGGGCCCGGATGTGGCCGATGCCGGTCCGGGTGGCCAGCACGATCAGCCGGTCGCCGCGGACGAGGAGGTATCCCTCCTGTGGCTCCCAGTCGACGTGCGGGCCGCCGCGGCGTCCCACCGCGAGTACCCGCGCCTCGCCCGGCTGGTGCGCCTCGCGCACGGGGCGCCCCTCCAGCGCGGAGCCCTGCGCGATCGGGATGTCGGCGATGAGCATGACCTTCCGGCCCACCGGGATCGTCCCGATGACCTGCCGTTCCATCATGGCGGCGGCGAAGGCCGGAGCGGCGAGGAACGAGACGCTGCGTGACACCGGGATCTTGAAATTGCGGTGGACGCGCGCGGCCAGGTCGTCGTCGAAGAGCCGGAGGACGACGCGCACGTTGTCACGCAGCGCCCGGGCGCTGAGCCCGGCCTCGAGGTTGGTGATGTCGTCGCTCGTGACGGTGACCACCGCGCGGCAGGTGCTGGCCCACGCGGTGCGCAGCGTCTCCGAACGCGTGGCGTCACCGAACACGATGGGTATGCCCGCCCGGCGGGCCATAGGGACGCCCACCGCGTCCTCGTTGGCCTCGACGCACACCACGGGCACCCCGAGGTCGTTGAGCTGGGACACGACACGGAGGCCCACCTCGCCGAGGCCGACGACCACGACGTGCCCGCTGATCGGATCGCGCAGCCGCTCCATCGGGCCGGCGAGCCGGGCGCGGACGATGGCGTCGACGATGGCGGCCGTGACCGCCGGCACGAGCGCCAGGCTGGCGAGCGTGACCGCCACCTGCGCCACCTTCGCGGGCCCTCTCAGCGAGGCGTCCGGGTTGGCCGCGCCCGCGACGTCCAGCAGCACCAGATAGATCGAGTAGCTGAAGCCGTAGCCGGCGGTGATGCTCAACGCCAGGGTGCCGAGCATGATCACGGCCAGCAGCACGAGCACCACCTGGAGCAGGCGGCGGTTGAATATCAGCGGGAGGCTGCGCGTGAGCGCCACCACCGGCCGGTGGCTTGGCCGGTGCTGGCTGAGCGGGTCGCGTGGAGTGCCGTCGGCGATGGCGAGCACCAGGTTGGCGTTCTCCTGGTCCACCGGCAGCAGGCGTGGATTCCCCTCGGATCGTTTGGTGTCCGCCAGCCCGCAGATCACTTTCTTCGCCCGGTCGCTCCGGTGGGCGACGTACAGCGTGTGGCCGGCCACCCGTACGTGGCTGGGTGCCAGATCGCCGAGCGCCGCGGCCACGAACGACGGTGCGGCCATGGCGCCGTCGGACAGCACCGCGCAGTCCTTGAAGAGCGTGCGGATCCGCTGGCCCAGCGTGGTGTTCGACATCCGGATGACGAGCCGGGCACCGGGGTTCAGCTCCTGGACCCGCAGCGCGGCGTGGATGTTGCCGACCTCGCTGTTGCCGACCAGCGCGACCGCACGCGCCGTCTCCGCGTGCACGTCGCGGAACGTCTCGTCGTTCAGCTCCGCGGCCTCGTGCACCTTCACCCTCGGCAGCCCTACGATCTGCGGCCCGTGGTTGCGTTTCTTCGACGGGACGATGACCGTGACGTCCTGGAGATAACGCGTGGACAGCTCGTCGGCGAGCCGGAAGGCGAGCGGCGTGTCGCCGCAGACGAGGAGGTGACCGCGCAGCGCGCTGCGACGTCGGGGGACTGTCGGCACGCCGCGATCCTAATCCGTGCGCCGCCGGCGCTACGTGTACACCTGCACGTACGCGGCACCCGGATTCGCGTGATCGTCTTTCGCGCCACCACGAGAGCCTGGTCGCCGTGGTGGGCGCGCTGTCGTGCGGCGGCTCAGCGATCGGCCAGGCGCGTGGCGATGGTGTCGAGGGTGCGGAGGATGGCGATGCTCTCGTCCAGCGGCATCGCGGCCGACTCGGTGAGCCCGGCGCCGAGGCAGCGGGCGACCTCCTCGGCCTGGTAGGTGTACCCGTGGCCTCGGACCTCGAGGCGGTACGTCTCCGGCTCCGCGGCCGCGCGGTGCAGGGTGAACGCGGCGGGCCGGAAGAAGGGCGTCGCGACCTCGATCCGCCCGGTCGTGCCCACGACGGTGGCCGTCTGCGGCGAGTCGGCGAGGAAGCCGCAGTGCAGCAGGGCGACGGCACCGGAGCCGTACCCGAGCAGGATGCCGGTGTTGGCGTCCACCCCGGTCGGGGCGTGCGTCGTCACCGCCTGCGCGGTGTCGGGCTCGCCGAGCAGCATGCACGCGAACGACACCGGGTAGACGCCGAGGTCGAGCAGGGCTCCGCCGGCCAGCTCGGGCGACCACAGGCGATGCAGGGGATCGAACTCCCAGGCCGAGGAGAAGTCGGCGTACACCGCCTTGACCTCTCCGATCGCGCCGTCGGCGACCAGCTCGCGCAGCCGGGCGACGAGTGGGTTGAACCGGGTCCACATCGCCTCCATGGCGAACAGGCCCTCGGCCCGTGCGAGGGCGGCGAGGTCCTCGGCGTCGGCGGCGGTCGTGGTGAAGGGCTTCTCGACGAGTACCGCCCGGCCCGCCCGCAGGCAGGTGCGGGCCGCGGGATGGTGTGAGTTGTGCGGCGTCGCGACATAGACCACGTCGACCCGGTCGTCGGCCGCGAGCTCGTCGTACGACCCGTACGCGCGGTCGATGCCGTACCGGCCGGCGAACGCCTCGGCGGTGTGCCCGGCGCGGGAGCCGACGGCCGCGACCTCGTGGCCGAGGAGGATCAGGTCCTCGGTGAACGTGCGCGCGATCCCGCCGGTGCCCAGGATTCCCCACCGAATCGTCATGATCGGGATCGTACGGCTCTTCGCCGGGTTCGCGGTGATCAGCCGTCATTCGAGACCTCGTGTGCCTGCCGCGCGCGCCCTCCTGTCGTTCGTCCCTTCCGGCATGACCTTCGGGAGGATCAGCCCATGCGGGCGATGGACTTGTACTCCGAATAGGCGGCCAGGCCTTCGGGGCCGAGCTCGCGGCCGACGCCGCTGGACTTGTAGCCGCCGAACGGTGAGGACGACTCGATCATGTAGACGTTCACTCCGTACGTGCCGGTGCGGACCTGCCGGGCGATGTCCAGGCCGTGCTCGGCGTCGGCGGTCCAGACCGTGCCGGCCAGGCCGTAGTCGCTGTCGTTCGCGATCCGCACGGCATCGGCCTCGTCCTCGTACGGGATCACCGACAGGACCGGGCCGAAGATCTCCTCGCGGGCGATCCGCATGTCATTGGTGACGTCCGCGAAGACGGTGGGCGTGACGTACCAGCCGCGGTCGTACGGCCGCCCGGGCCCGCCGAGGGCGACCTTGGCGCCCTCTTCCCGGCCGAGTGCGATGTAGCCTTCGACGCGCTCCTGCTGGCGCTTGGCCACGAGCGGGCCGATCTCGGTCTCGGCGTCGGCCGGGTCACCGACCTTCATGTTCCCCACCGTCTGGGTGAGCGCGTCCACGACCTCGTCGTAGCGGCTGCGGGAGGCGAGGATCCGGGTCTGCGCGACGCACGCCTGGCCGTTGTTCATCAGTGACGCGATCTTGAGCCAGCCCATGGTGGAGGCGAGGTCGGCGTCGTCGAGAATGATCGCCGCGGACTTCCCGCCCAGCTCCAGGGTGCAGCGCTTGAGCTGCTCGCCGCAGATCGCGCCGATCGTCCGGCCCGCCGCGGTGGACCCGGTGAAGGCGACCTTGTCCACCCCGGGATGGCGTACGAGGTGCTCACCGGTCTCACGGCCGGCGGCCACGATGCTGACCACGCCCCTGGGAACGCCCGCCTCGTTCAGCATCTCCGCGAGCGGGTAGCCGTCCAGCGGCGTCTCGGGCGCCGGTTTGATCACGATGGTGCAGCCGGCGACAAGCGCGGGCGCAAGCTTCAGCGCGACGATGAACTGCGGGACGTTCCACGGAACGATCGCGGCGACCACGCCGGCCGGTTCACGGCGGACGGTGACCGGACCCATCATCCCCGGACGCTCCTCCTCCGAGGTGAGCGTCTTGCCGAGTTCGGCGTAGTAGCCGTACACGGCGTGCGCCTGCCCGGTCTGGCCGAGCTGGGAGAACGTGATCGGCGAGCCCATCTCCTCGGTGATCAGCTCGGCGAGTTCGTTGACGCGCTCGCCGTACAGGGCGGCCAGCCGGCCCACGACGGCGGCCCGCTCCGCGGGCTCCATGCGCGGCCACGGGCCGTGGTCGAAGGCATGGCGCGCCGCCGCGACGGCCCGGTCGACGTCCTCGGGAGTCGCCTCGGGAACCCGGCCGATCACCTCTTCCGTATGCGGCGAGACGACGTCGATGGTGCCGGTGCCGGCGGGGGCGACCCACTCTCCGCCGATGTAGAGCCGATCGTGCTGACGCATGCTGTGCCTCCGGAGGCGGAAGGATCTTGACCGGATGCTTGCTTGGTATCTTCGCCGTCCCGCCCCGGCTTGTCCACAGCCGAAGGGGCGCGCAGGCGTGACCGCATCCGACCCGCAAAAGATGTCAAAGTGGCATCACGCGGTGTGTGAGACCCATGTTATGGGCGGGGCGTGTTAGCTTCCGGCCTCATGCGGTTGCTGCACACCTCCGACTGGCACCTGGGCCGGTCCTTCCACCGGGAGGACATGCTCGGCGCCCAGGCGCGGTACGTCGACCACCTCGTCGGCACCGTGCGCTCGGAGCGTGTCGACGCCGTGCTGGTGTCCGGTGACCTCTATGACCGGGCGCTGCCGCCGGTCGACGCCGTCGCGCTGTGCAACGAGGCGTTGCGGCGGCTTGTGGCCGAGAAGGTCCGGGTCGTCGTCATCAGCGGCAACCACGACTCCGCGCAGCGGCTCGGCTTCGGCGCCGACCTGATGGACGCCGCCGGGGTCCACGTACGCGCCGACCCGGACAGCGTGGGCCGACCCGTGCTCCTCGACGACGGCACCGCCATCCACGGCATCCCCTATCTCGAGCCCGAGGCGGTCCGGGGCCGGTGGGAGCTGACCGAGCGCGGTCACACGGCCGCGCTGGCCGAGGCCATGCGCCGCGTCCGCGCCGACCTCGCCACCCGCGACGGCAGGTCCGTTGTGCTCGCGCACGCGTTCGTCACCGGGGGAGAGGCGAGCGACAGCGAGCGTGACATCTCCGTCGGCGGCGTCGCCAGTGTGCCGATGAGCGTGTTCGACGGCGTCGACTACGTCGCGCTCGGCCACCTGCACGGCCGGCAGCGGATATCGGACACGGTGCGCTACTCCGGCTCCCCGCTGGCCTACTCCTTCTCCGAGGAGCATCAGGTCAAGGGCGCGTGGCTGGTCGATCTCGGCGAGACCACCCGGGCCGAGTTCGTCGAGGCACCCGTGCCGCGCCGGCTGGCGCGCCTCCGCGGCCGGCTCGACGATCTGCTCACCGGCGACCGCTGGGCGGCGCATGAGGACCGCTGGCTGCAGGTCACGCTGACCGACCCGGCACGTCCCGAGGGCGCGATGGACCGGCTGCGGCGGCGTTTCCCGCACACCCTCGCGCTGGCCTTCGAGCCTGAAGGCGCGCCCGCGGGCGACGACCGCGGCTGGGCGGAGCGGGTCCGGGACCGGCCGCAGATCGAGATCGCGTACGACTTCGTCGGCGAGGTACGCGGTGAGCCGGCGCGTGACGACGAGCGCGCGCTCCTTCGCGAGGCGTTCGAGTGCTGCCGGCAGGTGGAGGCGGGCCGATGAGACTGCACCACCTCACGATCACCGCGTTCGGGCCCTACGCGGGCACCGAGGAGGTCGACTTCCAGGCGCTGTCCGATGCGGGTCTCTTCCTCATCAACGGTCCCACCGGCGCCGGCAAGACCAGCGTGCTCGACGCCGTCTGCTTCGCCCTGTACGGCCGGGTGCCGAACGTCCGCAACGACGCCAAGAACCTGCGCAGCCAGCACGCGCCGCCGGACCGCGCGCCGGAGGTCGTCCTCGACGTGACGATCCGGGGCCGGCGCTTCACGATCAGAAGGTCGCCGAAATGGGACCGGCCCAAGAGACGAGGTGCGGGCACCACCGAGGAGAAGGCCAAGGTCCTGCTCCAGGAACGGCGCGACGGCGAGTGGGTGACGTGGTCCAGCCGCTTCGACGAGGCCGGCCAGAAGATCGGTGATCTGCTCGGTATGTCGGCGGAGCAGTTCTGCCAGGTGGTACTTCTGCCGCAGGGCGACTTCGCGGCGTTCCTGCACGCCGACGCCGAGAAGCGGCGCGCCGTCCTGGAGAGACTCTTCGCCACCGAGGTCTTCGCGCGCGTGGAGAAGTGGCTCACCGAGCGGCGCCAGGAGACCCGCCGGGAGGCCGACCTCCTGCGCGCGGCGGCCGAGTCCGTCGCCGACCACGTCGCCGAGGTGGCGGGCGCCGTCCGCCCCGGCCTGGAGCCGACGGCCCTGACGGCCTGGGTGACCGAGCTGTCCGGCCACCTGGGCGACATCTGCGCCGTCGCCGGCGACCAGGTGACCGCCGCGGCGACC
>JAOPYL010000093.1 GCA_025964625.1 Actinoallomurus sp. | reverse complement strand
CCACCCCGGGCACCCCGACGTACGCCTACCCGGGTGTCGCCTACCCGGCGTCGAAGACCGCGGTCAACGTGATTACCGCGCAGTACGCGAAGGCGTTCCCGAACATGCGGATCAACGCGGTGGAGCCTGGCTTCACCAAGACCGACCTGAACGGGAACACCGGCATCCAGACCGTCGAGCAGGGCGCCGAAATCATCGTGCGCATGGCGCAGGTGGGCCCTGATGGCCCCACCGGAGGCTACTTCGACGCCGAAGGCATCCTTCCCTGGTAATCCGAACCGGGCGCCATCAGGTAAAGGCTCTACGCCCACACCGTCCGGCATCGGCGGGGTGGGCGTACTGGAAGGTCGCCCAGACGAACAATCTCCCCGGCGAGGACGGGATCAAGTCGATCTCGGTCGCCCCCGCCGGTAGCTCGTGGGCGGGCGGCTACCAGACGGTCAAGGGCAAGGAGGTCCCGCTCGTCCAGCACCTGACGAGCAAGGGGTGGACGACCGTGTGGGCGGGGAGCATCGAGTTCCCCGAAGGCGATCCCGACGACGCGACGGGTAACGGCCTCTACCTCCGGACCGGCTGATTTCTCACAACCTGCCAAAACGGGCCGGATGCCCTCGTATCGGCCGGTTTTGTGCCCGAGGGTCCGATGGGCGATGCTGTGAGCGTGTCAACGGAGACTCTTACCGGCGCCGCTGAGCTGCGCCGGTTTCTGCATGGGCTGCCGGGTGTGGATCAGGTGGGGGCCGAGGAGCGGGCCGCTCGTCTGGCCACTCGTTCGATCAAGACGTCGGCGAAGGCGTACGCGATTGATCTGGCCATCTCGATGGTCGATCTGACGACCCTGGAAGGCGCCGACACCCCGGGCAAGGTCCGCGCGCTGTGTGCGAAGGCCGCCCATCCGGATCCGGCGGATGCGAGTGTGCCGAAGGTGGCCGCCATCTGCGTGTACTCCGATCTGGTGGCCGAGGCCGTCCGTGCCTTGGAGGGCACCGGTGTGGGGGTGGCGAGTGTCGCGACGGCGTTCCCGTCCGGGCGGGCGCCGTTGGAGGCCAAGCTGGCCGACACGCGGCGGGCGGTCGCTGATGGCGCGTCGGAGATCGACATGGTCATCGACCGGGGCGCTTTCTTGTCCGGTGATTTCCAGAAGGTGTTCGAGGAGATCGCCGCGATCAAGGCCGAGTGCGGTGAGGTGCACCTGAAGGTGATCCTGGAGACCGGGGAGCTGGTGACGTATGACAACGTGCGCCGGGCTTCCTGGCTGGCGATGCTCGCCGGCGCGGACTTCATCAAGACCTCGACCGGCAAGGTGAGCCCGGCCGCGACCCTGCCGGTCACCTTGGTCATGCTGGAGGCCGTGCGTGACTTCCGTGCGCGCACCGGCCGCCAGGTCGGCGTGAAACCCGCCGGTGGCATCCGGACGACCAAGGACGCGATCAAGTATCTGGTGCTGGTCAACGAGACCGCCGGACCCGACTGGCTGAGCCCGGAGTGGTTCCGCCTCGGTGCGTCCTCGGTGCTCAACGATCTTTTGATGCAGCGTCGTAAGCTCACGACCGGCGTGTACGCGGGTCCCGACTACTTCACCCTGGACTGAGGATGTTCGAGTACGCGCCCGCGCCGGAGTCCCGCGACATCGTCGACATCAAACCGTCGTATGGCTTGTTCATCGACGGGGAGTTCGCTGATGCCGAGCACTCCTTCAAGACGGTGAATCCGGCGACTGAGGAGGTGCTGGCCGAGGTCTCCGAGGCCGGGGCCGCCGATGTGGACCGGGCGGTCGCGGCCGCCCGCCGGGCCTATGACATGGTCTGGTCGAAGATGGCGGGCGGTGAGCGCGCGAAGTATCTGTTCCGGATCGCGCGCCTCATCCAGGAGCGTTCGCGTGAGCTGGCGGTGCTGGAGTCGATCGACAACGGTAAGCCGATCCGTGAGTCCCGGGATGTGGACCTTCCGCTGGTGGCCGCGCATTTCTTCTACTACGCGGGCTGGGCCGACAAGCTGGAGTACGCCGTAGCCGATCCGCGGCCGCTGGGGGTGGCGGGTCAGGTGATCCCGTGGAACTTCCCGTTGTTGATGCTGGCCTGGAAGATCGCGCCGGCGTTGGCGTGTGGGAACACGGTGGTGTTGAAGCCGGCGGAGACGACGCCGCTGACCGCGCTGGCCTTCGCCGACATCTGCCGCCAGGCCGACCTGCCGCCGGGCGTGGTCAACATCATCACCGGTGCGGGTCAGACCGGGCGGGCACTGGTCGAACACGACGGGGTGGACAAGGTCGCCTTCACCGGCTCCACCGACGTCGGCCGCCAGATCGCCCGATCGGTCGCGGGCACACCCAAGAGACTGACCCTGGAGTTGGGCGGTAAGGCCGCCAACGTGGTCTTCGACGACGCACCGCTCGATCAGGCCGTCGAGGGCATCGTGAACGGCATCTTCTTCAACCAGGGCCACGTCTGCTGCGCCGGTTCCCGGCTGCTGGTGCAGGAGTCCATCGCGGAGGAGCTGCTCGACCGGCTCAAGACCCGGATGGCGACGCTCCGGGTGGGTGACCCGCTGGACAAGAACACCGACATCGGCGCGATCAACTCCGCCGCGCAGCTGAACAAGATCCGCATGCTGTCCGACATCGGGGAGCAGGAGGGCGCGACCCGGTGGTCGCCGCCGTGTGAGCTGCCCGACCGCGGGTTCTGGTTCGCACCGACACTCTTCACCGACGTCGCCCAATCACACCGGATCGCCCAGGATGAGATCTTCGGCCCGGTCCTGTCGGTGCTGACGTTCCGCACGCCGCAGGAGGCGGTGGAGAAGGCGAACAACACCCCCTACGGCCTGTCGGCGGGGGTATGGACCGACAAGGGTTCGCGGATTTTGTGGATGGCGCAGCGGCTGCGCGCCGGGGTGGTGTGGGCGAACACGTTCAACAAGTTCGACCCCGCCTCACCGTTCGGGGGATACAAGGAGTCCGGCTTCGGCCGTGAGGGCGGACGTCACGGACTGGAGGCCTACCTGCGATGAGTGAGCGGCTGAACGTATCCAAGACGTACAAGCTCTACATCGGTGGCGCGTTCCCCCGATCCGAATCCGGCAGGTCCTACACCGTGAACGACGCAAAGGGCGGCTTCCTGGCCAACGCCTCGCGTGCCTCCCGCAAGGACGTCCGCGACGCGGTGGTCGCCGCCCGCAAGGCCCAGCCCGGCTGGGCCGCCCGCACCCCCTACAACCGGGGCCAGATCCTGTACCGGGTCGCGGAGATGCTGCAGGGACGGTGTGGCCAGTTCACCGACGAACTACGCGCCACCGGCCTCAGCAAGAGTGCCGCCACCACCGAGGTGGAGGCGGCCATCGACCGGTGGGTCTGGTACGCCGGCTGGGCCGACAAGCTCGCACAGGTCACCGGGACGGCCAACCCCGTCTCCGGGCCGTTCTTCAACTTCTCCACCCCCGAACCCACCGGCGTCGTCGGGATCGTCGCCCCGGACAGCCCCCTGCTCGGCTTGGTATCGGTGCTCGCCCCGGCCATCGTGACCGGCAACACCACCGTGCTCGTGGCCTCCGAAACCGCGCCGCTACCCGCCATCACCCTCGGCGAGGTACTCGCCACCTCCGACCTGCCCGGCGGAGTCATCAACATCCTCACCGGCCGACGTTCCGAACTGGCGCCCTGGCTCGCATCGCACATGGACGTCAACGGACTCGACCTCACCGGCGCGTCCGGCGACCTCGCCGTCGAGTGCGAGAAGGCCGCGGCGGAGAATCTGAAGCGAGTGCTGCGGCCGGTGGAGGCCGACCAGCCGACCGACTGGACGGCTCATCCGGGTATCACCCGGATGACAACATTCCTGGAAACAAAGACTGTTTGGCATCCGGTGGGTGTGTAGATCTTCGCCAAATGTGGAATGGATCTACCCGTAGCTGATCGACACGGGGGGATGGATCAGTGCCTACGAATACGACGACCGCCCGCCGTTCAACGGCGAGTGCGAGCCGTGCCAAGGAAAGCGGCGCGAAGAAGAGCGCTGCCGCCAAGAAAACGACCAGCACAGCGGCGCGGAAGACCACGCCGAAGTCCACGACGGCCAAGCCGTCCGTCACTCCGGCGGCCGCCGCGACCAGGGTGTCGTCCGCGGCGACGAAGGTCTCGTCCGCGGCGACGAAAATGACCGACGCGGCCAGCAAGGCGACGACTTCGGCCCAGGCGATGAACACCGCCATGAAGACGATGAGCACCGCCACCAAGGCCCTGGCCACCGCCGCCGAGGCGCTGACGAAGGCGGCCAAGACGATCTCATCCATCAAGCCGCCGGTTCCAGGCAGGTCGACGGCGACCACGCGGAGCACCACGGCCGGGCGGACGTCCACGCCGAAGAAGTCCACGGCGAAGTCGGCCGCGTCCACGGCGACCAAGAAGGCCACCGCGAAGGCCAGGACGGCCGCGAAGCCGAAGGCCGCCGCCAAGCCGAAGGCGAGCACGTCGAGCACGTCGAGCACGTCGAGCACCTCGGGTACCCGGGGTGCCGAACCGGCGCCGGCCGAGCCGCCGGCGGTCCGAACCGCCGCCGCCGCCCGGCCGGCATCGGAGGGAGCCGGCGGGTTCCTCAACGGTCTCGTCGGCAGCCGCGGCCCCCAGTAGGTCGCCGCAGGCCGCGGCTCTTGCGGACGGAGGCGTCGGAGCGTCCGCCGAGACGAGGGGGTTCCGGGCCTTCCGGAATTCGCGCTGCCCGCGAAGGCGCCCCGCATCCTGGCGGTCGGGCGGCGATGGAAGGTTGCCGGTGGTGGCTCACCGGCACGGCCGTATCGCCGGTGAACGCCATTCGATGCGGGAAAGCTGTCAAACTGTCGTCTTGAGGTGATCAAGGATGCACGACAGCGAGATTCTCGGCCGTGTCGACCTCCTGGTCGACGAGGAGCACGCGCTCCGCGAACGGCTGCAGAAAGGGGACCTGACCGCCGCTGAGGAGCACGAGCGACTGCGCAGGCTCGAGGAGGAGCTCGACCAGTGCTGGGACCTCCTGCGCCAGCGGCGCGCCCGCCGCGACGTGGGGGAGGACCCCGACGACGCCTCGTCCAGGCCCGCCGGTGAGGTCGAGGGCTACCTTCAGTAGGCGACCGGCCAGGTGTGCACCGGCGCGTTGCTGTGCATGTGCTCGATGTACCGCAGCACCATGCGCCGCAGGGCCTCGGGGCGGTCCGCGTTGACCGAGTGGACCATCTGGGCTTGCCACGTGGCGCCGTTCTGCCTGGTCATGCACCGCTGTTCGATGATGCCGAGCAGCCGGTCCCGTACGACTCCGTCGACGCCCCACCGGTCGAGGCCGGTGGCGGCGCGTGGCAGGAGCCGCCGCAGCACCAGATCGATCACCGGGACCTCGCCCAGGCCGGGCCAGAACATCCTGGCGTCCAGGCCGTGGAGTGCGCCGCTGCGCAGATTGGCGGCGGCGGCGGCGAACGACATCCGGCTCGACAGCGGCTGGTCGTCATCGGCCAGGGAGCGGACCAGGCCGTAGTAGAACGCGGCGTTGGCCATGGTATCCGCGACGGTCGGCCCGGCGGGCAGCACGCGGTTCTCCACGCGAAGGTGCGGCCGGCCATGGTCGATGTCGTACACGGGCCGGTTCCAGCGGTAGATGGTGCCGTTGTGCAGCGTGAGCTCGGCCAGATCGGGCACCTCGCCGCGCGCCAGCAGCTCCAGCGGGTCATCCTTCTCGCACACCGGCAGGAGCGAGGAGAAGTAGCGGCTGTTCTCCTCGAACAGGTCGAGCACCGAGCTGATCCAGCGTTCGCCGAACCAGACGCGGGGCCGTACGCCCTGCTCCTTCAGCTCCTCGGGGCGGGTGTCGGTGGCCTGTTCGAACAGCGGTATCCGGGTCTCGCGCCACAGCTCGCTGCCGAACAGGAACGGCGAGTTGGCGCCCAGCGCCACCTGGACGCCCGCGATGGCCTGCGACGCGTTCCAGTACGCGCCGAAGTCCTGGGGGCCGACCTGCAGGTGGAACTGGACGCTGGTGCACGCCGCCTCGGGCGTGATGCAGTCGGCGTACATGCGGAGCCGCTCGACGCCGTCGATCTCCAGGTGCAGGGACTCCCCGCGGGCCGCCAGGATCTGCTCGTTCAGCAGCCGGTAGCGCGGGTTGGCGGACAGTGTCGACTCGTTGACGTCCGACTCCCGCAGCGTCGGCAGGATGCCCACGAGCATGAGCTGCACGCCCGCCGCGCGCGCCCGTGCGTCGGCGTGGTTGAGGTGGTCCCGTACGGTCTGTTCGAGCGCGCCGAGGGACTTTCCGGCCAGCGAGGACGGCGGGAGGTTCACCTCGATGTTGAACTGCGCGAGCTCGGTGGCCCATGAGGGATCGGCGATGGCGTCCAGGACGGCCGCGTTCCGCATCGCCGGGTGGCCCGCGTCGTCCACCAGGTTGAGCTCGATCTCCATGCCCATGCGAGGGGGGTCCGACTCGAACCGGGACTCCCGCAGCATTGCCGTGAACGCCTCCAGGCAGCGTTGCACCTTTTCGCGATACCGTCGTCGGTCTTCCTTGGTGACGGTGATCGCCGATACGTCCCTGCCCATGCGTGCCTCCGGGATGTTGGTCTCACAGTGGCACGAATACCCGCAAACCCCCTAGGCCAACAGAGTGAGGATCGCATCCCGGTCCGCGGCTGCTGTGGCGGCACGGTCCTTGTGGCGGCTCTGGTACTGCTTCGGCGCATCGGCGACCGGCTGCGCCCGGCGGGCGAAGCGCACCTTGCCGCCCCGGTTCAAGCGATGTTGGAAGGTCTACATGCGTTCCGGGGTGGCCACGCCGAGCAGGTCGAGGCCCTTGACGAGGGTGCGCAGGGTGAGCGCGCACAGCGCGAGCCGCGACGCCTTCGTCGCCTCGTCCGGAGCCTTCAGCACCGGGCAGTTCTCGTAGAACGTGGTGTACGCCGAGGCGAGGTCGAACAGGTACGCGCACAGCCGGTGCGGCTCGGTGGCCTGTGCGGCGACCTCCAGGGCACCGCCGAAGCCCAGCAGGTGGAGCGCCAGGGCGCGTTCGG
>JAOPYL010000068.1 GCA_025964625.1 Actinoallomurus sp. | reverse complement strand
GCGTGATGGGCTACATGCTGGTCGACGCACCGCTGGACGACCTCGCCGACGCGGTCCGCCGGGTCGCACAGGGCGAGCGGGTCATCGACTCGGAGCTGGCGTTCGCCGCGCTCGGCACCGCCGACAGCCCGTTGACCGACCGGGAACTCGATGTGCTGCGCCTGGCCGCGCAGGGAGCGTCATCCGCCGAGATCGCGAGCAACCTCTTCCTCTCGGTCCGGACGGTCCGCAACCACATCTCCCGCATCATCGGCAAGGTCGGCGCTCGCAACCGGGTGGACGCCATTCGCATCGCCGACGACGCCGGATGGCTGTGAGCGGCGTTCACGAGGCGTCGCAGCCTCCGGCCGGAGACCACCGGCCGCCGCCGGCGGCGGCGGTACGGACCAGTGACCGTGCAGGTCCTGGTAGAGCCCGCAGTCCGTGAGCAGCTCGTCATGGGTGCCGAGCCACGCCCGCGTGCCGTCCAGGACGAGGATGCGGCCGGCCCGGCGCGCCGAGGTCATCCGGTGCGCGATGACGATGAGCGAGCCGGGCCGGGACGCGAAGGCGTGCTCGGCCCGCTCCTCGGCCGCGGCGTCGAGGTGACAGGTCGCCTCATCGAGCACCACCAGCCGCGCGGGTGACAGGTAGGCGCGGACGAGTGCGACGAGCTGGCGTTCTCCGGCCGACAGCGCGGCCGGCCGTACCTCGGCGTCGTATCCGCCGAGCCGATCCGCCAGCTCCCCGAGGCCCACCTCGGCCACCGCCGCGTTCAGAGCGGCCTCCGACGCGCCGGGCCGCAGGTAGCAGAGGTTCTCCCGCAGCGTGCCGCCGAAGACGTACGCCTCCTGCGGGATCAGTGCGCGGACCTCCGGATCGACCTCCGACGCGGGGGTGCCGCCGAGCGTGACGCTCCCCGCCGACGGAGTGAGCGTCCCCGCGATCAGCAGTGAGAGGGTCGACTTGCCGATGCCGCTCGGGCCGACCACGGCCAGATGCCCGCCGTCCGGCACGGACAGGTACAGGTCCTCGATCACCGGATGGGCCTCCGGGCCGTACGCGAAGGTCACCCCGCGGAGCCGCACGTCGCCCCCGCCGGGTCCGCTGGGCCGCGGCAGCGGCGTGACATCGCCGGCCTCCATGACGCGGTCGAGGGTCACGGCCAGCCGCAGCCCGCTGCCGCCCAGCCCGCGGATGAGCGTATGCAGCGCCGGGGAGAGGCCCTGCAGCACGTACATCAGCGAACCGAGGACGACGCCGGGTGAGGCGCCATGCCGTACGAGCCACGGCGCGGCAGCCAGTATCAGCAGCAGGGGCAGCCGGCCGCCCAGGGCGAGGGCGATGGTCCGGCCGGCGGCCAGCCGGGCCATCGCCCTGGCCGTCGCCGCCTGGGCGTCGATCAGCCGTCCGGTCTCGGCCGCCATCGCGTCCTCCGCGCCGCAGGCGACGATGTCGCGTAGCCCGTCGGCCAGCGCGGTGGCCGATTCGGCGATCCGTTCCTCGGCAAGGATCAGCTCTCGCTGCCGGGTGATCGAGCGCGAGACGAGACCGAGGAAAAGCCCGAGGCCCACCGCCACCGGCGGCACGACCAGCAGGAGTGTCGCCGGCATCAGTGTGACCAGGCCGATCAGTGCACCGGCCAGCGTGAACACGAAGCCTTGCACGATCATCATCAGTCCGGCGAAGGTGTCCCGGATGATCTCCACCTGCTGGCTGAGGCGGGCGACGGCACCGTTGCCGGTACGGCCGGTGCGGACGGACTCGTGGACGGCGCCGCGTACGACATAGCGCACCAGACGGTCACGGAGCGGCTCCACGATCGCGGCCAGTGGCCCGTACGCGCGTGCGCTGCCCACCGCCCCGACGACCGCCGCCCCGACCAGCGCACCCAGCCAGGCCAGCGCCGCCCCGGTGCGGTGGGCCAGGAACGCGTCGGTGGCACCCGCGACCGAACGGCCGAAGACCAGGACGGGGGCCGACTCGATCGCCGACCAGAGGGCGAACAGCGCCACCCGGCGCGGCTGCCGGCGCATCGTGGTGACCAGGACCCGCCGGCTCCACGCCCGATGGCCCCGCGTACGCCGGCGTGGCCGCGTGTCACGCGGCGTTGTCCGGTTCGTTCGGTCTGCCCGGCCGGTGCTCGCCTGCTGGCTTGGCGCCGATGTGTCGCGTCCGTCACTCACGGAAGACCTCGCGGTAATCGGGGTCGGGCCAGAGTTCGTGGTGCGGGGCGCAGGCGCGGACGCGACCCCCGTCGAGCCAGGCCACCAGGTCCGCCCGGGCCGCCGTGCCGACCCGGTGGGCGATGATCAGGCGGGTCCGGCCGTCCCGGGTCAGGACGTCGCCGACCTGCACCTCGGTGACCGTGTCCAGGCTGGATGTGGCGTCGTCGAGAACGAGCACGCGCCCCGGGTGCGCGAAGGCGCGTGCCAGGCCCAGCCGCTGCAGTTCACCGCCGGACAGGGGCGCTTCGGACGGCGGCGTGCGGTAGCCGTCGGGCAGGCGGCGGATGAAGGGATCCGCGCAGGCGGCACGGGCGGCGGCGACGGCGTCTCCGCCGATCGCCTCGGCGATGGTGGCCCCGAACAGGGCGGGCCGCGCGAACGCGTACCCGACCGCATGCCGGAGCTCGCCTCGGCCCAGCGAGGCGAGCGGAACACCGTCGAGCAGGATCTGGCCCGCGTCCGGGTCGGCGAGCCGTCCTGCCAGGGCGGCGAGCAGAGACTTTCCCGCCCCGGACCGTCCGACGACGGCCACCGAGCCGCCGCCGGGGACGAGCAGGTCCAGCCCGTCCAGCACCGACGCGGCGGACACGGACCGGAACTCCAGGCGTCCCGGGCCGAGCGACAGCGCCGCGGAGCCGTACGAGGGCACGGGACGGTCCAGTATCGGGGTCAGCCGGGCGGCGCCGGCGCGGGCGCGGGCCAGGCGCCCGAGTTGAGCGATCACGGGGCCGATGTCGGCGCCCAGCCCGGCGTACTGCGTCGCGGCCAGCAGGCCGCCCGCGGTCAGCCGCCCGGCGGCCAGTTCGAACCCGGCGACCGCGAGAACCGCCACCTGCAGCAGCGGGACGGCCAGAGTGCCGCGCCCGGCCGTCGCCGCCTGGATCCGCCATGTCTCATGCCCGTGCTCGGCGAGTTCGGTCAGCGGCTCGAGGATCCGGTCCGTCTCGCGCTCGGCCGTCCCCGTGGCGGCGATCGTCCGGTTTCCGGCCAGGGTCTCCACCAGCCGGGCCGCGATTCGCCCCTGCACCTCCAGGTAACGCCCGACCACGGCGGAGGTGTCCCGGACGAAGGAGCGGAGCAGTGCCACTATGGCGGGGAGGCCGAGCGCGAAGGTCAGTGCGAGCCAGGGGTCGAGCAGGATGAGCGCGACCAGTCCGCCGATCGGGGGCACCACGGCGGTGAGCGCCAGGATCGAGGCGGACGGGGCGTAGGCGGTGTCCGCCGTCGCCGTCACCGCGCGGCTCGTCATGTCACCGGCGGGAAGCCCGGCGGCCGGTCCGAGTCCGAGGACACGACGTACGAAGGTGTGCCGCAGCCGTGCGGTGGCCGCGGCGGTGCTCGCCCCGATGGCCAGCTCGGACAGGACGTCTCCGGTCATGGCGACGGCCACCAGTCCCGCGTACACGGTGGGCCAGGTCAGTGTGGCCGAGCCGCCCAGCACGCCGTCCACCGCCCGGCCGAGCACGGCCGGCAGCAGGGTCGCCGCCCCGGCCTGCAGCAAAGAGGTGACGGCGAGCAGGCTCGCCCAGCCGCCGCCGTAGCGGACGGTCCGAATCACGAGCCTGCTCGCCGTCATCGGTCTCCTTGCCGTCGTAGCCCCGGCCATGGCTGTCGGGACCACGGTCCAGTTATCAGAGGCAGATCGTGATGCTGTGCGAGCTGTGGCAGAGCAGGCTCAGCGTGCTGTTGAATCCGCCGCCACCGCCGCCACCGTGGCCGCCGGGGGCGGTGCTCATCCCCTGCATGTCCAGAAGCGCCATTGTCGTTTCACCTCCTCGCCGATTGGGTTGTTCCGACCCCCGTGAGGGACCTCGCGGGTTGCTCTGGTGCCGTCAGGAACGGCAGGTTCACCGGCTTGTCGTGCAGTGCGGCGCCGAGCGCCAGCAGCACGCCGGCCGTCCCGGTGCCCAGGTCCATGGACAGCCGGAGCAGGTTCTCGCCGGGGAAGGCCAGCCCGCCCTCGTAGGAAAGGGCGTGCCAGGCCATGTCGCGGACGTGCATGGCGGTGCGCGGATCGCGCTGCCGGGCCAGGTGGAGCAGCATCCCGGCTCGCCCGCTGAACAGCCCGGACTGCGCGTAGTACCGCGTGAGCGCGGCCGTGCGGATCGCGCTCTGGGCGTCACGGAACTGCTCGTCCTCGCGATGGACCAGGTAGTCGTCGATGACGAGGCCGATTCCGACGCTGCCCCTGCCCAGGTAGGGAAGGATGCGGGAGCCGTCATCGACGTGCATGGCCCCGTTCTTGTCGGTCACGCACCCCTCGAGGTCGAGCCGGATGGCCCGGGCCGCGAGGTCGAGGAGGTTCGCGTCGCCGGTGCGCTCGAAGAGCCTGATGAACATCAGGGCCGGGCCGGACATGCCGCGCATGAGGCCGGGCCGGGCCGGTGCGCCCTCGGCGGCCGTGACGTGGTCCGCGACGATCTGCGCCGCGCGCGCCGCCGCCTCCCGCAGGGCCGGTGCGGCCAGCGGGCCGGCGAGGTGGTCGAGGTTCAGCGCGACACCGGGCAGCCCTCCGTGCAGGTCGACGCCCAGTCGCTCCCAGCGTTCGCCGAGGCAGATGTCGATGACCTTGGCGGCCGCGTCGAGGTGGCCGAGGTGGGCCAGCCCGTACGCGGCGCCGTGCAGGCCGTCGTACAGGCCGAGACCTCCGCCGGGCGCCGGGTCGGTGGCGTGCTCGATCAGCCAGTCCTCGTGCTCCAGGTCGCAGCCGGTGACGTCGAGGACGTACAGGACGCCCGCCGCGCCGTACGCGAGGCCGAGGCCGCCGCTGCCGAACTGCTGGATGTCGCCGGGGAAGAGCCGGTCGTCGCGCTCCGGTGTGGCGCTGGCGAGGATCGCCGTGCCCAGCGCCGCGCGGGCGTTCTCCCAGCCCGGTGGTTCCGGGACGAGCCGGGGGATCGTGTGGCCGCCCGGCTCGCCCCGGGTGATCTCGTCGACCGCCGACTCGAGGAACCCGCGGGGGACGGGGAACCAGTCGGCGATCACCTCGGCCAGATGCGCGGCCTTGGCCCGGTCGAGCATGAACAGGCTGGTCGTCGGCGTGAACAGGGCGATCTTGAGACAGGCGAGGCTGTAGCGGTCGATGGCCGCGCCCCGGCGGTCCGGCGGGGCCAGGAAGCCCGGGTTGGCCAGGGTCTGTCGGCGTTGCTCGGCCGCGGGCGCGGCCGCCTCGAAGTCGATCAGGGCGATCGTGTCCTCCGGGCCCACCATGATGTTGAACATGTGCAGGTCGTTGAAGGCGATGCCACGTGCGTGCACGGCGTCGACGATGCGTTCGGTGCCCGCGTAGACCTTCAGCGCCCAGGCGGTGTAGTCGGCGAGCCGCTCGGCGTCCGGCTCCGGGTCGAGCAGCGGATGCCGTTCCGCGAAGTACGTGTTGAGCGGCCGTCCCGGTATGAGCTCCTCGACGAGGAAGTGGTGCTCGCCCACGACGAGGTAGTCATAGACCGCGGGCACCCCCTCGACCCCGGAGAGGCTCTGCAGGATGTCGTGTTCGCGGCGGAGCCGGGTGACGGCGTCGGCGCCGTCGGCGGCCAGGCCGGCGTGCGGCCGGGCCTCCTTCAGGACCACGCGCCGCCCGGTGCGGGTGTCTTCGGCGGCGTACACCCCGCCACCGTTGGAGAAGTGCAGCGCCTCGGTGATCCGGTACGGCAGGCCGGTCATCGTCACGGCGTTGCGCGCCTCGAGGTGCGGTGCCAGGCAGTCGGGAAGTGTCACCCAGGACGGGACCTTGAAGACCGGGTCCCGCCGGTCGGGTACGAGCTGTCCGCTGCCGTCTTCAATCGCGGCGACCATGCGGCCGTCCTCGTCCTCGCAATGGCGTTCGGTGAATCCGCCATAGCGGACGTACAACGGTCCGTCGCCGATGCGCAGATCGCTGAGGATGTAGGGTCCCGGCTCTCCCTCCAGGATTGCGCCGAGCTCGGCGAGAACGCGCTCCAGCTCGGCTTCGTCCCGGGGGTATATGGTGACGAGTTTTCCGCTGGCACCGCGCGGCGAGTATTTCGCGTTCCGCATTAGGAGCACGTTCACGCTGCGCAGATGCTTGAAAGAAAGGCCCCTGGGGAGGCAATAGTCCCGGACCCGGACGAGCACGTCGGAGGCGTTCTCGTGGCCGGCGGAGACGTGGATCTTCCAGCCCTGCGAAGGGATCACGTTCACCGGCGGAACGTAGACCAGCCACTCACTGCGCTGGATCCGCTGCCAGCCTTCGGGGAGAGGGTCGTCGACGATGGCGAAAGGCGGGCTCTCCTGTCCATCAAGGACGTCATAGAAGAGCCTGTCTTTCAGGCAATACACCTCGTACTGCTTTTCCACCGGGTGTGTCCTCTGCTCGGAAGTGGGCTGCTCGGGTGGAACCCCGTTTCACCTTGCGTCCCGAGAACAGACACTCGCAGACCTGGCAAAGGAAACCTAGGGACAAGTGTCACGCATGCACCGTGAACATGTTCCATGGGCTGATGTGAATTACAAAGCGTGACGATGGCCGCCATACAGCGTTTCTGGCTGCCTAGCGCGGTTATGAGGGCGCCCAGGCAATGGTTACTCAGCGGTAGGAATGGGGCACCGAAGCCGGCCCCTCTCGGGTAAGGGTCGCCGGTAGAGTCGTGGCGCGAGGCGCCGGTGGGCGGCGGCACCTGCTCGCCGACGCTGCACGGTGATGAGTCCACGCTCAGGGGCGTGGGCACTCGCTACGGGTCTGTGTGGGTATAGGTCGGTAAACTGTGTTTGATCTCGCCCCGTTGGTATCTTCTCCGTGCGCCACTCTGGTTAGATCTGTACCAGCATGCGTGTTCGGAACTTACTGTGTGCTGGCATTAACAAGACGTATCCATCTCAACGGTCACATGGGATCCCTCGAGGCTCGTCTGGAGTTTGAGAAGAAGGCACATGGCTGCCGATCGAAGCTCGCTTTTCCTGGCCGAGCCGTGGCGCAAGGGCGGTCTCAAGCGGTGGAAGGAGGTTCAGCGCATATCTGGGCGAACACTTCGGCCAGCGTTTCGCAGCCGAGTATACGCCGTGGCCGTGTATTGAGTGAGTAGGCTACCGAATCAATCGGAATGCACCCGTTCGCGCAGCCGCGGATCAGCGCCCAGCTTCCCCTCTTTTGGGCGCAGTCGCTGCTCCTCGGCCCGCAGTTGTGCGGCGACCGCACGATACGCAGCGCGTCCGCCGTTGCGGGAGATATCCGGGCAGATCACCGAGTCGTCCCGGTTCAGAAGCGCCGCTATCTCCTTATTCGGTAGGCTCAGCACCAGGTACCGCGAGATCTCCTCTCGATCCTCAGCAGCAAAAGGACGACGGTCTTGCGCCACGAACCCTCCACTGCTCCAGGATCCGCCGAGACTTTCAAATGCAAAGATCCTTTGACGTGAGATCCTTTATATCCCGGCCACCCGCCCATGGTGCGCGTCCGCGAAGATCTCCTCTTGGTCGCAATCCACGCCTTGTTTGCCGACCGGATCTTCGGCCCTCATCGCCGTGCGCGGCTGGAAACGGACCTACCTACCTGTGATCAACGCGTCGAAGATGACTAGAATACCCGCCGAAAGGCAATTACCGAACGGCCAAGCGACATCACACGCCGCTAAAACCGGCTGATGGACCAAATAGAAGTCGACGAACCAGAACGTCACAACGATGACAGAGCAGAAGCAGATCAGGAGTTCATCCGCCGACTACGAGACCGCTTTGCGGCCCTGGAAATCGAACGCCGCTGCAAGCTCTCCGAACTTGAGCGACTTGACACCAAGCCGCCCCAACGTGACCACCAGGTCGACCTGCTCGACCGGCTGCCCGAGCTCCGCACCTGCCTGTCCGAGCTACCTGAAGACCGCCAACGCAGGCTCTATGACGTCTTCGGCCTCGAGATCCGCTACCACCCAGACGACCACGCAGTCACCATCCGCGTCACGCTAAGCGACGACACCATCGACAGCGTCATGACAAGCAGGCGGACCATCGAAAAACCCATGAGCGACGGCAGGCAAAAGAGAACGCCAACCCCTCCCACCAGCGAAGGGAACCGATGCCACCGCCGTAGATGTGCTGTGTGCCCCGGCAGGATTGGAACCTGCGGCACACGGTTTAGGACCATTTGCCCGTGTAGCGCCCTGACCTGTGGACTTTCGTCGGCGTGAGTGACTGTGGCCCACGCCCTGTTCGTGAAGCCCTCCCAGGACACCGACAGGTAGTGCGACGACCTCTTCGGTGTGAAGGCGGTTCTGGCAGATCAACCGCTGTCATCTGGGTTTGATGGGCTGCTCTTTCTGCTGCTGACTGACCGGATGGCAGCGTTGGATGACAGCTCGTCCAGTAGTCTTGCTGACTTTCTGGTGACTGAGGTGGCTGCGATCTGATACCTAGCATCTCGTCGTGCCATGGAACCAAGCTTGTCTGAGCGACGTCGAACCTGGCGAGCTAGGGATGGAGTCAGTCACCGTGCGAAAGTCCGCAGCTATTTCGCTATCAATCTCATCGACCTTGTTTCTAGTTTTGTCCTCTCCGTTCTATCTTCAGTGGTTGGCGGGGTTGAGGAAAGCGGACTGGACGGAAATTGGCAATATCGGCCAAGCCTATGGTGCGGCTTCCGCCATCCTTTCAGCATTGGCCCTACTAGGGATCGCCATTTCGGTAACATTGCAAGTGCGCGAGCATTTCGCTAACCGTATTCAGATAGTCCGGGGTCAGCATTTCCGTCTCCTTGAGCTGGCGATGGAAAATCCTGAGCTGTATATGCCGCTTCTTGGTTTTGACGGAGAAAAGAGGACCGTGGATGAAATGCGCCAACATCTCTATACGACAATGCTCGTTAATTATGCACACACTGGGTACTTGTTGGGGGACATACCCGAAAACGGATTGCGCGAAGAGATTCTTCCTGAACTATTCGCGGGAGAACCGGGGCGGAAATGGTGGCTAAATGGTGGTGAGCAGAGATGGAAGTCGGATCCGTCGCTTTCGCGTAAGTTCGTGGAGATGCTTGAAGACGAATATGAGAAGGCCATTCTTCAACAAGGGACTCCGACCTTGCCGATTATTCAGAAGGCTAACGATGGGTTGCCGCTGAAGGCTAGGGATACAGATCGTTCCCACGCCGCCAGAATCGCTATTGCTGCACTGGCTGGTGTACTTATTGGTATAGCGGCTGAACGGGGCAAGCGAAAACTGTGATCGACCGGCAAGCTACAAAACGTACCTCGACTCTCCGCTCAGTCCCCTATTATGGTCATTGGAACCCCCCTATTATGGTCATTGGAACCATGGCGCACGATCCTAACTGGATCGGCGAGGAGAAATAGATGAGGCGAACCCGCCGTTCCCTCAAAGGAAACGGTGCGCGCCGCGCTCGGGGTCTTCGCTCTCGTCGCGGTGCTCATCCTGCTCACCGGTACCGGTGGTTAAAACGGATCAAGGGAGGCCGGCCGGGATCGACGTAGTCGACCGACAGGACGTCGGCGACGAACAGCACGTGGTCGCCGGCCGGTACCCGCCGACGCGTCTCGCACTCCAGGGCGGACAGGGCGTCATCGACGATCAGCGCATCGGACAGCGGCCCCCGGTGATGGGGGACGCTGGCGATCAGCAGCCGGGCGCTGGGCCGCCCGGCCGCGGCGAACCGGCCGGCGATGGCCCGCTGATCGGCGGAGAGCACGGTCGCCGCCCAGCGGTCGCACCGGTGCAGCACCTCGCAGAGGTACGACTCCGCCGCCACCCCGATGACCACCATCGGCGGTTCGAGGGAGACGGAGGCGAACGCGGTCAGCGTCGTGCCGATGTCGTCCCGCCCGTCCCGGACGGTCACCACCACCACACCGGTGGCGAACGTCGCCAGCGCGTCGGTGAAATCGCGCGGCGGAACATCATCCACGACTGGCAAGGCCCCCGGTGTCCTGATCGCGACAGACCCGATCACTATGCATGATCGCGGCGCTACGTGTCAGCGGATGTCCCAGCTTCCCGGGAGCATCAGCGGCCCGCCCGCCGGCAGGCCCAGCCGGACCGCGAGCCCGGACATCGGACCCCACGCGTCGAGACGTGCCCGCGCGGCGGTGCGGTCCTCGCTCGATTCGGCCGGGCGCAGCCGGTCCAGTGGCGAGACGTGCGGGTAGGCCCGCACCGGTGCGCCAGCGGGCAGCCCCGACCGCTTCCGCGCGAGGTCCATTGCGAGGCCCAGGCCACCGAGCTCGTCCACGAGCCCCCGCTCGTGCGCGTCCGCGCCGGTCCACACGCGCCCCCGGGCCAGCTCGTCGACGCGTTCACGTGACAGCCCCCGGCCTTCGGCGACCTTTCCCACGAAGTCGTCGTACACCCGGTCGAGGAAAATGTTCACCCGCGTCCACTCCTCTGCGGTGAAGTCGCGGGTGGGCGCGTACATCCGGGCGTGCGCACCCTGTTCGACGCTGCCCAGCCCGATGCCCAGCCGGTCGAGCAACTCGCCGACGACCGGCTTGCCGACCAGCACGCCGATCGAGCCGGTGAGAGTCCCTGGCTGCGCGACGATCGCGTCCGCGGGGGCGGCGACGAAGTAGCCTCCGGACGCGGCCACGTTGCCCATCGACACGATCACCGGCTTGCCGGCCTCGCGGGCGAGCACGACCTCGCGCCAGATCGTGTCGGAGGCGACGTAGGAACCGCCCGGGCTGTCGACACGGAAGACGATCGCCTTGACCCTGGCGTCCTTGACCGCCGCGCGGAACGCCGCCGAGATGGTCTCCGAGCCGATCGACGAGCCGCGGCCGGGCAGTGCGCCGCGCCCGCTGCGGCCCAGCCGGATCGGTCCCTGCCCCTGGATGAGCGCCACCGCGTCGTGCTGCGGGCGTGGTATCCGCTTCGCCAGCCCCTGCGTGCGGTTGTAGCGGGAGACATAGCGCAGCCGGACGTCTTCCCCGAAGGCCGCGCGGAGCTCGGCGTACACCTCGTCGCGGTAGGCGAGCCGGTCGACGAGCCCCGCGTCGAGGGCCTCGGAGCCCAGCAGCGGCGCCTGGTCGATGAGCTGCCGGACGCGTTCTTCGGGCAGCCCGCGGCCCGCGGCGATCCCCGCCACCACCTGCTCGCCGGCCGAGGCGACGAGGCGGCCCGACATCTCCTCGTGCTCCGGAGTGTAGGTGCGCTCCATGAACGTGTTGGCGGCCGTCTTGTACTCGTGCCGTTTGGCGAACCGCGGCGTGACCCCGATCTTGCCGAGCGCCTCGTTGAAGAACGGCTCCTCCAGCGCGACGCCGGTGAGCGCGAGGTCCCCCGACGGCTGCATGCAGATCCGCTGGAACGCGCTCGCCAGGTAGTACGGCACCGTGCCGCGGCTGACCTCGCCGAAGGACTCGGCCCACGCCACGGTGAGCTTGCCCGAGTCGCGGAACGCGCGTACCGCCTCGCGGAGCTCCTGCGCCATGGCCAGGCCGATGCGGTGACCGCCGATCTTGACGATCAGCGCCCTGACGCGCGGGTCGGTGCGGGCCCGGCGCAGCCCGTCGAGCACGTCCTCGAGATGGGTACGGCGCATGGTGAGCAGGGCCGACACCGGCCCGGCCGGCTGCCCTTCGACGATCCCTTCGGTGAGATCGAGTTCGAGCACCAGCGCGGCGTTGCGCCGATCGTGTGCGTCTTTGAGCAGGTCAACGACTGTTCCGGCATCCACCATGGAGCAACCCTACGGGGCGTGCGCACCTGGGCGATACCGCTGATCCGGCCGACCGAGATGCACGAGGCGCCTGCAGTGAAGTTTGGGGATTGATGGGGATGAATCCCTACATGGACTTGGAGAGTCACCCCCGCCGCGCGGTGCTCGCGTACGTGACGCTGCTCGCCTTCGCCGCACTTCCGCCTCTGGCGTTGCTACTGGTCAAGGTCTATGGCGACCGCAGCGTGCCCAAGGGGCGGTGCGAGGGGCTCGGCTGGGGCTGTGTGCAGTCGCAGTCCGACGTCGCGGCGCTCCTGCTTCTCTTCGTGCTCCCCGTGATGGTCCTGTGGGCGGCGGGTGGCACGGTGGCGCTGACGCTGCTGCGCCGGCGGGCCGGCTACCGCGCGCGCCCGGCGATCGTGCAGGGGCTGCTCCCGGTGGCACCCGCACTCCTGCTCCTCCTGCTGCTGATCCTGGTCTGACCGCCTCGCGGACAGGGATGCCCCCTGCCCTGCCGTGCCGGCGCGCCGGCGCCCGGGCATTAGGCTCGCTGATATGGGGGACGGCGACGGTTGGGCGAGCTGCGACGCGGGCCACCGGCACTGGGGGCGGCACGGCGCCGCCGGACTGCTCCTCTACCACATGGACTCCGAGCCGTACGTCCTGCTGCAGAAACGGTCGCGGCTGTCAATCGGCGGCGGCACGTGGGGCCTGCTCGGCGGGGCGCGGCACAGCCACGAGGACGCCGTCGAGGCGGCGTTGCGCGAGGCCGCGGAGGAGAGCACGCTGGATCCGTCTCTGGTCCGCGTGCACTGGCTCGTCAGTGAGAAGCACGGCGGCTGGGCCTACGACACGGTCATCGGCTCGGTGCCCGAGCGGGTCGAGGTGCGCCCGAGGTCGTTCGAGACCGCCGGCGTCGCCTGGGTGCCCGCCGGCGAGGTCGCCGGCAAGAAGCTGTTCCCGCCGTTCGCCAAGGCCTGGCCCCGGCTCAGGCGGTCGCTCTACCGGGTCGTCCTCATCGTCGACACGGCCAACGTCATGGGATCCCGCGCCGACGGCTGGTGGCGCGACCGGAAGGGCGCGGCCGAGCGGCTGCGCGACGAGATCGCCTCCGTCAACGGGATCGCGGGCGTTCCGGGCGCGGTCGCCGACGTGTGCTATCCCGAAATCATCATGGTGGTCGAGGGCGCCGCACGCGGCGTGGAGAGCACAGACCGCGTCACGGTCGTGCCCGCTCCGGGCATCGGGGACGACACGATCGCCGAACTCGCCGCGCCGCAGGCTCCCGACGAGCGCCGCATCGTCGTGACCGCCGACCGGGAGCTCCGGGCCCGCTGCGAGGCCGCGGGCGCGTCGGTCGTGGGCCCCCGCTGGCTTCTCGAGGCCATTCACCGAGCCCGCACGGCATAGCCCGGCCGCATCGAGCGGTGCGGATCCCTTTATGTGGGCCGTTTCATGCGTTCGCTCTACGTGAACGGTCGACTACGGATAGCTTCCATTCGTGCCTGCCCGTGAGCATGAGATGTGGTTAGAGCTGCTTCGCGAGCGGCCCGCGTTGGCGGCGGAGCTGCTGGGGTGCGTGCGTTCCGAGCTCGTACCGGCCTTCAGCCGGGCGCAGCTGGAGTCCGGAGACCTCAGCGAACACGCGCCGGCCGCCTATCACGCCGACGCGGTGGTGACTCTTGGGGATGAAGACCCGGCGTTGGCCGTGATCGTTGAGGTTCAGCTGCGCCCTGACCAGCGCAAGCACCTCAGTTGGCCGGCGTATCTGGCGACGGCCCGCGCACGGTTGGGGTGCCCGGCCGTGCTACTGGTGATCTGCCCCGACGACGGTGTCGCGGCGTGGGCGCGGCGATCGATCCGGCTCGGTCACCCGGGCCTGGTGCTGACGCCGTTGGTGCTGGGACCAGAAGAGGTGCCGGTGCTGACGGACTGGGGGCCTGGGGTCGCCGCGCCGGAGTTGGCGGTGGTGTCGGCGGCGGTGCACGGTGCGGGACCCGACGGCGCCAAGGTTCTCTCCGCGATGCTCGACTGTCTGGAGAACATCGAGCCTGAACAGGCGCAAGGTTATATTGATGAGGTGCTGGCTGTGCTTCCCGAGACGGCCCGGCGTCTTCTGGAGGCGATGATGGAGAGTGGAACCCGCGAATACAAAAGCGACTTCGCCCGCCGATACTACAGTCAGGGTGAGGCAAAGGGCGAGGTCAAGCTGATCTTGGCTGTGCTGTCCGCTCGTGGGATCAGCGTGTCGGAACAGGTGCATACTCGCATCAGCGAGTGCACTGATCTTGAGCAGTTGGAGACCTGGGGGCGCCGCGCCGCGACCGCCGATTCCATCGACGACCTTTTCGAGTGACGTGGAACGGGCCCCGGGAGATGCTCCCGGGGCCCGTTCTTCAGATGATCAGTAGAACAGGCGGGGCTGCCGGGGCAGCACCACGTGGGTCGGGCCGCGCCAGCTCTGCTCGGCGGAGAAGGTGGGCGCGGACGGCGTCCCGCTCAGGACCACCGGGAGGGTGACCTTGCTACCGGCCAGGTCCACCGTTACGGCGGCTCCGGTGGCGTCGTCGTCCATCAGGTCGCCGTCGGTGCCGGTGAGCACCAGTGCGAGCCGGTGCCCGGCCTTGAACTCGTAGTCCTGCGGCAGCGTCCCCCACTTCACCGAGTAGTACCGTCCCGGCGCCAGCGGCGACGGGTGGCTGAGGGACGTGCGGTTCTGGGCGTCCAGGAAGCCGCGGGTCACCACGTTGACGTCGGAGGTCACCGTGTCGGTGACCACCTTCTTGTAGCAGGCGTCGTCGGTGGCGGTGCTCTCGCCGTGGCAGTCCTCGGTGGTCAGGGTCTTCACGCCCGACCCGGCGCCGAGGTAGTTCACTCGCGTGTCGGTGCCGTAGTCGACGAGCAGCGCGCCCAGGTTGGCGGTGGGCTTGTCCAGCTTGACCTTCAGGCTCACCGTCGGTGTGCCGGACACTCGTACGCCCCACTTCAGCGGAGGCGTGACGTAGGCCAGGCGGTACGGCTTCGCCGTCGTCGGGTCGGTGACGACGTCGGCCTCGGTCTGCCTGGTGTCCGTGTACGTGCCGCTGCCCGTCTTCGCGGGCTCCAGGCCGAGGGTGCCGTCCGCCTGCGGGCGCAGGCTCAGGTTCAGGGCCGTGGGCGCGGGCCAGTCGGACTGGGTGACCCACGTGTCCGGTCCGGTCTCGAGGTCGACGCGCGGCTGCTTCATCACGTCGTTGCCGATGTTCCACAGCCAGTGGTCGAACCACTGGTGCAGGGTGTCGACCCACACGTCACGCCGGAAGTCGAACGGGTCGACGTGGCCGTACTGCGACAGCCACACCTTGCGCGGGACGCCGCGCTCGGCCAGCGCGGCCCACCAGGTGGAGAAGTGGTTGGGTTTGACGTTCAGGTCGTTGAGTCCCTGGACCGCGAACACGCTCGCGTGCACCCGGCTCGCGTCGGCGACCGGCCCGGTGCGGTAGTCGCGCTCGTTCCAGAACGCGTTGTAGTCGCCGGTGGCGTCGTCCTGGCCGGCGGCGAGCTGCTGCTGGACGGCGGCGCACTTGGCGGGCGGGTCGGTGTCGACGACCTGCGCCAGGCCGTCCTCCTCACCCTTGAACCAGATGGTGCCGTTCATGCGGCTGTAGTCGTACCAGGAGCTGATCGCCGAGATCGGCACGATCGTCTCGAGTCCCTGGACGCCGGTCGCCGCGACCGCGTTGGCGAGAGTGCCGTCGTAGGACTTGCCGATCATCGCGGTCCGGCCGGTGGTCCAGAAGGCCTTGACCTGCTTGCCCTGGGCGTCGAACGCCTTCGCGCGGCCGTTCAGCCAGTCGATGACGGCCTTGCCCCCGAGCACGTCGGAGGCGCCGCCGGAGGTCGGGCAGCCGTCGGACTTGGTGGTGCCGTCCATGTCGACCTCGAGCACGGCGTAACCACGCGGCACGAAGTAGTTGTCGTAGAACAGCGGGAACTTGGCCGGGTTCCCGTTCGCGTCGTACTGCTTCCGCTCCGACTCGTTGCCCCGGCCGAGGTTGTCGTAGTACGGGCTCTCGTCCATGATGACGGGGACCTTGAGTCCGGCGTTGCTCTCCTTCGGCCGGATGATGTCCACCCGGATCAGGTCCTTCTTGCCGTCGTGGTCACTGTCGACGCTCGACTGGACCTCGACGTATTCCCGGACGGCGTCCTTGTAGGAGAAGACGGGCTGGGTCTGCCCGCCGGACACCTTGATCGTTGGCTTCTTCGCCGCATGGGCGGCGGGCGCCCCCGCGACCGCGAGTGCGGCCGCGATGGCGATCGAGGAGGCGAGGATTCCTCGCCGTTGTGAGATCGGCACGCGGTACCTCCTGGGGGTTGCGCGCGAAATCTCACATACGGTGCTGTGTCAACACAAGATCTTTAGCCACATGTGGCCTGCTTCACGAGGCAACAGGCATCACTCGGGGGCGAGCCAGACCGCGCCGAGCGGGGGTACCCGCAGGAGGGCGGAGGCGGGCAGGCCGTGGCAGGGTTCCCCGGTCGCGTCGACCTGTCCGAGGTTGCCGACGCCGCTGCCTCCGTATTCGTACGCGTCGGTGTTCACGACCTCGCGCCAGCGGCCCGCCCGCGGGAGGCCGAGCCGGTAGTCCTCGTGGGGGACGCCGGCGAAGTTGATTACGCAGGCCAGCGGCGAGCCGTCCGGCGCGTACCGCAGGAACGAGATCACGTTGCCCGCGACGTCGTCCGCGTCGATCCAGCGGAAGCCCTCCGGCTCGGAGTCCATCGTCCACAGCGCGGGCGCCGCGGCGTAGGCCCGGTTGAGGTCACGGACCAGCCGCCGCAGGCCGGAGTGGTAGTTGTCCTCGGCGTCGTCCAGCAGCCACCAGTCGAGCGAGCGCTGCTCGGCCCACTCCGCGCCCTGGCCGAACTCCTGGCCCATGAACAGCAACTGCTTGCCCGGATGCGCCCACATGTAGGCGAGCAGCGTCCGCAGGTTGGCGAACCGCTGCCATTCGTCGCCCGGCATCTTCCCCAGCAGCGAGCCCTTGCCGTGCACCACCTCGTCATGGGACAGCGGCAGCACGTAGTTCTCCGAGTAGGCGTACACCATCGAGAAGGTGATCTCGTGATGGTGGTAGCCGCGGAAGACCGGTTCGTGCCGCAGGTAGTTGAGCGTGTCGTGCATCCAGCCCATGTTCCACTTCAAGCCGAACCCCAGCCCGCCCAGATGGGTCGGCCGGGTCACCCCGGGCCACGCGGTGGACTCCTCGGCGATCGTCATGATGCCGGGGGAGCGCTTGTAGCAGGTGGCGTTCATCTCCTTGAGGAAGTCGATCGCCTCGAGGTTCTCCCGCCCGCCGTAGATGTTCGGCGTCCACTCGCCCTCGGCGCGGGAGTAGTCGAGGTAGATCATCGAGGCGACCGCGTCCACGCGGAGCCCGTCGACGTGGAACTCCTCCAGCCAGTAGGAGGCGTTCGCGACCAGGAAGTTGCGCACCTCGGACCGGCCGAAGTCGAAGATGAGGGTGCCCCAGTCCTTCTGCTCGCCGCGGCGGGGGTCGCCGTGCTCGTAGAGCGGCGTGCCGTCGAAGCGCGCCAGCGCCCACTCGTCCTTGGGGAAGTGGCCGGGTACCCAGTCGACGATCACGCCGATGCCCGCCTGGTGCAGCCGGTCGACGAGGTGCCGGAACTCGTCCGGATCGCCGAACCGCGCGGTGGGCGCGTAGTAGGAGGTGACCTGGTAGCCCCATGAGCCTCCGAAGGGGTGCTCGGACACCGGCAGGAACTCCACATGGGTGAAGCCCATGTCCGAGACGTACGCCACGAGTTCCTCGGCCAACTCCCGGTAGCCGAGATCGGACCGCCAGGAGCCCAGGTGCACCTCGTACACGCTCATCGGCGAGCGCAGCGGGTCATAGGACTTGCGCCGCGTCATCCATTCGGCGTCCTCCCATTCATAGGAGGAGGTGAAGACCTTGGAGGCGGTCGCGGGAGGCTTCTCCGCGTACTGCGCCATGGGGTCGGCCTTGCGCCGCGACACCTGGTCGGCGCCGAGGATCTCGAACTTGTAGTTCGTGCCGTCGCCGATACCGGGCACGAACAGCTCCCACACTCCCGACGAGCCGAGCGAGCGCATCGGGTGGGCACGGCCGTCCCAGTGGTTGAAGTCGCCGACGACCCGCACGCCGCGGGCGTTCGGGGCCCAGACCGCGAACGACGTGCCGGTCACCGGGCCGAACGCGGAGGTGTAGGTGCGGGTGTGCGCGCCGAGGACCTTCCACAGCTCCTCGTGCCGGCCCTCGCCGATCAGGTGCAGGTCGAGCTCGCCCAGTGTCGGCACGTGGCGGTAGGGGTCGTCCTGCACCACCTCGGGCCCCTCCTCGTACGTCACCGCGAGCCGGTAGTCGGGCACCGCGATGGGCTCCGCGCCCGAGAGCGCGGTGCCGGGCGGCAGGGTGGCCGCGAAGACGCCCCCGTGGACGTGCCGCATCGGCTGCCGGTCGCCGCCGGGCAGGACGACCTCGACCTTGGAGGCCAGCGGCCGAAGCGCGCGGATCGTGATGCCGTCGCGGCCCGGATGCGCGCCGAGTATGCCGTGGGGGTCGTGGTGGCCTCCGCCGATCAACCGGTCGATCTCGTCGTGGGTGACCCGCGCCATGCCGCTCCTCGGATCTGTTCTGGGGTGCTGGTACCCACCTAAGCCTGCCCGGCCACTGGAGAGTAATCCTCTCATCCGACGCGACCTTCGCCACCGTCCGGCTCCAGCACCACGGTCCGGCTCGAAGATCGCCGCGGTTCCACCCCATGCCCATCGGGAGACTCTCCGCTTACGGAAAGCTTGACAGCCCTGACAACGAGTATGACTTTGTATGCGTAAGACGGGCGCTTTCGTCGCGAGGGGACAAGATGGCGGACTTTGCCATTATCAAGGCCGCGATCGAGGCCGACTTCCCCGATTGGAAGGTCTGGCGCAGTGACGCCGGACGGTGGTACGCCACCCGGGCGGGAAGCCTCACCGACCAGCAACTGCTCTCCGGCTACGCCATGACCGTCGCGGCGGACAGCGCGGACAGTCTCCGGGGCCTTCTTGGTGAGCAGGCGCATCCCGGCGAGGGGTGACCACCCGGCCGCAGGGGTTCCCCGCCGCCGGGGTCTCCCCGCGGTGGCCCGGCTCAGCGCGGCGCGGCCCCCGGCGCCGGCAGGTCGGACAGCGCGGCGATGGAGCTGAGCGGGATGTGCAGCCAGGACGGCCGGTTCCGCGCCTCGTACATCACCTCGTAGACGGCCTTGTCGAACTCGAACGCGCGCAGTACCACCTCGTGCGCGGCCGGGTCCACGCCGCCGGCCTCCGCGTACCCACGGCAGAACGCGCCGCGGTTGCGGTCGGCCCACTCCTGGGCGCGGTACTCCAGCTGCTCGGGGCGGCCGGACACGGCCTTCCCGTTCACGAGCAGGTGCCGGGCCGCGTAGTCGTAGGACCGGAGCATGCCGGCGACGTCGCGCAGCGGATGAGCCGGCGTCCGCCGCTCCTCCAGCGACTTGGCCGGCTCGCCCTCGAAGTCGAGCAACACCCAGCCGGTCTCGGTCCGCATCACCTGGCCGAGGTGATAGTCGCCGTGCACGCGCTGGGCGGCGAGTGGCTCCCCGAGCTCGGCGAACGCGTCGAAGGTGGCGCCGAGCCGCGCGGCGTACGGCGCCAGCTCGGGCACCGTGGCGCACGTCTCGGCGAGACGGGCGTGCATCTGGCGGGCCATCGCGCGCAGCTCGTCCGCGCCCAGTTCGCTCGTGCCGAACGCCGTGACCAGGTCGCGGTGCACCTCCGCGGTCGCCGCGCCCAGCCGCTCGGACTCGCTCGCGAAGTCGCCGCCGACCTCGTCGGCGTGCAGGTCGGCCTCGGCGTACAGGTCACGGACGCTCGTGCCGGCCAGCTGCCAGCCGTCGGTGCCGGTACGCAGGAACTCCGACAGCATGGCCAGCGTGGAGACGGTCCCGTCGAGGTCGCACGAGATCCAGCCGTGCAGCGCGGGAACGTGCTTGCTGCCGGCCCGGACCAGTCCCCGGCTCAGTTCGAGGTCGGGGTTGATGCCGGGCGTGAGCCGCCGGAACAGCTTGCATATATAGGTGTCCCCGTAGATCAGGGAGGTGTTGCTCTGCTCCGTGGGACTGGCGAGGCTGTCCAGGTCGGTGTCGATACTGCCGATCGACCGGAACGCCAGCGGGCCGACGTCGGTGTTGTCGGCCATGTTCTCCAGCAGGACCCTGGTCAGGTCGGGATCGTGCACGGCGTCGTAGACGTACAGCCAGTCGAGCCGCCCGATGGCGGCGTATTCCAGCCGCCCGGGCAGCTCGCGCCGGAGTCCGACAGGTATCTGGTATCGGTCGACGGTGTCGCCCTGGCGTACGGCGACGACGACGTGGTGCAGCGCCGGATCACCTGCGACCAGTTCCGTGTCGGTGAGGATCGATGTTTCGTCGATCCCACGGTCCTTGCCCGCGAACCATCGCTGGCGCGGGAGCCAGTCCGCGATCAGGTCGTCGAGTCGCTCGGACAGCCGCACTGACTACGTCACCTCGCCTGTTCCTCCTGCCTCGTCCACATGGCTACGCGCCATCACCTCCGTGGTCGTCGGGCAGGAGGAACCAGTAGAAACCGTGCCCTGGAAGTGTCAGGAGATAGGGCAATTCCCCAATCGGGGGGAATTGAACGCCTCCCATGCACTCGACCGGGTTGACGCCCTCGAAGCGCCGCAGGTCCAGCTCCACGGGTTGCGGGAAGCGTGACAGGTTGTTGACGCAAAGTACGCGATCCGCGCCGTACTCCCGTACGAAGGCCAGCACGCTCGGGTTGGACGCGGACAGCTCGGTGTAGTCGCCCACCCCGAAGACCGGATGGCGCTTCCGGATCTCGATCATCTTGCGCGTCCAGTGCAGCAGCGAACCGGTGTTGTTCTGCTGCGACTCGATGTTGATCGCCTGGTAGCCGTAGATCGGGTCCATGACGACCGGCAGGTAGAGCCGCGCCGGGTCGCACGAGGAGAAGCCCGCGTTGCGGTCCGGTGTCCACTGCATCGGCGTGCGCACCCCGTCGCGGTCGCCGAGCCAGATGTTGTCGCCCATCCCGATCTCGTCGCCGTAGTAGAGCACCGGCGAGCCGGGCAGCGACATCAGCAGCGCGGTGAACAGCTCCAGCTGGTTGCGGTCGTTGTCCAGAAGCGGGGCCAGCCGCCGGCGGATGCCGATGTTGGCCTTCATCCGCGGGTCCTTGGCGTACTCCGAGTACATGTAGTCGCGCTCTTCGTCCGTCACCATCTCGAGCGTGAGCTCATCGTGGTTGCGCAGGAAGATGCCCCACTGGGCGTTGTCGGGGATCTTCGGCGTCTGCGACATGATCTCCGAGATGGGGTAGCGCTGTTCCCGCCGGACGGCCATGAAGATGCGCGGCATGACCGGGAAGTGGAAGGCCATGTGGCACTCGTCGCCGCCGGTGGCCGGGTCCCCGAAGTACTCCACGACGTCGGCGGGCCACTGGTTGGCCTCGGCCAGCATCACCCGGTCGGGGTAGAGCCGGTCGATCTCCTTGCGGACCGTTTTCAGGTAGTCGTGGGTCTCCTTGAGGTTCTCGCAGTTGGTGCCCTCGCGCTCGAAGAGGTACGGCACCGCGTCCAGGCGGAATCCGTCGATGCCGAGGTCCAGCCAGAAGCGCAGGACCTCCATCATGGCCTCCTGCACGGCCGGGTTGTCGAAGTTCAGGTCCGGCTGGTGGCTGAAGAACCGGTGCCAGTAGTACTGCCCGCGCACCGGGTCGTACTGCCAGTTGGACGTCTCCGTGTCGACGAAGATGATCCGGGCGTCGGAGTAGCCCTCGTCGCTGTCGGACCAGACGTAGAAGTCACCGAACGGCCCGTCCGGGTCCTCCTGGGAGGCCTTGAACCACGGGTGCTGGTCGCTGGTGTGGTTCATCACCAGGTCGGCGATGACCCGGAGGCCGCGCTTGTGCGCCTCGTCCACGAGCTCCACGAAGTCCCCGAGATCTCCGAACTCGGGCAGGATCTTCATGAAGTCGCTGATGTCGTACCCGCCGTCGCGCAGCGGCGACTCGTAGATCGGCAGCAGCCAGATGCAGTCGATGCCGAGCCACTGCAGGTAGTCGAGCTTCTCGGTCAGACCGCGGATGTCTCCGGTGCCGTCACCGGTGGAGTCGTAGAAGCCCCGTATCAGCACCTCGTAGAACACGCAGTTCTTGTACCAGTGCGGCGCGTTCGGCTTCTCACGCGTGAACGTGTCGGGAACCGGCTCTACGGCGCCGGCTCCGAGCAGGGGATCGAACTGGGTCAACTCTCGCCTCTCGAGACCGTGAGAATGTGGGCAGGCTGGGTGTGCGGGTCGAGGCGCACGTAGTTCGCTTGCCGCCAGGCGTACGACTCGCCGGACAGCTCGTCGGTGACGACGAACTCATCCGCCCAGTCGAGGCCGAGTGCCGGCATGTCGAGATAGACGGTCGCCTCGCGAACCTGATGTGGGTTGAGGTTCACGACGACCAGCACGACATCTCCGAGGCTGTCGCCCTCCGGGTCGTGAGGGCCCACCCGTTTGGAGAAACAGATCAGCTCAGGCTGGTCGACGTTATGAAAGCGTAGGTTACGCAGCCTGCGAAGCGCGGGGTGTGTTCTTCGCAAAGAGTTGAGCGTGCCGATCAGAGGAGCCAGGCTCCGGCCCTCGCGCTCGGCCGCCTCCCAGTCCCGCGGCCGGTACTGGTACTTCTCCGAGTCGCGGTACTCCTCGCTGCCCGGCCGCACCGGTGTGTTCTCGTACAGCTCGTAGCCGGAGTAGACGCCCCAGGCCGGCGAGAGCAGCGAGGCCAGCACGGCCCGGATTGCGAACGCGGGACGGCCTCCGTGCTGGAGGTACTCATGGAGGATGTCCGGCGTGTTGACGAAGAAGTTCGGGCGCATGTAGGACGAGACGGGCCCGGCCAGCTCCCGGAGATACTCCTCCAGCTCGGCCTTGCTGTTGCGCCAGGTGAAGTACGTGTACGACTGGTGGAAGCCGACCTTGCCAAGGGTGTGCATCATCGCCGGGCGGGTGAAGGCCTCGGCGAGGAACAGCACGTCGGGATCGGTCTCGGCGATGCTCCCCAGCAGCCGCTCCCAGAAGGCCACTGGTTTGGTGTGCGGGTTGTCGACCCGGAAGATCCGTACACCGTGGTCCATCCAGTGCCGCACGACGCGTTCGACCTCGCGGTAGATCCCCTCGGGGTCGTTGTCGAAGTTGAGCGGGTAGATGTCCTGGTACTTCTTCGGCGGGTTCTCGGCGTAGGCGATCGACCCGTCGGCGCGCGTGGTGAACCACTCGGGGTGTTCCTTGACCCATGGATGGTCCGGCGAGCACTGCAGGGCCAGGTCGAGCGCCACCTCCATACCGAGGCTCTTGGTGTAGTCGACAAAGGCGTCGAAGTCGGCGAGCCCGCCGAGCTGCGGGTGGACGGCGTCGTGCCCGCCGTCCTCCGAGCCGATCGCCCATGGCGAGCCCGGGTCGTACGACTCCGCGTGCAGCGTGTTGTTGGGCCCCTTGCGGAACTGTGCGCCGATGGGATGGATCGGCGGCAGGTAGACGACGTCGAAGCCCATCTCCGCGATGGCCGGCAGCCGCTTCATCGCACTTCGGAACGTTCCCGACTGCGGAGGCCGCCGTCCCATCGGGTCGGACGTCGCCCCCTCGGAGCGGGGGAACAGCTCGTACCACGAACCGAACAGCGCCCGCTCCCGGTGCACGACGAGCGGATGCCACTCCGTCGCCGTCACGTGCTCGCGCAGCGGATACCGCTCGAGCAACTCTTTGATCTCCGCGGTGCCCGCCGCCTCGAACCGCATGATCGGCGGGATCGCCTTCTCCCGGAGTGTGCGGGCCAGCCCCGCCAGGGCGGGCCTGCGCCGCGCGGGAACGCCTTCGGCCGCGCGTTCGAAGAGCCGGGCGCCCTCCTCGAGCATCAGTTCGGTGTCCTGCCCGCGGGGGATCTTGATGGCCGCGTCGTGCCGCCAGTGCGCGAGTGGATCGCCCCACGCCTCCACCCGGAAATGCCACAGGCCCGTGCCCGAGGCGGCGACCTCGGCGGTGTACCGGTCGGTGCCGGGGGTCACCTCGGACATGCCGGCGAGCGGGCCGGCGTGGCCTTCGGGATCCCGCAGGACGACGCCGGCGCCGAGCATCTCGTGTCCCTCGCGGAACACGGTGGCGGCCACCTCGAAGGTCTCCCCGGGTACCGCCTGGGCAGGCCAGCGTCCGCAGTCGACCACCGGCTGCACGTCGAGGATGGGAATGCGTCCGATCATCGCTGGCGAGCGTACCGACGCCGGCGCGGAATCAACCTCGTCTCCGGAAATAAATGATCTATCTTGACCGCTCGTGCCGCCGGGTGGGTTCGAGGTGCTCGGCGAAGGGTCGCGCATAAGGTCTCCGTTGCCAATCTCCGGGGGATGAAACGGGGGAATTGTCGCGTTTCATGATCGGGACGTCGCGGCGCACGGGCGGGGCGGGCGACCCGGCGGATCGTCCGTGCGTCCGAATTCGTGTTGTTGCCTGCAGTGATGGGTCAGGGTGCCACGAACGCCCCTGGAGGTTGTCAGCGTGACGGCTGGTAAGCCACGTGTCTGCCGGAGCCCCCGCGGATCACCCCGGCCGCGCTCACTCCCCAATGGTCGCACTCACGGACGAACTTCGCACTCTCAGGCCTGGAGCACGGCCGGTCGCGGCAAACGCTGATCAAGGATGTGGGCGGCTGTGCGGGTTTGGGTCGCGAGCACGGCCCGATACCGATTAGTGTCGCGCCACGTGAAGGCGATCCGCAGATTCACCATACGCACCGTCCTGCCCGAGCCGCTCCAGCCGCTCGAAGAACTCGTTCTCAACCTGCGCTGGTCATGGCACCCTGAGACGCTGGACCTGTTCGGGTCGGTCGACCCCGGCCTGTGGGAGGCGACCCACCACGACCCGGTGCGGCTCCTCGGCGAGGTATCGGCCGAACGCCTGGCCGCTCTGACGGGCGACCGGCGCTTCCTGCGAGCACTCGGCGACGCCGTCGATGATCTCCGCGAATACGTCACCGCCCCGCGGTGGTACCAGACCCTGAAGGACGCGCCCGCGGCCATCGCCTACTTCTCCCCGGAGTACGGCATCACGGCAGCGCTGCCGCAGTACTCCGGTGGCCTCGGCATCCTCGCCGGCGACCACCTGAAGACCGCCAGCGACCTCGGCGTACCGATCATCGGCGTCGGGCTGCTCTACCGCCACGGGTACTTCTCGCAGTCGCTGTCGCCGGACGGCTGGCAGCTCGAGCGCTATCCTCCGCTCGACCCGGCCGGGCTGCCGCTCACGGTGCTGCGCGAGCAGGACGGCACACCGGTGCGGACCACCGTGGGCCTCCCCAATGGCGCCACCCTGCACGCACAGGTCTGGGTCGCCCGCGTCGGACGTGTGCCGCTGCTGCTCCTCGACTCCAACGTCGAGGAGAACGACCCGGCCGCCCGCGACGTCACCGACCGGCTGTACGGCGGCGGCACCGACCACCGGCTGCTCCAGGAGATGCTGCTCGGCATCGGCGGCGTGCGCGCGATCCGAGAGTACTCCCGCATCACCGGGCACCCCGCGCCGGAGGTGTTCCACACCAACGAGGGCCACGCCGGCTTCCTCGGCCTGGAGCGCATCCGGGAGTACGTCGACGAGCAGGGCCTCACGTTCGACGAGGCCCTCGAGGCCACCCGGGGGGGCACGGTCTTCACCACGCACACCCCCGTGCCGGCCGGTATCGACCGGTTCCCCCGTGAGCTGATCAAAAAGTACTTCGGTGGCACGAACGAGGCGTGGGGGGCGGCGGGGCGTAGCCACGGGGGTGAAGCCAGCGTCCCGGTCGACCGGATCCTCGCGCTCGGCGCCGAGACCTACGATGAGGGCGACCCGGCCGTGTTCAACATGGCGCTCATGGGCATGCGGCTCGCCCAGCGGGTGAACGGAGTGTCCGCGCTTCACGGCAGCGTGAGCCGGGAGATGTTCGGCGGCCTGTGGCCGGGCTTCGACACCGGCGAGGTACCGATCGGCTCGATCACCAACGGCGTGCACGCCGACACCTGGGTGGCCCGTGAGGTCATCGAACTCGCTCAGCGCGAGCAGCCCGGGGTCGTCGAGGCGAGCCTGGGCTGGGACGCCGTGCAGAAGGTCTCCGAGTCCGAGATCTGGCGTATCCGCCGCACGCTGCGCGAGCGGCTCGTCAAGGACACCCGCCGGCGGCTGCGCGAGTCGTGGCGGCAACGCGGTGCGAGCGAGGCCGAGCTGTCGTGGATCGACGACGTGCTGGACCCCGACGTGCTGACGATCGGCTTCGCTCGCCGCGTGCCGTCGTACAAGCGGCTCACCCTGATGCTGCGCGACACCGAGCGGCTCACGTCGATCCTGCTCGACCCCGAGCGGCCGGTACAGATCATCATCGCCGGCAAGGCGCATCCGGCCGACGAGGGCGGCAAGAGGCTCATCCAGGACATCGTCCGGTTCACCGACGACCCCGCCGTGCGGAACCGCATCGTGTTCCTGCCCGACTACGACATGGCACTCGGCCAGTCGCTCGTCCAGGGCTGCGACGTGTGGATGAACAACCCGCTCCGCCCCCTGGAGGCGTGCGGCACCTCGGGCATGAAGGCCGCCCTGAACGGCGGCCTCAACCTGTCCATCCGCGACGGCTGGTGGGACGAGTGGTTCGACGGCGAGAACGGCTGGGCGATCCCGTCGGCCGACCGGGCCGCCGACCCGGACCGCCGCGACGACGTCGAGGCCCGCGCCCTGTACGAGCTGATCGAGGACCACGTCTCGGCGCTGTTCTACGACCGGTCCGCCGACGGCCTGCCGCGCCGCTGGCTCGAGATGGTCAAGCACACCCTGGCCTCCCTGGGCCCGAAGGTGCTCGCCGGCCGCATGCTCCGCGACTACGTGCTCGACCTGTACGCGCCCGCGGCGGTCTCCGGCCGCCGGTTGTCCGCCGACGGGCACGCCGCCGCGAAGGCGCTCGCCGAGTGGAAGGTCCGGGTGGCCAAGCATTGGCCGGGCGTCGCGGTGGAGCACGTCGAGTCCAGCGGCCTCGAGCAGAGTCCGCGCCTGGGCTCGACACTCCCGGTGCGGACCACAGTCGAGCTGGGGGGCCTCGAGCCCGCCGATATCGCGGTCGAGGTGGTCTACGGCGGAGTCGGCGAGACCGACTCGCTCGTCGACCCGTCCTACCTCGAGCTCACGCAGGTCGAGTCCGTCGACGGTGGCCGGTTGCGCTACGCCGGCGAGGTGCCACTCGACCGGCCCGGCGCGTTCGGCTACAGCGTGCGCATCGTGCCGCGGCACGAGATGTTCGCCTCCCGGGCCGAGATGGGCCTCGTCGCCCTCCCACCGGCCCCCGCTGGAATGACCAACGGCGACCTGCGCTGACGCGCTCTTCCCCTTCTGTGAGGGTGCCCCCGACCTTGTGAGAACCGGGTGGTGGGCACCCTCACAGGGGCGGCTTTGCCGACGCCTGTCCAGGGTTTGGGCTTCCCGGGGCGGCGGGCGGTAAGGAGTGCCTCTGTGAGGTCCCGTCAGGAGGCTCGCCATGCTCGAATACCTCGCCCGCTACTGGTGGGTCCTCGCGGCACGCGGTGGGTCGGCGATCGCATTCGGCACGATGGTCCTGGCCTGGCCGGCGGCCACCGCGCTGTCGCTCAGCATCCTCTTCGGCCTGTACGCCCTCACGGACGGCATCCTGGCCGCGTACGCGGCGTTCCAGGCGCCGCCCGACACCCGCCCGGCGCTCGTCACCGAGGCGGTCCTCGGCACCGTCTTCGGGATCGTGTCATTGGGCTGGCCGAGCCCCACGGTGCTGGTCATCACCGTTCTCGTCGGCTTGTGGGGGATCATCACCGGTGCCGCCGAGATCGCCATCGCCATCCGGGTGCGCAAGGAGATCGGGGGAGAGTTCATGTACTTCCTCTTCGGCGTCTTCTCGATCCTCTTCGGGCTGATCGTCCTCTTCTCACCCGTCCACGGCCCCATTGCCCTCGGGTGGCTGATCGGTGTGTGCGCGGTCGTGTACGGCATATTCATGGCGGCCGCGGCCGCCCGCCTGAAGGTCCTCGTCACCGGGGCGCCCCCGCCCGGGTAGCGCCCGGCGGCCGCCAGGACCCCGGCCGTACCCCCATGGGATCGAAGAACGACTCCGGTTCGTAGCCGACTCGGTTCACTGATCACTTCAAGCCCGAGTGCTAAAGGTCGGCGAGAGCCTCGTAGGCGGGCCGGAGGACGTCGGTGAGGTCGCTGCGGCGTACCTTCACCTTCGGGGGGTCGAGCAGCCGGAGCAGCAGGCCCGGTGGCATCGCGGGAGCCGGTGGCCGGTCGCGGACCGCCGCGGGCGCCCAGAAGTCGTCCAGTCGCTCGGCGAGAGGCGCCTCCTCGATGTCGAGCGGGTCGGCCTCGGCAGTGGGTTCCAGGCGGCGCAACCCGCCGAGGAGCTGTTGCCTGGTGCGGCCGTTCCAGGCGAGGATCAGGAACGGGTCGTCGTCGAACGACTCGGCCAGGAGGTAGAGCACGGCCGCGGCGTGCTTGCACGGATCGCCCCAGTCGGGGCAGCTGCACATGATGTGCATGTCGTCGGACGACGCGGGGAACAGTGGGATCCCCAATGCAACGAAGACGTCCTCGATCTCCGGTGGCATCTCCCCGGCCAGCAGTCGCGCCCGGAAGACGGCCTGCGACGCCAGTGCCTCCTCGATGGCCTGCCAGTCCGGGCCGTCGATCACGTCGATACCGATCGTCACCCGGTAGGGGCGGCTGCCCGAGCCCTGCACGCGGGCGGTCACCTCGTACGCGTCAATCTTGAGGTCGAGCACCTGCCCCTTGCGCGCGTACGAGCGGCCGCGGGTCAGCCGGCCCTGGTCGGCGAAGGACTCCAGCACATCGATGAACCGGCGGGACCACCACTGCTCGCCGATGGACCCGCGGCCGCTGCGGGCCCTGATGCCGCCGTCGACCGGGCGCGGCGGCTCGTAGAACGGCATCAGTCGCTCACCGCCTCTGGTCCCAGCCGCATCACGTCGCGCAGCTCGGCGACGGACAGTTCGGTGAGCCAGCTCTCGCCGGTGCCGACGATGCGCTCCGCGAGCGCCTTCTTGCGTTCGATCATCTCGTCGACGCGCTCCTCCATCGTGCCCACGCAGATGAACTTGCGGACCTGGACGTTCTTGGTCTGGCCGATGCGGAACGCCCGGTCGGTGGCCTGGTCCTCCAC
>JAOPYL010000085.1 GCA_025964625.1 Actinoallomurus sp. | reverse complement strand
CGTCGCCGGCTTTCGCCCGCCGCCGGCCGCCGCGGCGGGCTGCTCGGTTACGGTCTCGGCCGGCTGCTCCACCGGTTTCCGCTCAACCCGCTCATGTTCGGCCGGTGTGTGCTCGGCCGGCTTCTGTTCGGCCGGCTCTCGCCTGGCGGCCGGTCGGGCGGGCTCGGCCTTCGCCGGCCGCGGCGCCGGAGCCGTACGTTCGACCGCGGGGGCGGCCTGCCGCTTCGGCGCGGTCTTCCCACGCGGCTCGGTCACCACGTCGGCGCGGGCCTCGCGCGGGCGCGGCGGTGCGGCCTCGCGCGGGGGTTCGGCCTCACGCGGGGGTTCGGGCTCCCGCGGCGCCTGCTTCGGCACGTCCTGCCGCGGAACGTCCTGCTTCCGGACCTCTCGCACGATCGCCGCCTCCTCCGCGGCCGGCGCCTCCTCGCGTGGAGTGGGCGCGGGCTGGGGGGGAGCTTGTTCCCGCACGGGCTCGCCGACGATCTTCATCGCGCGCCGCGGCAGGAACGGCGTGACCGTGTCATCCACGGACTCGTCGAGGTCGAGCGAGGACAGCCGCGCGGCCTCCTCGTTCACGGCGGAGATGTGGCGGCGGCGGGGATCGTACGCCCACTCGGCGGCCTGCGGGCGACCGTCGAAGGAGAAGGAGAGACGGACCCGCCAGGTGGAGTCCTCACACTTCCTGGAGTCCCACTCGACCTCTTCGAGATCCACCCCGCGTTTGCCGAGGCGTTCTTCCACGATCTCGCCGAGTGGGGGAGCGGGCGACGACTCACCGGGGCGGCGCACGGTCACCCGCTGTGCCTGCTGCGCCATGTACTCGCGCTCCTGGAGAACCGGTCCCTCGAACCAGCGGACACGTTCAACCGGGATGCCGGCCGTCTCGGCGATCTCCTCCGCGGTCTCTCCAGCGCGGATGCGAGCCTGGATCTCCTTGGGACGCAAGGGACTCTCCACTTCGATCTCGTACTGGCCGAGGCGGGAGAAGTGCCCACGGACCACGGCACGTAGCCGATCGTCGACGGGCAGCGTGAACCGGGTGCCTCGACCCGCGGTGGCCAGGACGAGGTACGAACCGTCCTCGCTGACCGCGACGAGGCGCAGCTCCTGCATGCGTGTCCTTTCGTGCCCTGTCCAACGTGGCTCGGGGCGCATGCGTGCCCTTCCCCCGGTCCCATGAGTCTCTCGTCAGGACGCACCTGCCCGCCATCACCGTACCCGGCATGTCCGAACATCGCCGTCCCGCGACGTGATCCTGCTCAAGTTCCCGCAGCGTCGTCCCAGCTTGCCTGGTCGAGAGCGGCCGGGGCGGAGAGCTTAACGATTCTTGTGAATCCTTTTCTCGTCCATGCCCTTTTGATGGCTCGGCGGCATCGGCTCCGGCGCTCACCTGCCGAGCACGCGGGTGGTGTAGGCGTTCGCGAAGCGCCGTTCGGGGTCGATCCGGTCACGCAGGGCCAGGAAGTCGCCGAAACGTGGGTAGACGCCCTCAAGGTAGGAGGCGTCGCGGGTGTGCAGCTTGCCCCAGTGCGGACGCCCGCCGAGCGCCGTCAGCACCTCCTCGACCGCTGTGAAGTACTCCTCGTGGGGGGCCGGGTGGAAGACATGGACGGCGATGAAGGCGCTGTCGCGGCCGTGCGCCATTGACAGCCACGCGTCCTCCGGCGGCAGCAGGCGCACCTCGATCGGAAAGCCGATCCGCCAGTCGTTCCGCTCGATGACGGAACGCACCTCCCGCAACGCGCCGGCCAGCTCCTCGCGCGGGATCGCGTACTCCTGCTCCTTGAAGCGGACCCGGCGCGGGCTGGTGAAGACCTGGTCGGACCGGTCGCTGTAGGTACGGGCGCCGAGCGCCCTGGCCGAGATGCCGTTGATCGTCTTGACGGCGCCGGGGAACCGGCGGCCGATCCGATTGGCGACCTCGAAGACCGAGTTGGACAGGAACTCGTCGTCCAGCCAGTGCCGGAACGCCGGCAGCGGCTCGGCCGGCCCGGACACCCGGTTGTTGCGCTTGGTCAGGCAGCCGTCCGTGTGCGGGAACCAGTAGAACTCGAAGTGCTCGTTGGCGGCCGCCAGCTCGTCGAGGCGCTCCAGGACCTCGTTCCACTTCATCGGCTCCTCCCGCGCGCGCAGCACGAACGCGGGGACGGTCCGCCAGGTGATCGCGGTGACGACGCCGAGCGCGCCCAGGCCGGCGCGGGCGGCGTCGAAGAGGTCGGGCCGCTCGTCGCGCGAGCAGGTGACCGTGCCGCCGTCGGCCAGGACCAGCTCCAGCCCGGCGATCTGCGACACCAGTCCGGCGGCCTCCCGCCCGGTGCCGTGGGTGGCGGTCTGCGTCGCCCCGGCCAGGGTCTGATCCTGGATGTCGCCCATGTTGGCCAGCGCCAGGCCGTTTCGGGCCAGCTGCTCGTTGAACACCTTCAGCGGCATGCCCGCCTCGGCGGTGACCAGGCCGGTCGCGGTGTCGACCGACCGTAGCCGGGTGAGTCCCCCGGGGCGCAGCAGCACGCCTTCGGTGAGCGCGGCGCCGGTGAAGGAGTGGCCGGTGCCGGTCATGCGGACCGTGAGGCCGTCGTCGGCGGCCGCGCGTACCGCGGCGGCGACCTCGTCGGCGGAGAGCGGAGTGACGACGCGGCGTGGGGTGGCCTGCTGGTTGCCCGCCCAGTTCCGCCAGGTCGTGGGGGTCGATGGGGACATAACGCGAAATTTACTCATCTTCGGTCCGGCCTCGGCACCCCATCGGCACGCAATCGTCGCGCACCCGTGACGGCGACGGCCACCGCGAACCAGGCGGCTGCGAGCGGATATAAGAGGGCCGTCTCCGCGCCGTACGCGTCCACCAGCCGCCCGGCGATCGGCGCGCCGATCGACACGCCCACCCCGACCGACGTGGACACCCAGGTGAGGCCCTCGGTCAGCAGATGTTTGGGAACGAGCCGCTGCACCAAGCCGTACCCCGGGATGATCGTCGGTGAGATCGCCAGCCCGGAGAGGAAGATCAGCGGGATGAGCAGCCAGAGGCTTCTGATGAAGGGGAGCGGCGTCAGGCCGACGGCGAACAGCACCAGGCCGATGAGAAAGCGCCGGGCCAGGCTGCTGCGCCAGCGCCGGGCGCCGTACCACAGCCCGGTGGTCATGCTGCCCAGAGCGAGTGCGGCCAGGATCACGCCGGCCAGCGACCTGTGCCCGTGTTCCTGCGCGTAGGCGATGACGGACACGTCGATGGCGCCGAACGCCGAGCCGATGAGCATGAAGACCGGTATCAGCACCCGCATGCCCGGCGCGGTGATCGCGCTGCCCGACGAGGCGACCAACCGCGGTGGTGGCTGGGTACGACCCTGGGCCGCGAGGGTCAGGCCGCCGGTCAGGGTCAGCGCGGCCGCCACCCCGATCCCGGCGGCCGGATGCACGCCCGTCGCCAGCAGCGTGACGATCACCGGGCCGGTGACGAAGATGACCTCGTCGGCCACCGACTCGAACGCGTACGCGACGGGCAGCCGGTCCGCGCCGACCAGATGGCTCCAGCGCGCCCGCACGAGCGCGCCGAGCGACGGGGACGTCAGCCCGACCGCGGCCGCGGCCGGGAACAGCGTCCACGTCGCGGTGTGCAGTTGGGTGAGCGTGATGAGCGTGGCGACCGCCGCCGCGTTGGCGAGCACCAGCGGCGCCAGCACCCGGCCCTGGCCGTACCGGTCGACCAGGCGGCCCACGATGGGCGAGGCCGTGGCGTAGGCGATGGCGCTGGCGGCCGACGCCGCGCCGGCGAGGCCGTACGACCCCGTCACCGTCGCGACCAGGAGCACGATCGCGATGCCGGTCATGGCCATCGGCATGCGCCCCACGAACCCCGCGACGACGAACACCCTGGCACCGGGGATGGCGAACAGCCCCCGGTACGGATTTCCCACCCTGCCCCCGATCTTCGATGTTCCCGGCACCGTATCTGGCCGAGAACGGCCGGGCTGTGAGTAACTAGTCTGCGGGCACAGTCGTTGGGATGGTTGATGAGACGCTTCGTTCGCAGGGGAGTTCCGGCCGCCGCGGCGGCCATCGCCTTCGCCGCCACGGGCACCGCCGCCAGCGGCGCGGCCTACGTGATGACGGCGGCGTCCAAGACGCAGCGGGCCCTCATGCCGCAGCGCGCGCCGACGAACGTCCCGGTCACCTCGGTCGTGCCGGCCGCCGAGCAGCCGTCCGCGCTCAAGCGGGTCGTGCCACCCGACTTCCTCGTCGTGGCAGGCCGGGCGGTGAACAAGACACAGCTCGGCCGCGTCGCCCGGCTCAAGAACGTCCGCGACGTCATCACCGTCGACGCGGGGGCGGTGCGGCTGCAGGGCGGCAAGGTGAACATGTTCGCCGTCGACCCCGTCCGGTTCCGCTCCTGGACGCCGCCCGGTACCGCGGCCAACGACCGGCTGTGGTCCGCGCTCGCCCAGAACCAGTTCGTCGCCTCCGACGACGTCCAGCAGCAGCTCGGCCTGCGCCAGGCCATGCAGTACCCCATCCTCGGCAAGGCGCAGCTGTTCGCCACGATGGGCGGTTCGGGCTCGCTGGGCCTGCCCGGCATCGACGTCCTCGTCGGCCGGGCCATCGGGCGCAAGATCGGCCTGGTCCCCGACATCGCGCTCCTGGTCAACGCGCCCGGCGCCGACCTCAACACTCTGGAGTCGAGTCTGCGCAAGCTCGTCGGCGCCCAGAGCCAGATCATCGACCTGCACGAGAAGCAGTACCAGCCCCAACAGCAGCAGGGCGCGCCGCCCGGCCGGGCGGGCACCTACCTCGACCTGTACAAGCAGGCAGCGGCCACCTGCTCCGGCCTGTCGTGGACCGTGCTGGCCGCCATCGGGCAGATCGAGAGCGGCCACGGGCGCAACGTCGGCCCGTCGAGCGCCGGCGCGCTCGGCCCGATGCAGTTCATGCCGGCCACCTGGAAGATCTACGGCGTGGACGGTGACGGCGACGGCAAGGCCGACATCATGGACCCCTACGACGCCGTTCCGGCGGCGGCCAAGTACCTCTGCGCGAACGGCGCCGGCCGGGGCGGGGCCTCGCTGTCCCACGCCATCTGGGACTACAACCATTCGCAGGCGTACGTGAACGGCGTCCTGTCACTGGCCCAGGCCTACGCCCGCCATTTCTCGTGAGGCCCGGCACGGGCATCCGCGCCCGGCTGGTTTGATGGGGGCATGCGGTACGACGCGCTGCTCCTGCTGTCCTTCGGCGGCCCGGAAGAACCCGACGACGTGATGCCGTTCCTGGAGAACGTCACCCGAGGCCGGGGAGTCCCCAGAGAACGCCTGGAAAGCGTGGCCGAGCACTACCACCACTTCGGCGGCGCCAGCCCGATCAACCAGCAGTGCCGCGAGCTCAAGGCCGCGATCGAGGCCGACTTCGCGGCGCACGGTCTGGACCTGCCGATCTACTGGGGCAACCGCAACTGGGATCCCTTCCTCGCCGGCACGCTGCGCCGGATGAAGGCCGACGGCGTACGGCGCGCGGCGGCATTCGTCACCTCCGCCTACAGCGGCTACTCCTGCTGCCGGCAGTACCTCGAGGACATCGAACGCGCCCGCGCCGAGGTCGAGGACGCTCCGCAGGTGGACAAGCTGCGGATCTACTGCGACCATCCCGGCTTCGTCGAGCCGATGATCGAGAACACCCGTGCCGCGTTCGGCCGGCTGCCGGCCGCCCTGCGCGAGCACGCCCGCCTGGTCTTCACCGCGCACAGCGTGCCGATCGCCCAGCCGGGCCGCGAGGCGTACGTCGCAGAGCTGAACGACGTGGCCGCGCTCGTGGCGGAGGGCCGTCCGTGGGACCTGGTGTACCAGAGCCGCAGCGGGCCGCCCAGCGTGCCGTGGCTCGAACCCGACATCGGCGACCACCTGGAGAAGCTGCACGCCGCGGGTGCCGGCGCGGCGGTGATCGTGCCGATCGGGTTCGTCTCCGACCACATGGAGGTCAAGTACGACCTCGACGTGGAGGCGGCCGAGCTCGCCGTCCGTCTCGGGCTCCGGATCGAGCGGGCGGCGACGGCGGGCACGCACCCGCGGTTCGTCGCGATGGTCCGCGAGCTGCTCCTGGAGCGCGACCGGCCGGAACGCCCCGCGCTGGGCACACTCGGACCACGCCCCGACACATGCGTCGCGACCTGCTGCCGAAGACCCGGGTGACGCCGCGCTGAGGCCGGCGACGTACGGAAGCGATCGGAACCGCCCATGGGGGGAAGCGTGCACGACCTGCTCGAACTGGCCATCAGCACGGCGGACGCCGCCGGCGTCATGCTCATCGACAAGCGCCCGGCCGACCTGGGCGTGGCGCACACCAAGTCCAGCCCGACCGACGTGGTCACAGAGATGGACCAGGCCGCCGAAAGGCTGATCATCGATCGGATCCGGGCGTCCCGGCCCGGCGACGCCTTCCTCGGCGAGGAAGGCGGTGAGACCGGCGGGTCCAGCGGGGTCCGCTGGATCATCGACCCGATCGACGGCACCGTCAACTACCTGTACGGCCTGCCCGACTGGGCGGTGAGCATCGCCGCCGAGGTCGGCGGCGAGGTCGTGGCCGGGGTCGTCGCCGTGCCGGTGCGGGGCGAGCTCTACACCGCCGCGCGCGGTGAGGGCGCCTACCTTGTGCACCGCGACGGCTCGACCGAGAAGCTCCGGTGCAACGCGGGCGTGCCACTGGAACGGGCGCTGGTCGCGACCGGCTTCGGCTACCTTCCGCAGCGCCGCGCCCACCAGGCCGAAGTGCTGTGCGGCGTGCTGCCCCGGATCCGTGACATCCGGCGCGGCGGCTCGGCCGCCATCGACCTGTGCTCCGTGGCGGCCGGGCGCGTCGACGCCTACTACGAGCGGGGACCGCACGAGTGGGACTTCGCCGCCGGCGCACTGATCGCCCGGGAGGCGGGCGGAACGGTCGGAGGCCTGCACGGCAGGCCCCCGAGCGTGGAGCTGACCATCGCCGCCGGCCCGGGTCTCTTCGGCCCCCTGCACGACCTGCTCGCACCGCTCGACCCCGAGCGCGACTGACCGGGGTACGCCGCGGCCTCGCACCACTGCGGTGCGAGGCCGGCGTATTCGTCGTGGTCGGGCCCGGGGCCCGCGGGCGACCCCGTCAGGCGCAGCGCGGGACGTCGATGCCGTGTTCGGCCGCGGTGCGGCGCAGGTCATCGATCTCGGCCCGCTGGGCCTCGACCAAGAGGTCGTCGCCCGTGTCGCGAGCCACCCGGAGCGAATCATACGCGTCCGACAGACGCTGGTGGATGGTCGTCGTCAACTCGCCCACTCGGTCTCCCTTCAGAGGTGATGGGCGGTCTACCCACGCGGCCGCCGCCGCTAAACCTGCGAATACCCTGGACCTGCTTATCGGGCACTTACGCCCGCTGTGGGATAACTGACTCGCCGGTCCAGCGCGCGGCTTTCCAGGGGGTGGAAACAGGTGAGAGTCCTGGTCGTCGAGGACGAACGTGTACTCGCCGACACCATCGCCACCGGGCTGCGGCGCGAGGCGATGGCCGTCGACGTCGCGTACGACGGCGCCAGCGCGCTGGAACGGACCAGCGTCAACGACTACGACGTGGTCGTGCTCGACCGCGACCTGCCGCGGGTGCACGGGGACGAGGTGTGCCGGCGGCTCGTCGCCGACGGCGCCACCGCCCGGGTCCTCATGCTGACCGCGGCCGGGGAGCTGGACGACAAGGTGGAGGGCCTGTCGATCGGCGCCGACGACTACCTCGCGAAGCCGTTCGCCTTCGCCGAGTTGATCGCCCGGATCCGGGCCCTGGGCCGCCGGTCCGCGCCGCCGCTGCCGCCCGTCCTGGAGCGTTCCGGCGTGCGCCTCGACCCGGCGCGCCGGGTCGTCACCCGGTCCGGGCGCCCCGTCGAACTCACGCCCAAGGAGTTCGCCGTCCTGGAGGTGCTCATGCGCGGGCAGGGAACCGTGGTCAGCGCCGAGCACCTCCTGGAGAAGGCCTGGGACGAGAACATCGACCCGTTCACCAACGTGGTGCGGGTGACGATGATGACCCTCCGCAAGAAGCTCGGTGAGCCGCAGGTCATCGAGACCGTGCCCGGCGCGGGGTACCGCCTTTGAGCCCCTCACCGGCCGCGCTGTCGCGCCGAGTGACGGTGCGGCTGCGGCTCACTCTGCTCTACGGCGGCCTGTTCTTCGCCGCCGGCGTCCTGCTGCTGACGGTCGCCTACGTGCTGGTGACGAACATCCTGGAGAGCCTGCCGCTCGAGGTCCGCACCACCGACCCGTTCGGGATCTCCCAGCAGGAGCAGCAGGCGATCCGGCAGAGCTTCATCGACAACGCCCAGCACCGGCTCATCTGGCAGTCGGCGTTCGCCCTGCTCGGCGTCGGGCTGATCGCCCTCGCGCTCGGCTGGTTCGTGGCGGACCGGGCGCTCGGGCCCCTGCAGAAGGTCACGGCGACGGCCCGCAGGCTCTCCGAGAGCACCCTGCACGAGCGCATCGCCCTGCAGGGGCCCGAGGATGAGATCAAGGAGCTGGCCGACACCTTCGACGCGATGCTGGAGCGCCTCAACCAGGCGTTCGACGCCCAGCGGCGGTTCGTGGGGAACGCCTCGCACGAGCTGCGCACCCCGCTCGCCATCAACCGGACGCTGCTGGAGGTCGCGGTCACCGACCCGGAGGCGTCGGAGGACCTCAAGACCGTCGGCCGGACGCTGCTGGCGAACAACGCCCGCCACGAGCGGCTGATCGAGGGACTGCTGCTGCTGGCCCGCAGTGAGCGGGAGCTGACCACGCGTACCCCGGTGGACCTGAGCGAGGTCGCCGCGATGGTGCTCAAGACGCACGGCGGCGGGGCGGACCGGCCGGACATCAAGGTCACGACCGAACTCACCCCGGGGTCCACCGTGGGGGACCCCGTGCTGCTCGAACACCTGGTCTCGAATCTCGTCGGCAACGCCGTCCGGTACAACGTCGAGGACGGCACGGTCGTCGTCCGCACCGGGATTCTCGACGGGTGGGCCACCTGCCAGGTCGAGAACACCGGCCCGGTCGTGCCCGCCTATGAGGTGCAGAACCTGTTCGAGCCGTTCCGGCGGCTGAACACCGACCGGATCGAGTCGGCCAAGGGCGCCGGCCTGGGGCTGTCGATCGTGCGCTCGGTGGCCGCCGCGCACGGCGGCACGGTGATCGCCACCCCGCACGAGGGCGGTGGCCTCATCGTCACCGTGCGCCTGCCGAGGTCCTGAGCCGTCAGCCCCGGAGCGGCGCGTCGAGGGGCGGCTACCTGCGGGCGGTCGTCAGGAGCGCCGGGTAGCCGAGGTAGTCCATTCCCACGCCGGTGAACGCTCCGGTGGCGGCCAGCCGGTACTGGGTGTGGGAGTACAGCGGGATGAGCGCCATGTTGTCGAGAGCGATCTTCTCCGCCGCCTGGAGCTTCTGCGCGCGCTGCGCCGGGTCGGCGGTGGACCGGGCGATGTTCATGGCGTTGTCGAAGGCGCTGCTGCTGTAGCGCGCGTAATTGGTCCCGCCGACGGACCCGTCGTTCCCGCGCTGGATCGCGTCACTGGACAGCAGCGAGTCGAGGAAGTTCTCGGCCGAGGGGTAGTCCGCCACCCAGGAGAACGGGTAGAGCCCCTGGGCGTCCCTGCTCGCCTCGTCCCGGTAGATCTGTGTCATCGGCAGCTTCCTGAGCTGGACGTCCCAGCCGAGCACCGACTGCAGCTGCTGTCGCACCACGGTGGCCAGCTGCGTGTAGGAGCTGGTCTGGCCGAGCGTGAGGGTCACCTTGGCGCCGGGGCCGAGCCCCGCCTGAGCCGCCAGCGACCTGGCCCGCGCCGGGTCGCTGACGCACGCGGTGCAGCCGTTGACGTACGCGCCGGGGACCGTGGGCGGCACGATGGACGTCGCAGGGGAGTACATCCCCTGGTAAACGGTGGAGACGATCGCCTTCCGGTCGAGGGCGTACGACACCGCCAGGCGCGCCTTCTTCGACGTCATCGTGCCCTTGTCGTCGATCGGCAGGAGGAAGGTCATGCCGCCGATGTCGCCCCTGATCAGCTCCCCGTCCGAGGAGTGGCGCGCACGGGCGCCCGGCACCGAGGTGGACGGCAGCTCGGTCCAGTCGTAGCGGCCCGCCTCAAAGCCCGCCAGCGCCTGGCCGAGGTCGGAGACGAAGGTGATGTCCACGCCGTCCAGCTTCGGCTTGGTGAAGGCGTAGGAGTCGTTGCGGACCAGCGTGAGCCGGCTGTTCGGGGTGTACGCGGCGATCTTGTAGGGGCCGTTCCCGATCGGCAGGCGGTTGTAGGCCGCGTCCGATGGCTCCCCGGCCTCCGGTGGCATCGGGACGAACACCGGTGCGGCGACCCGGTTCTCGAAGTCGCAGTCGGGTCCGGTGAGGGTCACCAGCAGGCTCTGACCGCTCGCCGTGACGCCCGACATCGTGCTCGCCCTGCCCGAGACGACGTCGGAGTACCCCCGGATGTCGCTCATCAGGTAGCCCTCGCCGCCGGACTTGTTGCGGACCGTGCGGTTCCAGCTCCGCGCGAAGGCGGCGGCGTCGACGGGCTCCCCGTCACTGAACGTCGTGCCCTGCCTGATGGTGAACCGCCACTGCGAGCAGGTCGCGTTCTTGGTCACCTGCGCGGCGAGGGCCGGGCGGATCGAGCCGTCCGGCCGGATTTGGCTCAGGCCGGTGAAGAGGTTCTCGACGGCGAAGAAGTCGTCGGGGACGAGCGCGTTGGAGGGGTCGATGTACTGCGGGGCGTACATCGCCATCCGGAACGTGCCGCCCGTCTTGGTGGTCTTCCCTCCGTCGTGGCCGGCGAGTTCCACCGCCGCGAACGCCCCCGCCGAGACGAGCAGCACCATCGCGGCGGCGGCCCCGGCCAGCACTCCCGGATGGACCTTCCGCCTCCGGCGCGGGCCGTACGGTCCCGGTGCGTACGGCTGCGGCATCGGTGGCAGCCCTGGGGGTGGTGTGTCGCCGCCGGGCCGGTAGGGGCCGCCTGGGGGTGGTGTGTCACCGCCCGGACGGTACGGCCCTCGGGGCGGTGTGTCGCCTCCGAGGCCGTGCGGGGGCGGTGTGCCGCCCCCGGAGCCGTACGGGCCGCCCGGCGGCGTCCACCGCGGGCTGGGAGTGTCCTCAGCCGCCGCCTGGGCGCCCTGGTTCAGCATCACGGCCGGCGGAGCGGCCCCGGCGCCCGGAAGCACGACACCGTCGTTGCCGAGCAGGCGGAGCAGGATCTGCTGCGCGGTCGGCCGGCGGCCCGGATCCTTGGCGAGGCAGTCCGCGACGATCTCGCGGAGCGGTCCCATGAGCAGGCCCAGGCCCGGTTCCTGATGGATGATCCGGTTCATCACGGCCGGAATCGAGTCGTGGCCGAACGGCGGGGAGCCCGTCGCCGCGTACACGATCGTGCAGGCCCAGGCGAACACGTCGGCGGGCGGCCCGGCGACCTCGCCGGCGATCTGCTCGGGTGACATGTACGACGGCGTGCCCACCGCCGTGCTGGTCACCGTCCCGGTGGCGTCGAGGGCGCGCGCGATGCCGAAGTCGATGACCCGAGGTCCGTCCGCGGCGAGCAGCACGTTCGTCGGCTTGAAGTCGCGGTGCACGATGCCGGCCTGGTGGATGGCGGCCAGAGCGGTCACCGTGCCGATGGCCAGCCTCTGCAGCGGGCCGCCCGAACGCGGGCCCTCCGCGGCCACGACGCCGCGCAGCGACGGCCCGTCGATGAACTCGCTCACCAGGTAGGGCGTGTCGCCCTCGACGTCGGCGTCGATGATCCGCGCCGTGCAGAACGGCGCGACACGCTTGGCGTTCGCGAGCTCCCCCGCGAACCGCGCCCGCATCTTGGCGTCACCGCTGAACTGCGCGTGCAGCAGCTTGACGGCGACCTGGTCGCCCTCCGGGCTCTCGCCGAGGTAGACCACACCCTGGCCGCCCTCCCCGAGGCGAGCGGTCAGGCGGTAGTCCCCCAGCTGCTCAGGGTCGTTTGCCCGGAGGGGAGTGGTCCCCGGCATGAGCGTCCCTCCCAGGGGTCACTACTTGGTGAGCGTTGAGCTGGCGAACGAGCTTCCGTATGTCGTCTTGCTGATCTGCCAGTCCATCTGCGAACCGTTCAGCGTCATCGTCACATATGTCAAAACCGGGCACTGCTTGCCGCTGTCCGGACTGAACAGGCTCTGGCTGAACACCACCTTGGTGCCGGACGAGCTGTCCGACTCCATGAGCATCGAGCCGGAGCAGTCGCCGTAGACGGCGTGGCCGACCCGCGAGCCGGAGCTCAGCGTCACCACCACGCTGTAGGGCTGCTTGTTCGCGCGCGCCTCCGTGTTGTGGCCGGTTCCCTTCCAGGTGCCGACGTAGGAGTCCGGCACACCGTAGCGCGACGACAGCTTGCCGAGGTCGCTCTGGGTCTTGTGCAGGAACCCCGCGAACAGCGCGATGGGCAGGCCGACGAAGAGCAGCAGGGCCAGCAGGCAGCCCATCCCGATGAAGACCGGAGCGTTGCTGGACTTCCGCGGTGGCGGTGGCGGTGGCGGCGCGTAGCGGGGCGGCGGTGGTCGCGTCTGCTGGTGCCATGCCGGCGGAGTCTGCGGGCCCGGCATCATCATCGGCGGATTCGGCGTCGCCGGGCCGGGGTGCATCATCGGCGGCGGCGTCACCAGAGGTGGCATCATCGGCGGTGGGGGCGGCGTTGCGATGATGGGCGGTGGCGGCAGCTCCGACGCGATCTGGGTGCCCCTGCCGAGGAGATCCTCCCGGTCGGTCACCGGCACCGGGGTCACACCGACCTGGCCGAGCAGGCGGAGCAGCAACTGATGGGCAGCCGGCCGGCGGCGCGGGTTCTTGTCCAGGGCCGCGCCGACCAGCTCGCGCATGGTGCCGGTGAGCCGGGACAGGTCCGGCTCCTCGTTGAGGATCCGGTTGATGATCACCGGAAGTGTCCCGGCCTCGAAGGGCGAGTGACCGGTCGCGGCGAACACCATCGTCGCGCCCCAGGCGAAGATGTCCACCGCCGGCGTCAGCGGCTCGCCGGTGAGCTGCTCCGGCGCGAAATAGCCGGGCGTGCCGACCACCATGCCGGTCGCGGTCACGGAGCTCTGCTGGGAGTTGACGGACCGGGCGACGCCGAAGTCGACGACCCGCGGGCCGTCCGACGCGAGCAGCACGTTGTTGGGCTTGAAGTCGCGGTGGACAACGCCGGCCTCGTGGATCGCCGCCAGTGCGGTGGCGGTACCGATGGCCAGGCGTTCGAGCGCCGTCCCGCGGAAGGGGCCCTCCTGGAGGACGACGTCGTACAGCGGCGGCCCGTCGATGAACTCGCTGATGATGTACGGAGGTAGGCCGTGGAGGTCATAGTCCAGGACCTGCGCGGTACAGAAAGGTGATACCTTCTGCGCCGCTTCGACCTCGCGCGCGAACCGTGTGCGAGCAGACGAGTCGGTGTTCATCTGAACGTGCAGGAGCTTGATCGCAACGTGGTCGCCCGACGGCGACCGGCCGAGGTAGACGGCGCCCTGACCGCCCTCCCCAAGTTTTCCGACTAGGTTGTACTGCCCGAGCGAGGCCGGATCGCCCGGCTCCAGGGGAGCGGCATCCGGCATGTGTGACCCCCTCCGACAACCCTTATCCTTTGCACCCGCCAGGTCCATCAGGCGGGAACGATATCGCGTTAGCTGTGACGCTCGTCGTCCTTATCCGGTTCCTAGGGGTTAGGCGGGACCTTGCCGCCCGCCCCTTACTGTGATGTCCGACACATCGGGCATCTCCGGTGCGGGTGAGAGGGAGTCGCCGTGTGACGCGACGTGGCTTGCGTGTTGTGGGTCAAATCCCGTGACAGAATTTCCCGCCCGGATCGGGCACAAGATGGGCTTCCCGAGCGTTAGACCCGCGCGACGGGGCGCATAACTAAGGACCGAGGGGGATGGAGATAGAAGATGGCCACCGACTACGACAGTCCACGTAAGACAGACGACGACCTCAACGAGGACAGCCTGCAGGAGTTGCAGGCGCGCCGGGCCGACAAGAGCACGGGCGTCATCGACGAGGACCTGGACGCCGGTGAGGTGACCGAGCTGCCGGGAGCGGACCTCTCGAACGAGGAGCTGAGCCTCCGCGTTCTGCCGCGTCAGGCGGACGAGTTCACCTGCGCCCGTTGCTTCCTCGTGCATCACCGCAGTCAGCTGGCAGAGGAGAAGAACGGTCAGTTGATCTGCCGTGAGTGCGCGGCCTGAGGCCGGGACGTTCCGGTGTCGGAGGGAGAGGTCGACCGCTGGGAGGACGGCGACGACCGGCTCGGCCAGGAGATGGCGGAGCTGGTCGGCCGGCTGTCCGCCGACGATGACTTGGACCGCGAGACCCGCGGCCGGCTGCTCGGCCGGTTCGCGCGCCTACTGGCCGCGAGCGCGGGCCGTGCTCGGGCCGCGGGTGTCGGACGGGGACGTTGGCTCACCGACGTCGTCATGGAGATCGCCCCGCATGTGCCCGTACGTGACCTCGAGACGCTGTGCCGCCATCACGACGGCCTGACCGGCGAAGCGCTGGCCGACTCACTGGTACGTGCCGCGCAGCGCGTCACGACCGGGGTGGGGGCGGCCGGCGGAGCGCTCGCCGCGATCCAGTTCACCGCGCCTCCGCTCCTGCTGACGGCGCCCGCCCAGATCGTCGCGGAGACCGTGGTCGTCGCCACCATCGAGGTCAAGCTCATCGCCGAGCTGCATGAGGTGTACGGCGTCGAGGTACCGGGCACCGGCACCGCTCGCGGCGGCATCTTCCTGCAGTCGTGGGCGCAGCAGCGCGGGTTCGACCCGATGCAGCCCGGCAGTTTGACCGCGGCGCTGGGCGTGGCGGCCAAGACCGGTCTGCGCAAGCGCCTGCTGCGCACCCTCGGCCGTCACTTCACGACCCTCGGCCCATTCCTGACCGGCGCCGTCGCCGGAGGAGCGCTCAACCGCACGGCCACCAAGAGGCTGGCCGACAAGATCCGGAACGACCTGGGCCGGCAGAACCTCGGCCCGGGCACGCGGCCATCCGTCGAAGGCGGCCGGTTCTAGCGGCGCTTCCCGCCCCGGCGACCCGCCATGGAGGCCTCCCGAGCCGGAGGCCCGCCGGCGACGCGCGACCGGTCAGCCGAACTCCAGCTCGGAGACCACGGCGTCGCGTCCGCACAGCCACAGGCCCAGCGACTCCCGGGTGCCCCGCACCGGGCGCCCCCGGCCGATCGGCCGGCCGCCGTCGGTGGGCACGATCCGGTGCCGCAGCACCCGGCGATTCAGCCAGAGGCTCAGTTGCAGGCCCTCACGAAAGATCGCGGCGGCCACCGGCTCGGGAACGACCCGGGTACGGCCGAGTCCGCGCACGATGTCCCGGTGGTGAACGCTGAGGTCACCGAGGAGAACGGCCGCCCCGACGCGGCTGGTCAGAGACGGCCGGTCGGCCCAGCCCGCGGCCGCCGTGATCAGCCGCGCGCGCGGCTGATCACGGGCCTGCCGCACCATCGCCTCGTTCGCGGCGTTGATCCGGCCACCGAAGCGCGCATACGTCCGCATGTCGTCCAGCCCGACCACGTGCGCCAGGACGTCACGGGGCGCCCAGCCCGCGCACAGAGTGGGCCCTGAGGAGAACTCCTCGTCGGTGAGGCCGTCGAGCGTCTCGATCAGCCGATGACGCTCACGGCGCAACTCGTTCTCGAACGGGAACACGTTCCACCTCCGGAGCGGGGAAGCCCGGACTCTGTTCAGGCGTCGGCGTGCTTGATCTTGCGGGCCGCCGAGCGCAGCGCGGCGGGCAGCTCGCCCGTGCTCTCGTGCCAGCGCTTGGCCGCCGCGCGGGTCGCCAGCAGCCGGGCGACCTCGATGCCGACGCCCGTGACGACGGCCCAGCCGAGGGCCTCGGCGAGCCTGACGTCCGGAGACTCGGGGTTGGTGGGGGGTTCCTTGCCGGTGACCTGCTTCCAGCCGATGGTGATCGTCTTCCGGGCCACGAAGCCCGCGCCGAAAGCCGCCGCACCGGCCAGCAACCGCCAGCCGAGATCGCCCTTGTCCGCCATGCGCGTCCCTCTCAGTCCGTGCTACCGGTCCGAGCCTCTCACAGGCGATCACGCGATGACGACGGACCTGCCGTGGTTGGCCAATACCATTGGCGGCATGACAGGAAAGCCGCGCGCTCCGGAGAAGCCCACCCTCGACGGGATCGAGGGCAAGTGGGCGGTTCTCTGGGACGAGCGCGGCACTTACCGATTCGACCGGTCGAAGTCGCGCGGGGAGATCTACTCGATCGACACTCCGCCACCGACGGTCAGCGGTTCGCTGCACGTCGGCCACGTCTTCTCCTACACCCACACCGACGCGATCGCGCGGTTCCAGCGGATGCGCGGCCGGGAGGTCTTCTATCCCATCGGGTGGGACGACAACGGCCTGCCCACCGAGCGCCGTGTGCAGAACTACTTCGGCGTGCGCTGCGACCCCTCCCTGCCGTACGACCCGTCGTTCGAGCCGCCGGAGAAGCCCGGAAAGCAGATCCCGGTCTCCCGGCGGAACTTCGTCGAGCTGTGCAACCGGCTCACCGAGATCGACGAGAAGGCGTTCGAGGACGTCTGGCGGCGTGTCGGGCTGTCGGTGGACTGGTCGCTGCTCTACACCACGATCGGCGACGCGTCCCGCGCCACGGCGCAGCGGGCGTTCCTGCGCAACCTGGCGCGCGGCGAGGCGTACGTCTCCGAGGCGCCGACTCTGTGGGACGTCACGTTCCGCACGGCGGTCGCCCAGGCCGAGCTGGAGGACCGCGAGCATCCGGGTGCCTTCCACCGGATCCGGTTCCGCCGTCCGGAGGAACAGGGCGCCGGGCCGGTCTGGATCGAGACCACCCGGCCCGAGCTGCTGGCCGCCTGCGTCGCGCTGGTGGCGCACCCCGACGACGCCCGCTATCAGGAGCTCTTCGGCACGACCGTGCGCACCCCGCTGTTCGACGTCGAGGTGCCGGTCGTGGCGCACCACCTCGCCGAGCCGGACAAGGGCTCCGGTATCGCCATGATCTGCACCTTCGGCGACCTCACCGACGTCACGTGGTGGCGCGAGCTGAACCTCCCCACCCGCGCGATCGTCGACTGGAATGGCCGGATCCTGCCCGACCCGCCGGCCGGCGTGGCCGCGGAGCCGTACGCCGAGCTGGCTGGCAGGACGGTGCATTCGGCCCGGGAGCGGGTCGTGGAGCTGCTGCGCGAGTCCGGCGATGTGGACGGTGAGCCGCGTCCGGTGACCCGGCCGGTCAAGTTCTACGAGAAGGGCAGCAAGCCCCTCGAGATCGTCACCACCCGCCAGTGGTACATCCGCAACGGCGGCCGCGACGCGGAGTTGCGCGACCGGCTGCTGGCGCGCGGGGCCGAGCTGACCTGGCACCCCCCGTACATGAAGGCCCGCTACGACAACTGGGTGGAGGGCCTGGCCGGCGACTGGCTGATCTCCCGCCAGCGGTTCTTCGGCGTGCCGATCCCCGTCTGGTACCCCCTGGACCGCGACGGCGAGCCGATCCACAGCGAGCCGATCACGCCGTCGGAGGAGGCGCTGCCGGTCGATCCGTCGTCGGACGCTCCGCCCGGCTTCACCGAGGACCACCGTGGCAAGCCGGAGGGTTTCATCGGAGACCCGGACGTCATGGACACCTGGGCGACGTCGTCGCTGACCCCGCAGATCGCCGGTGGCTGGGAGCGAGACCCGGGCCTGTTCGCCGCGGTCTTCCCGTACGACCTGCGACCCCAGGCCCACGACATCATCCGGACCTGGCTCTTCTCCACCGTCGTGCGGGCGCACCTTGAACACGGCTCGCTGCCGTGGGCCGGCACCGCCCTGTCCGGCTGGATCCTCGACCCTGACCGCAAGAAGATGTCGAAGTCCAAGGGCAACGTCGTCACACCGATGGACCTGCTGGTGCAGCACGGCTCCGACGCGGTGCGCTACTGGGCGACCAACGGGCGGCTCGGCACCGACACGGCGTTCGACACCGGCCAGATCAAGGTCGGCCGCCGGCTGGCCATCAAGATCCTCAACGCGTCCAAGTTCGTGCTGGGCCTCGGCGACGTGCCGGCCGGCGCCGCGGTGAGCGAGCCGCTGGACCTGTCGATGCTCGCCACGCTGGCCGACGTCGTCCGCGAGGCCACGGCGGCGTTCGAGTCGAACGACTACACGCGCGCGCTGGAGCGCACCGAGCGGTTCTTCTGGGACCTCTGCGACGACTACCTCGAGCTCGTCAAGTCGCGTGCCTACGGTGGGCCGGAGGCGGGCGGGGAGCAGAGCGCGGGCGCGACCTCAGCTCGTGCCGCGCTGCGCCAGGCGCTGTCCGTCGTGCTGCGGCTGTTCGCGCCGATCCTGCCCTACGTCACCGAGGAAGTCTGGTCGTGGTGGCAGGACGGCTCCGTGCACCGTGCGGCGTGGCCGGTGGCGGATGAGCTCACGGGCGGCGGGGACCCCGCGGTGCTCGCCGCCACCGCCGACGTGCTCCGGCAGGTGCGCAGGGCCAAGTCCACGGCGAAGGTCTCGATGCGCGCCGACGTCGAGCGGGCCGCGGTCCGCGGCGCCGGCGCCGGGCGTGTGGCCGTCGTCGACCTGCGCGCCGCCGGCCGCATCGCCGACCTCGCCCTGGAGGCCACGCCCGAGGAGGGCTTCAGCGTCGACGTCACACTCGCCCCCGCCGGTTAGGCGAATGACGCGGCTGCTCATCGTCCATCACACCGCGTCTCCCGGCACGCACGAGCTGTTCGAGGCGGTGCGGGCCGGTGCGGCCACCGATGAGATCGAGGGCGTCTGGGAGCTCGGCGCCATCGTCGCGGCCGAGATCATGCCCTGAGGCCACCTGAGTGCGACCGGAGCGTTTTCCCCCTTCGTGTCGGCTCGCCGCGTCGTTACGGAGATGTCCACTACAGGACACTCTGGGTGATCTTGTGCATACGGCGGGTAGGCTGAACGCCCCCGGTAGAGAACTCGAGAGGTCGTGACCTCTTGGGTTGGGAGTGGTGCTAGGGGCTGCGGCGATGACCGAGGTTCAGATCAGGAACGCGTATTCGGTCCAGATCATCAGTATCTATGCCACGCACAGACGTCATTCTGGAAAAATCACGTCGGAAGTGCCGCCTGACCCAGATGAAAGTGCGGCAGAGCCCGAAGAGCGATCCAGCGATTTCCGCAGGCTCTTCTCCGGCCAGGTTCCGCACGTCATCAACCGCTCCGGGAAGCTTTCGGCGAACCAGATACGGTTCGCATCTCCGGACGGCGAGTTTGGTGAGATCGATGAGGTCCTGTCGGCGAAACTGGAGATCTATGCGTTGCCGTTCCCGGCGGACCAGGTCGTGGCGGCGCTGATCATCGACCTGGACTGTCCCGACATGAACACGGACTCGTCTCTGGCCGCCAGCGTGCTCGAGCTGTGCGGCGACATGCGGGTGCAGATCAACGACACCGATCTCGACACATACATCGATGATCTGGCCCTCAAGGTCAACGCCAAGCCCGCGGTAGAGCCCAATGCCGACGCTGACGCTGACGCCCCGGCCGCCGGTGACAACGGCAACGCCCGCCAACTGCCGATCGAACGCCATCAGCTCGTGCTGATCGGCGATCTTCGCGACACCGAGGCGCCGAAAGAGAACGTCGTCAAGCAGTTCCTCTACCACATCAATCCGCCGTACCGTCCAGAGTTCACCGAACTGAAGAGGCCGGAGGGCCTTAATCAGCGGGAGAGCACCTTCGGTGCGGTCAGTCCGGCCATCAGTTTCCTCTACGGCCATCTCGATGATGTCGAGAACAGCGTTTTCCTGACCACCATCCAGGCCGTCGGGACGGCTTCGAGGTTCCAGCAGATATGGCAGGAGGCTTACCGGCAGGTCCGCAAGTTCCAAGTCGAGAAACAGGCCAAGAAAGCCGGAGAGCAAAAACGCAAGGATCTGGAGACCCTCGCCGACGAGATGGGGAACCTCGAGCTCGACCTTGCCTTCAGCGTGGAGACGGCGGCGGACCTGGGTCTGCGCATCCCTTCCTCGCAGATCGACAGCTTCCATCGCGACCTGTACGAAGTGATGCAGATCAGGACCAGGGCGCACACGGTCAGTCAGATGTTCATCCGGCTCGGCGGCAGCATACGCTCCGAGCTCACCGCCATAGAGAGCCGGGAAAGCCAGCAGGACGAGGCGCGACGCCTGCGCGGCGCAGCGGCGTTCGGCGCACTGAGCTTCGTCATCGCGCCCATCAGTTTTGTCATCGGGTTCTTCGGGATCAACGCGAGCCAGATCCACGCGGCCACGTCGATGTGGAACTGGCACTTCTATCACTGGGCGTACATCTCCGCCGCCATATTGGCGCTGGTGCCGGTGTTCGTGTTCCTGTTTCTCTACGGCAAGGAGATGTGGGGAAAATGGAGAGGCCTCGTGCTCAGAGACCCCGTAGGAGCAGGACGGCCAGCGCCACCAGCACAGTGACGCCGATCGCGTTCGTCAGGAGGGGCATCCGGGTGATGCGGCGGTCGTCCCACTCGTCGTGGCGGCTCGCGTAGCGGACGGTCGCCGTGACCGCCCGGCCGGCGCCGAAGCCGGTTCCGGTGAGGATCGTCGCGACCGGTCCCTGATGGCTGAGGAGCAGGCCGAGCGCGATGACGTACGGGGCGCTGGCGGAGACGAAGGTGCGCACGCCGGTGCCGAGTTCGAAGCCGAACTGCAGGGCTCCCAGCCTGACCCGGCGCTGCAGGACGTCCTGGGGGATCTGCCGGGCGTTCTGCGGAAGCGGGATCCGGACCCAGCCCGCCTCACGGGCCACGCCGAGCGCGGCGACGGCGAGGATCGCGCCGGTGCGCACGCCGCTGGGAAGGGGCGCGCCGAGGCCGGACAGCAACCACAGCACGGTCGCGGTGAGCGTGCCTCCGGCGAGGAGGCCGAGGGTGAAGACGGCGAGGACGTGGCTCTGCCGTACGGGCGCCCGCCAACCTGGCGAGAACAGCACAGAGTCGCTGTTACGCGTTCAAACCGAGCCGGACAGCGCGTAGCCGGCGAGTGCCCCGACCGAGGCCCAGCACAGCACGGTCTGCTCCGCCGCCGACGCCGCGAGGGCCAGCAGGGCCAGCGCGGCGAACGGCAGCAGCGGCTCGGTCAGCCCCCGGCGCAGGCGTCCCGCCGGGAGGGTCTCACTTGGCGCAGGCAAGGGCCCACCGGCAGATCGACTTGTACCAGCTGCCGGCCGCGCTCTTCTTCCAGCCGTCGTGGCAGCGCCAGGTCACCGACTTGGTGCAACTGCCGCACTTGTGCGCGTAGTGCCAGATCCAGCCGTCGTAGTGGCCCGCGTAGCACTGGTTCGGGCGCAACTTGTAGTGGCCCGGGTCGGACACGCTGGACCGGTGGAAGCCCTTGTACGTGCCGCTGGTCCGGCACGCGGTGGAGACGACCGTGCTGGGCCCGCAGCCCGGAGAGCAGTCGAACGGGCCCGCGTACGACGGGCACGTCGAATAGATGTCGTAGTAGCCGCTGCTCTTGAGGCTGTACCCGGCGGCCATCGCCTTGCGGGCCGGGGTGAACACGCCGAGGGCGGCGAGCCCCACGGTGGTGCCGGCGGCGACCGCGCCGCCCAGCATGGAACGGCGGCCGACACCTTCGGCGGTCGCCGCCGGCACGTGCCGGCGGATCCGCTCCGCGCCATCCGGCCGGGGCCCGCGCAGTGTGGGAATCTGGTCGAGTTCGAGCATCTGGCACACTCCCGCTCTAGTTCTGCCGGCCGGCAAGGCCGCCCGGTGCCTGTACTGCGTCCATCGCGTCGTGGTGCACGCGCCCACCAGCCTCGGCCACCAGGGCGTGCAGGCCACGGACCGAACCCACAGGCTCGGCCGTCCGTACCCGCCCGTCCGTGCCGACGACCACCGCGAACGGCGTGGCCGGAATCTGGTAGGCCTGGAAAAGGTCGTCCTGGTCGGCGAAGATCCGCATGTTCGCCGGCGGGACGGCATCGAGCGTCCCGGTGGAGAAGAGCGCCCGCATGGGCGGCGCCCCGGTCAGGCCGAGCGCCTCCTGGAAGACGTCGTGACACGCGGGGCATTCGTCACCGAGGAAGAGCAGGATGGTCGGCCGTCCCGGCTCCGGCGCGAGACGGTCCAGTCCGGGGGCGGGCATGCCGGTGCGCACACCCACCTCGGGCGTGCCGGGTCCCTGCGCGAGCTGGTGCACCTGACGGACCAGCCCGGCCACCACCAGGGCGAGCAGCGCGAGAGCCGCCCAGGTCACCAGGAGGGCGGTTGTTTCAAAACTCATCCGGCGGGGTTCCTTTCGGGATCGAACATGGCGAGCGGCAGCAGCCACAGCAGGACCGCGAACACGACCGAGGACAGGCCCATGATCGCGGCGTGTGCGCCGTGGGAGGCCGCGGCCGACCCGGCGCCCCCGGCCGCCGCCAGCGACGCCAGGG